>JAMCWG010000100.1 GCA_023475235.1 Chloroflexota bacterium
GACCTCGGCCCGGCCGATGGGTATCGGCGTGAGCCTGCCGTCAAGGGGGACGCCCACGCCGCTTCCCCGCGGATAGCGGATGGCGACCGGCCCGTTGTGTTCCAGGGCGGTGGCGAGCATATGCTGAAGCTCATTCTCGTCCCTGGGGGCCATCACCACCATCTCCGGTATATGGCGCAGGAAAGCGATATCGAAGGCCCCCTGGTGCGTCCGGCCATCGTCGCCGACGATGCCGGCGCGATCGATGGCGAAGACGACCGGCAGGTTCTGCATGCAGACGTCGTGCACAACCTGATCGTAGGCCCGCTGCAGGAAGGTACTGTATATGGCTACCACCGGACGGATGCCCTGCCGGGCCAGGCCCGCGGCGAAGGTGACGGCATGCTCCTCGGCGATCCCGACATCGAAGAAGCGGTTGGGGAACTCCTTGGCGAAGGGGACCAGACCGGTGCCATCCGGCATCGCCGCGGTGATGGCCACGACGTGCGGGTTCGCTCTGGCCAGGCGGATCAGCGTATCGCTGAAGACCTTGGTATACGATGGCGCGGCGGCTTTCTTGGTGCCGTTCGGCGCCACGCCGTGGAAGCTCACCGCGTCCTCTTCGGCCGGGTAGTAGCCCTTCCCCTTCTTGGTGACGACGTGCACGACGGTGGGGTCATCGAAGGTCTTGGCCTGGCGCAGCGTTTCCTGCAACAGCCGCAGGTCGTGGCCGTCTATCGGCCCGAGATAGGTGAACCCCAACTGCTCCCATAGCAGGGTGGGCATCACCAGTCCCTTCAGGCCGTTCTTGACGCGCCGGACGCCTTCCAGGACGAACTCGCCCAGGGGCAGGCTCCTGACCACGAGCTCGAAGCGCTTCTTGGCGCGCGAATAGCGGGGGTCGCTGCGGAGCCGGTTGAGATGCTTGGCGATGGCCCCGACATTGCTGGAGATGGACATGCCGTTGTCGTTGAGGAGGACGATGAGCCGGGTGGCGATCTGGCCGGCGTTGTTCAGCCCCTCGTAGGCCAGCCCGCCAGTCATCGCCCCATCGCCGATCACGGCGATGATGTGACTGTCCTCGCCCTTGAGGTCGCGCGCTACCGCCAGGCCCAAGGCCGCTGAGATGGAGGTGCTGGCGTGGCCCGCGCCGAAGGCATCATGCGGGCTTTCGTCGGGGCAGGGAAACCCGCTCATGCCGCCGTACTGGCGGAGCGTATCGAACTGCCGCCGCCGCCCGGTCAGCACTTTATGCACGTAGCTCTGGTGCCCGACATCCCAGACGATCTTGTCGCGCGGCGTGTCGAACACGGTGTGCAGGGCGAGGGTAAGCTCCACAGCGCCTAGGTTAGAAGCGAGATGGCCGCCGGTACGGGTTACCGTGTCCAGCAGGGATTGGCGGATCTCCTCTGCCAGAATCTTGAGTTCGTCGATGCTCAGGCGCTTGAGGTCTGCAGGGCTATTTACGTTTTCTAGCAGCATCCCGTGGCCAGCCTTCCTTGGCCAACCGGAGACGGCCGTGGGAAGCGCGGTCGTTCCTGGTTTCTTTCTCTATCAGGGCAATCATATAGCAGCCGCGAACGTGCTGTCAAGCAAAGCAAACCACATCGCGGCGGCTGCGCAGATGCCAGACGCGTGTACAAGCTACATATATCACTATGGTGCATTTGTCAAGAAGCGGTCGCCGGAAACGTGGCCGGGGAGGGCCCGCGGGCCCTCCCCGGTGTTCTGATGCCCCGCCGTGCGGCCGGCGCGGGCCTGCCTATATCAAGCCCACTTCTTTGAGGATAGGGGGGATCTGCGCCTTCTCCTCGGCGGTGTACGGGCGCAGCGGCGCAGTCACGGTGTCGCTGTCCAGGATGCCCATAATCTTCAGGGCCGACTTCATTCCCGCGCAGGTGCCGGCGTTCGCGCAGCCGCCCTTGCCGAGGCCCATAATCTTGGAGGCCTTGAGGATGAGGTCGTCGTACTTGCGGGCCTCCTTCAGCTTGCCGGCCTCGCCCAGCTCCCAGGCCTTCACGGCGAAGGCGGGGAACAGGTTGGAGCCGCTGGGGATGTCGCCGTGAGCGCCCACCGCCCGGCAGGTGCTGATGCGGGCGCGCGTGCCCAGGAAGCGGATCAGCTCCACGCCGGCCAGGTCGCAGGCCATCACCAGGTCGGCGAACGCCTCGCCCTGGCCCGAGGAGTCCTTGATGCCGACCACGGAGCCTTCTTTCGCCAGCTTGACGATGGTATCCGGGTTCACGGTCACCTTCACGGTGGGCGGGATGTTGTAGATGAAGACGGGCAGCCCTACTTTGTCGTGGACGTAGCGGAAGTGCTCCAGCAGCTCGTCCTGCGAGTTTGGATAGTAGTACGGGGGCGTCGTGGCGATGGCGTCGACGCCGCTGTTCTTGACGGCCAGGCCCAGCTCCGCCGAGCGCTTGCTGCCGGCGTCGCCGACGTTGGCGATGATGGGCACTCTGCCGTTGACCGCCTCCACGATGGTCTCGATGGCGATGATGCGCTCCTTGTCGGTCAGGGCGGCGAACTCACCGGTGGTGCCGGTAGCCCAGATGCCGTGCACGCCGTTGTCCAGCAGGTACTTGACCAGCCGCTTCATCGAAGCCTTGTCGACCGTCTCATCCGGATTGAGTGGGGTGAGGATGGGTGGAACGATCCCCTTGAACTCTTTCTTCGCCAATGTAGTCCTCCTATGTTTTCGATGCTGCAATATTCAAGTAGTAGTCTACCACAAACCGCCGCCGACCGGCGGCAGCAATGCCAGCTCGTCGCCGTCGTGCAGCGGCTGGTCCGGGGCGGCGTCCTGGTCGTTCAGGACCAGACGCACGCCAAGGCCACCACCGCGGTAGTATACCACGGGCCGGGTATCCGGGTAGCGCTCCACCAGCGCGGCCAGGGCGTCGCCAACCGTGGCGCCCTCCGGCATGTCGAGCGGCATGTGCCGCTGGCCGGTCATCGCCCGCAGGTGGGAGTATAGATGCAAGGTCACTCGCAACACAATTCCTCACGCGATGTGGAGGCAAAACTCTGTGACCATTGTAAACCCTGTACCAAACACTATGTCGGGTGACGGAAGGGCTGCCCGCTACGTTTTCCTTCTGAATTCCTCGATGCGGCGCGCCGGCCGTCCATCGGCCAGCGTCACCGGCCGGAGCACGGCGGGACCGATCCCCCAGGGCAGGATGGTGCCGGACTGCGGGCCGGGGCCGCCTGCCACCACAACGATAATGTCCTCAGGCCGGGCTACCACGGGCACGTCGTCCAGCTCCTGCATCCATTTGGGCCAGATGGGCACCAGCCCCCGATCCCGCAGCAGCTCGCGCGGGTTGCGCGTCCTCTCGAACAGGTAGCGGCGCACGTCGTCCTTGCTCCATCCCGCGCTGGCGATCACCCGCGCGTGGTGGGGGCAGAGGGCCACCACCAGGTCGCCCGGCTGGTAGGCGTTGTTGCTGCCAAGCGAGGTGGCGGTGCTGGCGATCGAGCCGAGGATGGTTTCCGGCGTATTGCCCAGGTAGTCCATCGCCTGATGCGGCCCCTCGCACTTCCCGACGTAGACGCAGGTGGTCCCGGCGTCGTAACGCTCGGTGTGCAGCGGCTCCCAGGGGCTGGCTTCGTCGTTCTCGGCGAAGCAGTAGGTGAACTTGGCCGGCGAGCCCTGCGCCGCCAGGTCGGCCTGGCCCGGCAGGGCGCGACACACGTCGAGCAGCACCAAGCTGACGGTGCGGCCGATGGTGGCATTGGCCCGGAAGCCGGGGCCCATGCAGCCGCCGCCGGAATCGATGCCGATCTCCCTGGCCAGCGGGCCGCTCACCAGCACCAGGGTGCCGCCGGGGTAAGACGTGGTCACCGTCTGCAGGAATGGGAAGCGGGGGTCGGCCATCGCCTCGAAGGCCGCCAGGACGATGGGGAAGTACTCTGGACGGCAGCCGGCCATGACCGCGTTGACCGCCAGCCGCCCCACGGTGATGGCCGCGCC
>JAMCWG010000177.1 GCA_023475235.1 Chloroflexota bacterium
TCTCCCTGGTCGGAGGCCGACAGGCCCTGGCCGGCTATCGCTGCGGCCTGATAATAACGGATAGGCTGATCGATATCGCCGATGTGCCGCCGCTGAGCGTCGTCTACCGGCCACGCAGCCTGGTCGTGGGGGTCGGCTGCAACCGCCGGACAGAGAGCGCCGAGATCGAAGAGGCGATCTCCGCTGCCCTGGCCGAAGCCCGCCTGTCGCCGCGCAGCATCCGTAACCTGGCCACCATCGAGGGAAAGCGAGACGAGGCCGGGCTGAGGGAGTGCGCCGCCCGCAACGGCTGGGCTATCGACTATTTCACCGCCGACGAGCTGAACGCAATCGGGGGCATCTCCGATCCCTCGCCAATGGCCTTCCGGGAGGTGGGCGCCTGGGGCGTGTGCGAGCCGGCGGCCCTGCGCAGCGCCGGGGCAGGGGAACTGCTGGTGTCCAAGCGCAAGCGCGGCAACGTCACCGTGGCCATTGCCAGGGTACAGTTCTAGATTGGAGCTCAAGGAATCGAGATGAGCGAGCAGCATTCCCAGCCGCCCGTGGGGCCATCCCCGGCGGGCAAGCTATACCTGGTCGGACTGGGCCCGGGCGACCCCCGGCATCTCACGCCTGCCGCCCGCCAGGCCATCGAGGCCAGCGATGTCGTCGTGGGCTACAAGACCTACATCGTCCTGGTGCGCGGCCTCCTGGTGGGCAAGCAGGTGGTCGCCACCGGCATGCGAGGGGAGGTCGAGCGCGCTCGCGAGGCGATAGCCCTGGCGCAGGGCGGGCACACGGTGGCCGTCGTGTGCAGCGGGGACGCGGGCATCTACGGAATGGCCGGCCTGGTTTACGAGGTCCTGCGGGAGACCCAACGGCCCGAGGCGGAGGGCCCGGAGGTGTTTGCGATAGAGGTGGTGCCCGGCATCTCGGCCCTCGGGGCGGCGGCCTCCCTTCTGGGCGCGCCGCTGATGCACGACTTCGCCGTGGTCAGCCTGAGCGACCTGCTCACGCCCTGGGAGGATATCGCCTGCCGGCTGGACGCCGCCGCCCGGACCGACTTCGTCCTCGTCCTGTACAATCCCAGCAGCGGGCGCCGCACCGAGCCGCTGGTGGAGGCCCGCCGCATCCTGCTCCGCCACCGCGCGCCCTCCACGCCGGCCGGCATCGTTACCGCCGCCTACCGGCCGGGGCAGCAGGTAATCGTCACCGACCTGGAGCACCTGCTGGACTACGAGGTGGGGATGCTGACCACCCTCGTCGTGGGCAATTCGGCCACCTTTCGCTTCGGCGATGCCATGGTCACGCCGCGAGGATACGGGAGGAAGTACAATCTGGGCGGGTAGTGCCCTTAGTACGGACCAGGCGACGCCGGTTGCGCGGCGAGAGTGACCTGGTGCCGAGTGACGGATGGTCTCGATCCGCTGTCGCCAATCGTGGAGCGCTGGGCCTGCGCGCCGGGCTGCGCTCAGGCGTTCGCCGTTCCAGAATAGAGTGCAAGCAGCCCATCCAAAGCCCGCTGGAAGAACGGTCCGTAGTGCTTCGCGTAGAAATACCTCAGGCTTCGATGGTACTCCTGCCGCGCGCTCGGGTTCTTGGCGAGGCTCTGCCCTCCCAGGTGAATGACCTCGGCCATCGGGTTATGGCATACCTTCCACCCCGCCTTGCGGATGCGCAGGCACCAATCGTTGTCCTCAAAGTACATGAACATGTTGTCGTCCAGCAGCCCAACTTGCTGGAGTGCCCTGTCACGCACCATCAGGCAGGCTCCGGAGACCCAGTCCACCTCCCGGACCTCGCTGGCGGCCCAGTCGTGAAGGTCACGGCGAAACAGCCGCTGTTTAGCCCTGCGCGCTATGATGTACGGCAGGGTCGGGTCGTTACCAAACGCATAGGGCTGCGGCCTTCCATCTGGGCGCACGAGGCGGGGCCCGCAGGCGCCGACGCCGGGGTGCTGGTCCATGAAGCGGGCCATTGTCGCCAGCGCACCCGCCTTGACGATGGTATCGCCGTTCAGGAGCAAGACGTACCGGCTACCCTCTGCGGACCGGATCCCCTGGTTGTTCGCGCGCGCAAACCCCGCATTCTCGGAATTGCGTATCAGCTTGACCTCGGGGAAGTCCTGGGCGACTCTCTCTGGGGTGCTGTCGGTGGAGGCATTGTCCACTACGATGACCCGGTATTCCAGGTTGCCGGCCCCAGCGGGAATGGAGCGCAGGCAATCGGACACCAGCGGCGCGATGTTCCAGGATACAATGATGATGGAGAGCACGCTCTCACGCCTCCCACGCAACGACCCCATCGAAAACCCCTGCCATCTGCCCGGCCAGGCGCTGCCATTCGAACAGCCTCTGAGCCACGGCGAAGCCCGGCCACTCCGCCGTATGCTGGCGGTCCATTATGTCGATGAGGGCACGGGCGATGGCGGCCCGATCATTAGGCGCGACGGTTATGCCGAGCTGGTACTGCTGCACGATCGCGGCGGCCGCGTTGTCCTCGGCCAGGGCCAGGATAGGGACGCCGGCGCCGATGTAGTCGAAGAGCTTGAGGGTGGCCACGCTTCGCTGGCCGGGGGCAGTGACGAGCAGCAACGCGTCGGCATCGAGCTGGTGCTGGTGGGCCTCCCGGCGCGAGACCGGCGGAACGAACGTCACGATATCCGACAGCCCGTAGCTGCGGGCTATCGCTTGCTCTTTGCCCTGGACGTTGCCCACGAGCCTGACCCGCAGATTCGTTTCCGGGTCCCGCTCGATCAGCGTCGCGATACCGGCGAACAGGCTTTCTACCGACGTGCCCTGCCGGCTCGAAGCGAGGGAACCGGTATGTACCAGGAGGAAAGCGCCATTCGGCGGCCGTCGCCGGGTCAGGCCCCGAAACTCGCTCGCATCGTACCCGTTGGTGATGGTCTGCACCTTCTGCAGCGCATCCGGATAGCGCCGTCGCAAGTCCTCGGCGATGGGCTCCGTGGCCGCGACGATGGCTCTGGCCGTGCTGGCCATCCGGCGCTCCAGCCAGCCTTCCATCGCCTGCCGAAGGGGAGGCCGGCGCAAGGCCGCGTTTGGCGGCTCGTACAGCCAGCCGTCCCGCAGGTCGGCAACCCAGGGCAACCGGCTGCGGCGGCACAGCTCCATCGCCACCAGGTGCGCGGTTTCCGGCGGCGAGGTGCTGAAGATGAGGGCCGGCCGGTATTCGCGTATGAGGCGGCGGCCCAGCCAGACGGCAGGGAGAAGCCAGCCCATCTTGGTATCGGGTACCATAATCCCATCCCGGAGCCGTCCCAGCCAGCTCTCGTTAGCGATGGCCGGCACCAGATGCTGCGTCTCCCGTCCAGTCGCATGTGTTCTGCGCCGTCGCACCAGGCCGAGCGTCCTGTGCGCCAGGTCGGCGGCCCGATACACGCGCTCGGCTTCGTCGGCCGGTGTGACGCCGTAGCGGTCGGTGGTCAGGACTATCGGCTCGAAGCCAGCGTCGGGCAGGTACTTTGCCAGCCTGGCGACGGGCTCGCTACCCGCAGAAATAATGGGCGGGTAAGCGTAGGCCACCACAAGTACGGGTTTTCCTGCCACGGCGCTTCATAACCCTCTTGATCTCAAGCAGTTGCCAGCTTGAGCAGCGCATCGGCGACCTCCGAGCGCTCCGTCTCGGTGAGGCCGGGATGGACCGGTATAGACAGCACCTCGCCTGCCAGGCGTTCGGCGAGGGGAAAGGTGCCTTCTCCGAGGCCTACTCTCCGCATCGATGCCTGGCGATGCACGGGTATCGGGTAGTAGATGGCAGTGGCGACGCCCGCCTCCTCTAGTGCGTTGGCCACCTGATCGCGGCTGTGCCGAAAGCGAGGGGTTATCCGCAGGGTGTACTGATGATAGACATGGGTACGGTAGGGACCGACGCGGGGGGTGACCAGCCCTGGCAGGCCGGCCAGCGCCTGGT
>JAMCWG010000093.1 GCA_023475235.1 Chloroflexota bacterium
TCGTGATGCAGCAGTTGCCGCGGCGGCCGCGTCCTACGACTCTTACCCCAGCTCCGTCCTCCGACACGGGCCGCCCTTCACCCCCTGTGCTCGGGCCCACCCCCAGCGCAGAAGTGGTGATCACCCCGGAGAACGGCATCCAGATCTTCGGCTGGGGCAGCCCGGACATGGAGCGGGATATGCGCCTGGCAAGAGACGCGGGCTTCACCTGGGTGAAGCAGATGTTTCAGTGGAACTACATCGAGGGCAAGGCGAAGGGCAAATACGAGTGGAACGAGCCCGACCGTATTCTGGCCGCGGCGCGCGCCAACGGGCTCAAGGTGCTGGCCCGCGTCGACTATTCGCCTCGCTGGGCCAGGCCGGCAGGCGCTGACCCCAACGGCAACGGCCCGCCCACCAACTACCAGGACTTCGCCGACTTTATGTTTGCGCTGGCCAGCCGCTATCGCAGCGATTCGGCTTACGGCACCATCAACGCCTATCAAATCTGGAACGAGCCCAACCTGGACCGCGAATGGGGGATGCGCCCGCCCAATGCGGAGGAGTACGTTTCTCTGCTGAAGGTGGCTTACCAGGCGGTGAAGTCGGCCGACCCCAAGGCCCTGGTGATCAGCGCCGGGATGTCGCCTACAACCACCGACGCGCCCAACGCCCGCCCCGACACCGCCTTCGTGGAGGCGATGTACAAGGCCGGCGGCCAGAAGTACTTCGACATGCTGGGCGTTCACGCCCCGGGCTTCAAGGCATCGCCGGAAATGTCGCCGGACGAAGTGGCCCAGGACCCGCAGTACAACCACGGCGAGCGCGGCGCTGGCCGGGTCTACGACTTCCGGCATGTCGAGGATCTGCGGGCCATCATGGAGAAGTACGGCGACGCCGACAAGCGCATCGCGGTATTGGAGTACGGGTGGACCAGCGACGACCGCTCCGACTCGGCCTACAAGTGGCACGCGGTCACCGAACAGGAGAAGGCCGACTACATCGTTGGGGCCATCCGCTACGCCAGGGGGCACTGGCGGCCCTGGATCGGGCTCATGTCTCTGATCTACATTGCCAGTCCCCAGTGGACTCCGCAGAACGAGCAATACTATTGGTCGATCACGTTCCCGGACGGAAGCCCCCGTGCCGCTTACGATACCCTGAAGGACTTCCTTCGGCCGTAAATGGCGGACTTCTCAAGCGTCACAGCAATGGAGGCCTGGCTTGGGGCGGCGTAACTGGCTGCTGGCCGCGCTCCTGGCGGCTCTGGCTGTGGCCTGCGCTGCTGCCTTCGTTCCACCTGTCCGCCAGGTTGCCGGGCAGTCGCTGGATATGGAGACCCGCAACGACCTGATGGCCGTCCTCAGCTCGCTGGGTTCGCGTCCGACCGACACGGCCGACTTGGTGCCCATCGCCCACACCGACGTCAATCCCTACGGGGTGAACGTCTTCCTCAATCAGGAAGTGGAGGAGGCGAAGATCCGCCGCAGCCTGGAGATGATCCGCGACGGCGGATTCGGATGGATCAAGATGCAGATGCTGTGGTCGGAAATCGAGCGTCCGGCCAAGGGCCGCTACGAGGACGAGAAGGTCGACGGCGAGACGTCCTGGGCGAAGTACGACCGGGTCGTCGACCTGGCCCGGGAATACGGCCTCGACCTCATCCTGCGCCTCGACACCTCGCCCGACTGGGCCCGGCCCGGCAAGTCGAAGATCGAGACGCCGCCGGACAACTACGACGACTTCGGCGATTTCGTGTACGCGGTGGTCAGCCGCTATCGGGGAAAGGTCCGCTACTACCAGATCTGGAACGAGCCAAACGTGAAGTTCGAGTGGGGCGACGAGGTCCCCGATGCCGTCGCCTTCACCCGATTGCTGCGCATCGCCTATCAGCGGGCCAAGCAGGCCGACCCCGATTGCGTCATCATCGCCCCGGCCCTGGCGCCCACCATCGAGGTGAGCGAGCGCGCCATCAGCGATCTGGTGTTTCTCCAGCAGATGTACGACCAGGGCGCGGGGGCCTACTTCGATATCGCCAGCACCAATCCGTACGGTCTCCGCTCCGGCCCCGACGACCACCGGCTCGATCCGGAGGAGGACGTGAACTTCTCGCGGCCGGTGCTGCTGCGTGAGCTTATGGTGCGGAATGGCGACGCGGCCAAGCCCATCTGGGCGGCGGAGCTGGGATGGAACGCCCTCCCGCTGGACTATCCGGGCGAGCCGCTCTTCGGGCGCGTCTCCCGCCAGTTGCAGGCCAAGTATACCGCTCGGGCCTATCAGCGGGCCCAGGAGGAATGGCCCTGGATGGGAGTGATGAACCTGTGGCACTTCCGGATGATCCACGATGCCGACAAGCAGCAGCAGCAGTACTACTTCGGCATCGTCGATGACCAGTTCGAGCCGTTCCCGGTCTACGAGGCGCTGAAGGCACAGGCCCAACAACTACCAGTGCTCCGCCGCGGCTACCACCAGGAGTCCCACTGGGCCCTGCGCTACACCGGCCCGTGGCGAGAGGTGCGCGACGAGCGGGCCGTGCTGGGCGTATACCGGCTGGCCGGGGGGCCGGATGCCGAGCTCCGGTTTACCTTCATCGGTACCGACCTCGACCTCGTCGCCGCCCGGCGGCCCGGCGGCGGACGCCTGCTGGTGACCGTCGACGGCGCTCCCGCTCTGGGGCTGCCGAGAGACGCCGAGGGCCGCGCCTACGTCGAGCTGCAGGCCGACGCCGAGGAATGGCAGGCGCATCTGCCCCTGGCACGCGGCTTGCTGGATGGGCCGCACGAGGTGCGGCTGATCGCCGAGGGGCCGGCCATCGTCGAGGGCCTGGTGGTCGACAGCAGCGCCGGCTTTCCGTGGGTGGCGGCGCTACTGGCCCTGGCGGCAGCTCTGGCCGCGGCAGCCATCGTGCTGCAGTGGAGGAGGGAGGAGGGACGGTGAGGCGCGGCCAGTGGCTCGCGGCCGGCCTGGGGGTTTCCCTGGTGGGCTTCGCCCTGCGCGCCTACCTGCTGGACGGGCAGAGCCTGTGGTACGACGAGGGGACCAGCGCGGCCATGGCGCCGCGTGGCTTCCAAGCCATCACCGCCGCCGCTGCTGCCGACATTCACCCTCCGTTGTATTATTACCTGCTTCATATTTGGACGGGAATCGCTGGCACCGGCGAGTACGCCCTGCGCTTCCCTTCGGTTGTCTTCGGCGTGCTCCTCCTTCCCCTGCTGGCTGTCGTGGGCCGGCGTCTCTTCGGCCCGACCGTGGGGCTGCTGGCCGCCTGGCTGGGGGCCACATCGGTGCTGCTCGTTTACTACTCGCAGGAAGCGCGGATGTATGCCCTGCTGCTGCTTCTCGGCACGCTGGTCATATACATCGCGCTGCGCCTGCCGGAAGCGCGGCATGCCTGGCCCTGGGCCCTGGCGCTCGGCGTCGCGGTCGTGCTTTCCCTGTACACCCACTACCTGGCCGCCGGCCCCATCGCCCTGGCGGTGCTGTTTCTGCTCGCCAGCCCCGGAGGCCGAGTGCGCTGGGCCTGGTGGATGAGAGCGATGGCCGCGGCACTGGCGGCGTGGGCGCCCTGGGCTGTGGCGTCCCTGGGACAGGTTGCCGGTCGCACCGGCCCGGCGATGGGCGAGTCGGTGGCCGTCGGCGACTACCTGGCCAGAGTAACGGCTGTCTTCGCCTACGGCCTCTCCTTCGACGCCACCCTCACCGGCCGGGCCTGGGCGCTGGTCATCGTGCTCGCGGTCGCCGCCCTCTGGTGGGCTGTGCCGAGGCGAATCCCTGGAGGAGAGCAACATAGCGAGCACGTTCCCCTCCCCCTTCCAGGGAGAGGTCGCCACGGCCCGCCAGAGGACGAAGTCCTCGCCACGGCGAGTCGCTCGCCAAGATGCCTGCGGCACTCTCGCCGTGGCGAGGAG
>JAMCWG010000004.1 GCA_023475235.1 Chloroflexota bacterium
CCGGCAACACTTAGCTTGAATAAGGCCTAGAAGCCCGGACGGAAACCTGCCTTCCGGGCAGAATTGCTGATCGATAGGTCGAGGCTGTGCGCTATGTCCAGGATGAAGATCGTGACGAAAGCGACTACAGCACCAATCGTTCGAGCAAAAAGATGATTGTGCCTGCTGCCTCGACCTCGCATCAGGCCGACCTTGCTCGCCACCAGCGTCAGATTCGCTACCGTGGCCGCCATGAGCAACTGGTACAGCGTCTTGGCTCGCCCAATGTAGCGTGCCTGTCGCATCCCCAGTTGCATGAGACGGGCGAGGCGATGCTCTGCCGCCTGTCGCATCTGGCGGTAGGGGCTAAACGCTCCGCTGCGCTGGAACGCTCGCGCCTCTTGCAGCATCCCCTCCTGGGGATGCAGGCTCACCGTCCGCCCTTTGTCCGGACCAGCCCTAACACAACTCGGTCGCAACGAACACCCCGTACAGATCGCCGGGTCGAACTTGAACCCCAGCCAGTCCTGGCGCTCGCCGTTGCGATCTTTGCGCCGGCCGATCGGCTCCAGCGTGCGACACTCCTGGCCGGCCGGACAGGTGCAGGTCTTGCTCGCCAGATCGATGCGGAAGTCCTCTTTGGGAATCTGCGCGGAATTTGGCCGATCCGGCACTTTGGCCACCAGCTTGCGTCCGGCATCCGCAAACTGCTGGCGGGTGGTGCCATCGCCGTAGGCACAGTCGCCGATCGTCTCTTCGACCTCAACCTCGGCGTTCTGCTCCGTCTGCTCGACCAACGCCAACGCTTGCTCGTTGTCGGGGGCGTTCCCGGCCAACACGGCCGCCGCCGTGATCAACTGGCTCTCCGGATCCACCGCCACCGCTGTCTTGTGCCCGTCAAAGCGCTTGGCCTTGCTCTTGCGTCCGTGACGCATCTCGGGGTCGTGCGCCGAGATCACCCGATCAGGGCTCACCCCTTCCTTGATGCTCGGCCCATCGGGCTTGCGCTCGACATCTTGAAGCAAGAGTTGCCCGAGCAAATCGGCCGCCTCGGTCAGTTTCTTGTGCTCAGCACTCTCCGGTGCATGCGCGGTGAGTGCTCGGCGCGCTATCTCCAGCAGGCGGTCGGCATCAGAGACGATGCTACCCAAGAACTTCCCTCTGGCCTTAGCATCCGCCCAGTCGATGTTCGCCTCACCCTTGAGGCTGCTTGTCCCGAAGTAGCACGACAGGTCATTGGCCTTCGCCCACGGCTCGGCCCTGTTGCCAGAAAGCTCAGCCAGCACCCGGATCAGTCTGACAATGCCGCCGGCCAAGAGGTTGTAGGTATCTTTGACCGCACCCCGGCCGAGGATGTTGCTCGTGTCGAGCGCTGCCTTGATCTTGCGGTTCTTGAGGTGGCCGGTCTGGCGGGCGAAGGTGAGGCTTTGCTTGAAAACCGCCATGACCTTCTCGTGCAGGATCAGTTGGGCACGAAAGACCTGCAACGTGCTCTTGGCGAAGGGGCGCTCTTCGAGGGCGATGCCGAGGGCGACCTTCCAGCGCAGGTCAAAGTCGGCGCGCGCCTTCGCCTCCTCGTCGGAGACCCGGTCGTAGGTCTGCAAGAGCAGGGCGGTGGCCATGACGCTCGGAGGAACGCTCGTGCGGCCGTTATCGAGGCAGTACAAGGCGGCGAAATCCTCGTCCTGGAAGAGCTTCCCGCGTTGGCTGGCGACGAACCCGTAGAAGGAGTCGCGACCGACGTGGTCGAGGTAGAGTTGGTCGGCCTCGAAGAGGCCAAGCTGGTTCGACCGCTTACCGAGCACACCGAGCCTCCGTGTCAGAGATCGGTAGAATCATATCATATCAAGCGGACGGACGAGACTTTCCGTCCGGGTTTCTAGTAGGTGTTGAGCCCCGAGGACCACGACCGAAGCCACCCATCATGCCTCCACCCATCATCCCGGCCATCGGGCTGTACTTCAGGTTCCACATCATGTTGGGCCCATATTCCGGAAAGACAGCGCCGTTGTATTTGTTCACCAGCAACTCTAAAGCGTGAATGCCGGTGCTCTTCTCCTTGACCTCAGCGTAGAAGTTGTTACTGAACTCCATAACCTCGGCGAGGACGAGGTCCGGGTTACCCCAGTCAGCCAGGTAGGCGTTTACTTGTTGCTCGGCCTGGTCCAGGCTGATAGCTGCGCCAGTGCCCTGATTCCCCCAGCCACAGCCTCCCATCATCCCGCCGAATCCTGGGCCGCGTGGCCCAGTCCAACCGGGGCCGTCTCCCGGAGGACCCCAGGCGAAGGCGTTCCCTGCCAGCCCCAGGCTCAGCGCCGCCAGCAACAGTGCCACTCCTGCTATCAGTAGCCCCTTGTTCCGCATATTGGCTTCCCCCCTTCTGTGCATTCAAAGCTGCTGACCGATGGTATCGCTTAGGCCAGATCCTTGCGCGCCTCCTCAAACTCCGCCCGGCTGATCTCTCCGGAGGCATACCGCCGCTTCATGATGTCCAGCGCCGACTCTGTGTGCCGAGGGCCTGAATAGGGTGACACCCAGTTGCCAATGCCCCAGAGCACCAGTACTAACAGACCCACCCAAAAGAGCATGCCGAAAATCATGCCAAATTCTCCCGGACCACATATGCCTCCGAATCCACCATACCAGCCCATCGCGCAAGGCACCCTCCGGCACCACCAGGCACGGCAACCGGAGCCAGTCGGCGACCGCCCCGGCAGAGCTGTACCCGATTATGTGGCGGCAACCGGATGCGATCAACTGCTCGGCGATGGGTTGGATGGTGGATTCGGAGTTATTGGCATGCATAACTGAGACGAGAATAGTTTGTGGGGTGAGGGCTTGCTCCAGACTATTCGGGTCGACCCGGCCATACTCGTCCACGGGTAGATAGGTCACCCGGTAGCCGTGCCGCTCCAGGTATCGGCAGGTATTGATTACAGCGGGGTGCTCCACCTGGCTGGTGATGATGTGATCGCCTCGGTCACGATACGCCTCGGCTATCCCTTTGATGGCCAGGTTGTCCGCCTCGCTGCCGCAACTGGTGAAGACTACCTCCGTCGGGGCGCAGTTCAACAGGGCGGCCACGCGGGAGTGGCCTTGCTCAACCGCCTCGTGGGCGGCTCGCCCGTAAGCGTGCGAGCTGGAAGGATTGCCGAAGATACCCTCCAGTCCTCCCTTAATGACCGGCTGCATAGCCTCGGTCACGGCCGGGTCGAGGGGAGTGGTAGCATTATAGTCGAGATAGATCGGAATCATATGTCCTCCAAAAGAGCTATAAGGCGCCCAATGGCACTTGCCCATCCTCCAACATCAGGTCGACGAGATCACCATAGCTCAGCGGGCGGCACCCGGCGCGGATGTCGTCCCGGCCAAAGCCCCGCGCCGCGAGATCGTCCTCCAAATAGTAAACACTAACGCCGGTCTCCAGCGCCCGGCCCACGCTCTCGCTGGCGAGGGTGGCGCCGCCCCGAAGCAGGTAGAGCACAGCGTCCTGCGCGACTTGGGCGACATAGACGCCGTCCTCCAACAGGAAAAGCGTGGTCGAAATGCCAAAGCTGATCCCCGCCACGGCGTGCCGCAGGGCCTCAGCCGCGCTTATGGTCCCATAAGGCGCCGCACGCACGACGATCCCCATAGACCTGGCCATTTCTCCCCTCCCGCTAGGTTCCCAGGCTGATAAACGCATCACTCTGTTTCGCCAGCTCGAAAAGGCTGCGGAGTGAGCCGGGTATTGCGCCTGCCATCAAGTCGTCCTTGCCGACACCTCGGAAGGTCATGCAAGACCCTCAGGTCTCAA
>JAMCWG010000077.1 GCA_023475235.1 Chloroflexota bacterium
TCTTGCTTCCGAATTCCTAGGTCGATGGCTCCCCCGATGGCACGCCATTGGGTGGGTCTTCTACTGAAGCTCACCGGCTTCTCCCCTCCCCCTTCACCCTCACCACCACTATCCAGAGGTTAACGCAAAACAGCCCACGCAGCTCGAGGCTAGGCGACGCGAAAGGTTCCTGAAGAGCGGCAAGGGCCGCGAGTTCTTGCACATAACCTTGGGCCTTTAGCTCAGTTGGTTAGAGCGCGGTCCTGATAAGACCGAGGTCTCTGGTTCGAGTCCAGAAAGGCCCACCGCTGTGGCCGATGATGGCCGGGCCTCTATGTGGGCTGGTTAGGGCGGTCGCCTGAGGCGACAGGTCTCTGGTTCGAGTCCAGAAAGGCCCACCGAACAGAAGCTGGAAATCGGAAGCCGGAAGTCAGAACTGGTGATTCTGGCTTCCGGCTTGTTGCTTCCGGTTTCGGAATGGGGACGTAGCTCAGCTGGGAGAGCACCTCCTTTGCACGGAGGGGGTCGGGAGTTCGAGTCTCCTCGTCTCCACCAATGCCGATATGCCACTTTGACGCACGTTCTCCACGGCCGGAAAAGCAGGTCAGCGAAGTCCTGCTCCAGTCCAGTGGGCACCACCGGGCCTTGCCGCAGCCGTGACAGAGTGTCCCCGGCAAAACCGTAACTTTGTGCCTCTTCAAGTGTTCCATCGTTAGAGAGGTGAGGAGGTAAACGAGCCAATGGGCACGCGTGTTGTAGTCACCGGACTGGGAGCCATCACACCTTTAGGACATGACGTCTCAACCACCTGGGACAACTTGATCAATGGCCGATCAGGGGCAGGCAGGATCACCTCTTTCGACCCGTCGCCCTACGCCATACAGATTGCCTGCGAAGTCAAGAACTTCGAGCCCACCAAGTATATCGAGCCGCGTGATGCCCGCCGGATGGACCGTTGTACCCAATTCGCCATCGTAGCGGCGCAGCAGGCTATCGCCGACGCCAATTTGGCCATCGATGACAGCAATCGCACCGACATCGGCGTCTACATCGGGACAGCGGTCGGCGGCATCCGGACCCTTCTCGAGCAGCAGAAGGTCCTCGATGAAAAAGGACCCAACCGGGTCAACCCCCTCTTCCCGGCCGTAATGATCCCCGACACGCCGGCCGGCCAGATCGCCATCAACTGGGGCATCAAGGGACCCAACATGGCCGTGGTCTCCGCCTGCGCCACCGGCGCCCACGCCCTGGGCGAGGCGTGGGAGACCATCCGCCGCGGCGACGCAAGGGTTATGCTGAGCGGAGGCACCGAGGCGGCCATCCTGCCCGTCGTCCTCGCCGGCTTCATCAATATGAAAGTGCTGGCCACCGACAACGAGCACCCAGAGAAGGCCGCCAAGCCCTGGGACCTGAACCGGGATGGCTTCGTGATGGCCGAGGGCTCGGTGATAATGGTCCTCGAAGAGCTGGAGCACGCCCTGCAGCGCGGCGCCAACATCTATTGCGAGATCGTGGGCTATGGCGCCACCAACGATGGCTTCCACCTGGCGGCGCCATCGGCCGACGGCGAAGGCGAGGCGCGGGCCATCCGCATCGCCCTGAAGAAAGCCGGGATGCAGCCGCAAGAGGTCCAGTGCTGGAACCCCCACGGCAGCGCCACCGCCCTGGCCGACAAGTACGAGACGACGCTGGCCAAGGAAATCTGGGGCGACTACGCCTACAAGCTGCCCATCAACTCCACCAAGTCTATGCTCGGGCACATGATGGGTGGCGCCGGTGCCGTGGAGTCGATGACCTGCATCCTGGCCATTCGCGACTCCGTCATTCACCCTACCATCAACATCGAGACGCCGGACCCAGAGTGCGACCTGGACTACGTCCCGAATGTGGCCCGTCACACGAAGGTGGACGTAGCACTGTGCAGCAACATGGGGCTTGGCGGCCACAATTCTGCTATAATCTTCCGTCGATACGACGGTTAGCACTGCTGTGCAACCGGCCATAGGCCGGCGGCGAGCACGGGAATAAGCCAAGGCGACAAGGAACTGCTATGACCATATCCGCCCATATCGTGGGCTGGGGCAAGTATTTGCCGAAGGAAGTGCTCACCAACGAGTACTTCGAGCGACTGGTGGACACCTCCGACGACTGGATCCGCTCACGCACCGGGATACTGGAACGACGCCGCGCCCATCCAAAAGAGCATACCTCCAGCCTGGCCGTGAAAGCAGCCTGGTCGGCGCTGGAAGTGGCCGGCCTGTCCCCTCGTCAGGTTGACCTGATCCTTCTCTCCACCATCACTCCGGACTACATCTTTCCGGGAACCGCCTACGTGGTCCAGGATGCCCTGGGAGCCTTCCACGCCGCAGCTTTCGATCTAAACGCCGGTTGCACCGGCTTTGTCTATGCATTGGCGGTAGCTGCCGATATGATCAAGAGCGGCAGCTACAGGAACGTGCTCGTCATCGGCGCCGAGACGATGAGCCGGATCCTGGACTATTCTGACAGGAATACCTGCGTGCTATTTGGCGATGGTGCTGGTGCCGTCGTCCTCCAGGCCTCTGAGCAGCCCGGTGGTATCCTGGCTTCGGTGTTGGGCGCCGATGGGTCCGGCGGCGGCCTCCTTCAGCAGCCTGCCGGTGGGACTCGCCATCCGGCTACGCCGGAGACGATAGAACACCGCCTGCATTTCGTCAAAATGAACGGCAACGAGGTCTACAAATTTGCCATCAATGCGATGACCAAGGCATCGAAGGAAGCCATTCAGAAGGCAGGGCTGGCGATAGACGATATAGACCTGGTCATTCCCCACCAGGCCAACGTCCGCATTATTCACTCGGCGGGCAAGAACCTTGGGCTGCCACCGGAGCGGCTTTATGTAAATGTGGAGAGGTACGGCAACATCTCTACCGGCTCCATACCCGTTGCCCTGTGCGAGGCACTGGAGGAGGGACGCATCCAGGCCAATGATCACGTCTTGCTGGTGGCCTTCGGTGCGGGGCTGAGCTGGGCGGCCGTGGCCCTCCAATGGGGCGACAAGACGACGGTGGCCGAGCGACCCTGGTGGAAGACGGCGGTGCGGACCCTTCGAAACCGTCAGGCCGCGGCGATGCAATCAGTAGCGAAGCGCGCCGGACGCAAGATCGATGCCTGGTGGCCGCACCGCAACGGAAACGGAGTGGAGAAGAATGGAGAATAAGCTACCCCTCCAGGGACAGGTAGCCGTAGTGACGGGCGCATCCCGAGGCATCGGGCGGGCCATCGCGCTGAAGCTGGCAAGCCTGGGTGCCAGGGTGGGCGTGAACTACCGGGCCAATTCTGCCGCCGCCGAGGAGGTGGCGAAGGCTATCACAGCCGCGGGAAGCGAAGCCTTCCTCCTGCCCGGCGACGTTAGCGACCCCCAGGCGGCTGCCGCCGTCATTGCCAGCGCCATAGAGCGCGGCGGCCGCCTGGACATACTGGTGAACAACGCCGGCATCATCCGCGATACTTTGCTGATGCGAATGTCCGACGAAGACTGGGATGCCGTGCTCACCACCAACCTGAAGGGCGCCTTCCTGTGCACGCGAGCGGCACTGCGGCCGATGATGCGGCAGCGCAGCGGCCGCATCGTCAACATCTCCTCGGTGGCCGGGGTGATGGGCAATCCAGGGCAGGCTAACTACTCGGCGGCCAAGGCCGGGCTGATCGGCTTCACCAAGTCGGTGGCCCGGGAGGTGGCCTCGCGCGGCATCGCCGTGAACGCCGTGGCCCCCGGCTTCATCGTGACCGACATCACCCAGGGCCTGACCGACAAAGTGAAAGAGGGCATCCTGGGCCAGGTCCCAATGGGGCGCTTCGGCCAGCCGGAGGAGGTGGCCGAGGTGGTGGCCTTCCTGGCCGTGCCGACGACCACCTATATAACCGGGCAGGTGATCCACGTGGACGGCGGCCTGGTCACTTGATATATCGCCAGCATTTGCTATACTGTTAGCAATTACTATATGTAAAGTCGAAGGGGCGGCCCGGCAAGACATAGCTGATGCAGCAAACAGGAGAGAGGAGGAGATGGAGAATTCGAAGATCGCTCTGGTGTTCCCGGGTCAGGGTTCCCAATATGTGGGCATGGGCAAGGACCTGTACGAGACGTTCACCCCTGCCCGCCGCATCTTCGATCAGGCCGACGAATGCCTGGGGTTCGCCCTCTCACGCCTCTGCTTCGAGGGGCCCGAGGATGAGCTGCGAGAGACCATCAACTCCCAGCCGGCCATCTTCACCACCAGCCTGGCCATCTTGACCACCCTGCGCGAGCAGCTCGACCAGCTCGGCAAGCGCCTCGTCCCTACCGTGCTGGCCGGGCACAGCCTGGGCGAGTACACGGCGCTGGTGGCGGCCGGCTCCCTCAGCTTCGAGGACGGCCTCCAACTGGTCAGGGAGCGGGGACGGCTGATGAAGGAGAGCGGCGACCGCCATCCCGGCGGGATGGCCGCGGTCATCGGGCTGGACGACGAGGAGATCAGCACCGTTTGCCAGCAGGCCAGCGCCAAGGGCATCATTATCCCCGCCAACTTCAACTCCCCCGGGCAGGTGGTCATCTCCGGCGAGATCGCTGCCCTCACCGAGGCTATGCAGCTAGCCCTGACGATGGGCGCCCGGAGGGCCGTGCGCCTGGCCATCAGCATCGCCTCGCACTCTCCGCTGATGCAGCAGGTGTCCGACCAGCTCGGCGAGGCCCTCAATCGCTTCAACATCAGCGAGGCGCAGATACCGGTCATCGCCAACATCTCGGCGCGAGCTATCACCTCGGTGGAAGACATCCGGAACGAGTTGGTGAACCAGGTCTCGCGGTCGGTCCTCTGGGCGCAGACTGTCCTCAATATGGGGGAATCGGGCGTCGATACCTTCGTAGAGGTCGGCCCCGGCCAGGCGCTGACCGGGCTCATCAAGCGGGTGCGGAAGGATGTCCAGGCGTTCTCCGTCAGCGACGCCGAGGGGATCGCGGCCCTACTACAGCGGTTATAGGAAAACACCTTGCGGAACAAGGTAGGGGCGCACGGCCGTGCGCCCCTCACACGTGTTACCGATACGCTGGAGGCAGATGAAGAACTCTCACAGCAGCCACGCGCCGATCGATAGGTGGAGCCAGACCATCGATAATTAGCGCGAGCAGCGCAATCTGCTTCGATCAATAAAGCCCTTTCGCGACCTGCGAAAGGGCTTCTCCAGTTGTGCTGGCTGGCTCCTACTCGTGGGCTTCGGCGGCCGCCTTCTCCTTTATCTCCACCAGTTGCACCTGGGACTGATAGCGCTTGCCCCCGATGGCCAGCTTGCCCTGGCCGAAGTAGCCTTCCTTGCCCGAGCTGAAGGTCTTCGGGTTCAGCACCAGCACCCCCACGCTCTCGCCTTCTTCCGTCCTCACGGTCGCAGTCAGGAACACAAATTACCTCCATTGGGAAACGTTCGTATACGAAAAATGCCTGGGGCGCACGGCCGTACGCCCCTACAGATGTCCAACGGCTAAACTAGCTTCTGTATTGTCCGATCGGGGTAGACCACGGCCCGGGCCCCGTCGGGGTGCCACTCCTTCAGCATCGCCCGCGCCTGCTCCCACGAGCGCGCCCAGATGATCTGGTCTGGATCGCCGTACTGGTGGTAGCAGGCCCGGTCCATATACGGGTTCACGAAGATGAACCGCCGGGCCTGGATCGGCAGGCCCAGCCGCGGCGTCCAGCCGCGGCCGCCCATCTGCTTGCCGAAGCCGCCGTACAGGTAGTGCACCACCGTGCCCTCCGGACAGCTCGTCAGCAGTACCACGTCCAGCGGGTTGCCGGTCACGGTGTGTATCTGCCAGCCGGTGGCCAGCATGGCCTCGTTAGCCTTGCTGTAGCCGTTGATGATGGCCACATCGGCGTCCTCGGCACGCTCAGTGGCGTACACCTTCCTGGCCTTCTCGATGCCCACTTGCTGGGCCTCGAAGAAATCGCCGCAGACCATATCCACTGTCTGGCGACGGGTGTTCACCAGGGCGTCGATCTTGAACTCGAGGCCGGACATCCGGGCAGTCTCGGCGATGTCCAGGTACAGCTCGTTCTCCAGGTGGTTCTCCGGGGCGGGCGGACGCCTGAAGCCTTTGGGGGCCGGCCCCTTCTGCACCAAGTTCTTGTGGTTGGATGCGATGGTGTCGATGCTCGCCACGCCGGGGAGGATTATCTTGCCACCGCCGCCCCAGGTGGACATCGGATGGGGGACCAGGCAGCCGATGGCGATGCGCAGGTCGCAGTTCACGAACTCGGAATTCACTTCTACCGGCGTGCCGCGCGAGGTGGTGCCCAGAGGAGTGCAATTCTCATACGGGTTGTGGTTGTAGACCGGAAAGCGGGCCGGTATCTCCGTCCCCAGCTTCCTCGAGAACTGGACCAAAGAGTGAGCGCCGTGGGTGCCCACAGCGCAGATGAAGCGGATCTGGTTGTCCTTTATGCCTGCCTCGGCCAATTCCTCCAGGACCAGGTCCGCGATCTCGCCGCAGCGTGTAGGTCTGGACATATCGTCGAAGACGATGCACACTTCCTTCTTGCCTCTGGCCAGCTCTCTGATGGTCGGACTTCCAATGGGCTTGGCCAGAATTGCCCGCATCTGATCGGCGGTCAGCGGCGGCAGGCTGTCGCCGGCCATCTCCTTGACCTCAACCTGCCAGGAGTCGGGGAGCTTTAGCTCAAGCTCGCTATCCTCGTAATGAGCATTCTGTGGCACCTTGATGTTCTTCGCTGCCATCATCCTTTCTCCTTCGCTCACGCTATTCCTGTTGGGTCGACCTATGCATCGACACTGCTCGTCACCCTCTGACCAGGGCGGTGCACTGGATCTCCACCAGGGCACCCGCCAGCGGCGTACAACGTGTATACGCGTAACCGGTGATGATGTCAATAGGGACGGCAATCCTCCATCCGCTGCTGAGTTGCCGGGCAGTTGCGGACAGCTTTGCTGCGGTCAGCAGTCTACTCCATCCCATCCGTCATGGTGATTGGGGCAAGCCCCTGCTCTTTCGCCGCGTCGACTATGTCCGGCAGTACGGCGATGTCAGTATCCAAGGCATGCTGCAGGACGATAGCCCCATCGGAGAGAGCCCCCAGCACATTCTGCAGCGTCTGGGACAGAGCATAGCTGTCCGTTCTCGGATAGAATCGATAGCCTCTGGAGTCGGCACTCCACATCGCTACCTTGTAGCCCAATTGGCGGCAAATCCGCAGAATCCGAGGATCGTAGTTGAAGATGCCCCGGCCACCCGGCGGGCGCAGGAAGTGCTGCTCATACGACGAGCCCAGCACCTCCTCCAGCGTGGTATGCTGAGCCTGAATCTCCCAGACAATCTGCTCCTCCGGCAGCCCATCGAGCCACCTGTGAGTCTGCGTATGATTCTCTATCTCGTGGCCTTCGGCCACCGCTCTTTGCCAGAGCTCCGGTGCGTCGGAAAGGATATTCCCAATTGGGAAGAAGGTGAGCCGTATGTCCTCCTTCGCCGCAATGTCCAGGGCTGTCTCTACTTGCAGCGGGTCCCAGCAATCGTCGATGGTAAGGTAAATGTAGGGCTGGGAAGGGTCTCCACGGCGCACGATATCGTCGGCCGCGTACCTCGCCACCCTCCGGCCAAGTCTGCCTTTTCCGGGCATTTCGGGTACAAGGGCTTCTTGTGGATACACACCGAACTCCCTCGCATAAGTCCCCACGGTCACAGGGACAACGCTGCCCTTCGAGGGCATATTCTTGACGTCGGCGGTCCAGATCTGAAGAACGGCATCCTGAAATCGTTGCACAGAGAATGGCGTGGAACCTTCCAGCTCTGAAGTGGCCCTGCCAAATACGCTCTCTGAGCCGTATTCTTCATAGAACTCCTGCAGCAATTGGTTCACCGGGATGTCTTTAGTCTTCCGGATGGAGACTCCAGGGATGCGAAATCTCTCTTTCAGCTTTCCATCGAGCCCTTTGTCATGGAGAACATCCAGCAGAGGAGCGGGCCTTGCCTTCCCCTGATCCGCGTCCCACGTCAGAAGCATCATCTGAAAAGGCTGATAGATAACATCCTCGGCTGTGTATCGTCGTCCGATTGGGTAGCCGAGGACCGCAGCGCCTCCCAGCTCGTCAAAGGCGCTCAGGAAGCTCGCCTCATCATCGTCAGACACATAGAAACCGAGGCCATCCTTTGCTGCCTGAGGAAAGAACAAAGTGCGTCTAGTCCGGGGCCTTGGCTGCGGCAAGTACGGCAGTCGGCCTTGGGGAAAAGGAGCGAGGGCCGACAGTCCCGCGGTTACGGCAAGCCTGCAAAACTCCCGCCGCGACATTCTCCGAAGTGCAGTGTCGAGTCCCACGCTTGGAAATTCCTTGATGATACATTGCTAAGTGCGTCAAGTGCTCGGCGCATATCATACGCTAAGTGAGCGGTGTTGTACAGCAGCGTTTGACGCCTGTGTCCGCCGGCTGCAGCCGTCCCCTCCGCCGACTTCCGCCCGGATCGATCGCGGCTGCGTCGCAATCGTTATTCAGATGGGCGGCCAGATTTCAGGATTCTAATTGACACCAAAAGCAGTCAATAGTTATCCTGTATACAGGATAACCCTCATGCCAGCCTCACCCCCCAAGTCTCCAAGAGATCTCGATCACGGAGGTACATAGCTATGTTGCACGATCTAGGCGCGCGCAAGCGCCTCGCCATGTCGACAGTCCTCGCCCTTGTGGTGGTCCTGGCCACCTGCGCCGGGCCTGGAGCCGCCCTGCCGCCGGCCACCGGTACGCCAACCATATCTGTAGCACTTCCCGCCACGCCGACCTCGGCTATCACCGCCATTACCCCTGCCGTGACTCCTTCGCCTTCACCCGCGGCGACCTCGCCGGCCATCACGCCGACGACCGCGCCGACGCCGACCATCAGCACCCTGCCCGCCAGCCCCCCGACGACCTCCGCGGCGGCGACCGTGCAGGTCGCCCAGAATGCTACGCTGGGCAGCATCCTCGTCGATAGCAGCGGTATGACGCTCTACATCTTCAAGAACGATACGCCCGGCCAGAGCAACTGCAACGACGGGTGCGCCCAGCTCTGGCCGCCCTTGACCGTTCCCGCCGGCACGCAGCCGACCGCCGCCACGGGTATTCCCGGTAAGCTGGCTACCATCGCCCGCCAGGACGGCAGCACTCAGGTCACCTACGACAACGCGCCGCTCTATCATTACTCCGGAGACAGCAAAGCGGGCGACACGAACGGCCAGGGGATCGGCAACGTGTGGTTCGTGGTCCAGACAACCACAACGGTAGGCTCGCCTACGCCGGGCAGATAGTCGAGGACCAGGCCCGCCGCGCACCTACGTCCGGGGCGAATGAGCGTCGCCTCGGGCGATAGGCGCTCACAGGGGTAGGTATTCACGGGGTGGGTATTCACGGGGTGGGTATTATGGAGAAATGGATACCCTCTCCCTTTAGGAGAGGGTTAGGGTGAGGGGCAATGCTTCAACCACGCGATGCTGTTGGAAATGGGCCATCCAACCCTCATCCCCGTCCCTCGCCAGAGGCGAGTCGCTCTCCGAAGGCGAGTCGCCTCTGGCGACCTTCGGAGACTTCTCCCTTCCAGGGAGAAGGGCAATTGCTGCTCAAGCCGCTGACTTCCATTCGACAACATACCTACCCCTCTGAGGGCGATAGGCGGGGTCAAAGGCGGGCTGCTGGCTGGTCGGCTGCGACCGGGGCCGCGCGCCGGTCCGGCCTGGCCTGCAGGGCCAGCAGGCCGGGGGTCATAGCGGCAGTGCCGGCAATCAGGATGGCGCCGAGGGCACTGGTGAGGCCCACCGCCCAGGGAGCGCTCAGCGTGGCGGCGATGGCGCCCATCGTGAGCATGCCCAGCGGTGAGCTGCCGATGGCCAGGGCAAGGATGCCCATAACCCGGCCCCTCAGCGCATCCCCAACCGTCCGGAGGACAATGGTGCTCTGAAAAGCGCTGAACCCCGTATGGCCGATGCCGCCCAGGACCAGGGCGATGAGCGACAAGACGTAGACAGGCGAAGCTGCAAAGACGATCAGGGCGCCGCACATCGCGAGGGACCCCAGGACGAAGACCCATCCGTACCGGCGAAGCCGGGTCCAGCCCATCAGGATGGCCGTGCTGATGACGGAGCCGATTCCATCGCTGCCCATGAGCAAGCCCAGGCCGACGGGGCCGACCTGCAGCACTTCCCGGGCGAACACGGGCAGGAGCTGAGCGTAGGGGAAGATAAAGCAGTTCATAATCACGGTGATGAGCAGCACTCCGCGCACGGCCTGGTACTTCTGGCAGAAGCGCAGCCCTTCAGCAATGAAGCGGAAGGCCGGCACTGCCTGCGCCTGTTTCTTCCTGGGCAGCCGCAGTGCCACGATGGGCAGAAACCCCGCGGCGTAGATAAACGCCAGGAGCAGATAACAGCCTGGGATGCTCAGCGCATAGACGACGGCGCCACCCACGATTGGGCCGAGCGCCTTATTCACGTTCCCCGACATAGTATCGAGGACCACGGCAGGTAGCAGTTGCTCGCGGCTGACGAGGTCGGGGAGGATAGCGCGCCGGCTGGGCCAGTCGACGGACCACGCCAGGCCGAGCAGGAGATTGGCCGCCGCCAGATGCCAGTACTCGAGCCGGCCGGAAATGAGGAGCCCGGCGACGGTCAGCGAAGCGAGCGTATTCGTGACCCCCGTGGCGATCACCAGCAGGCGCCGGTCCACGCGGTCGGCGATGGCCCCGGCGAAGATGCCAAAAAGGGGCACCGGGATGCTCCGGTAGAACCCGATGAGGGCGACGTCCCAGACCGAGTTGGTGAGCTGCAGGGCAAGCCACCCAGCCACCAGTATGTCCATCCAGCGGCCACAATACCACGGCAGGGACGCCAGCCAGAGGAGCCGGTAACCTCTCTGTTGCAGGGGCTCCAGGCTGGCTATTCTTACACCCATTCACTCTCCTGATGCCGTTTGCGGTGCTCCAGGGGGCCCGCTCGGGTGACGGGCACGGCGGCATTCTAAGAGGCAAGGGAGGGACTGTCAATAGCTCGAACGCCCTCTGACAGAGCACCACTACGCAATGAAGTTGCCTGAGCGGGAAATCAGTGCTATCATTGTTATAGAACATCTGTACTACGTGTTGCCCGACCCTAAGTATGTTGTCAGTGAGGATAGAGACGGCCGCCTCGTAGGGCGCAGAAAACGCCCTCGTTTCGGGCGGTGCCCCTAGCATTCCTGGGCCCACGGCTGAAGAGTTATCACGATGCGTACCCCTGGTCCCTCTATTTGCAATCTCTCCAAGCGGCTAGAGCGCCCGACAAGCCGGTTCCCGCCAGAAAGCATCCGAGGCACGCTGATCCTTCTCCTGCTCGTCGTGCTGGTTCCGGTCTTGCTGACGCAGGTCTGGATCTACAACGACTGGCTCGAGACAAGACGTGCTACGGAGCTTCAGGCCAATCTCGAGCTGGCCCGGGCGGTAGCCGACGGCTTCGGGGCCTACATGGAGGGCGTGCTTCGCCAGGAGCTGGCCATCGGCATCGCGCTTACCGCGTCGCCACCCCCGCCTGCCAACACGGTGAATCGCCTGCTGGCGGAAAGCGTCCAGCAGTATCCAGCCCTCCGTAACTTGGGCTGGGTTGACCTGCGCGGCCGGGTCATCGCTTCCAGCGCGCCGGAGATGGTCAGTGTGGAGATCGGAGACCGCCCCTACTTTCAGGAGATCATCAGCGGGCAGGGGTGGGCCGTCAGCGACCTCTTGCTGGCGCGAGTCGAGGGCGACCCTGTGTTCACCATTAGTCGCGGCGTACGCGACCAGAACGGGTCCCTGCTGGGCGTCGTGGTAGCCACCATCGATCCGAAGTACTTCGGGAAGACCTTCGACGTCGAGCGGGCCGGGCAGGGGTCGATCTCCATCTTCGACCGGCAAGGCAGGCGCGTCTACCGTTACCCGGAGGCAGAGCTGTCGTGGGAACAGCGGGATCCGACATATACTCTCCCTGTCGTCTCGCGGGCGCTGGCCGGCGAGGAGGTCAACGACATACTTCCTTGGACCCCCGCCGGCGACAGGCGGATAATGGCCATCACACCCATCCCCGACATAGGCTGGGCGGCCTCCGCCGGCCGCGCGGAAGCGGAGGCGATGGCCCCCGTGCTACAAGACATCCTCCCCCAGTCGGTGCTGTCTTTGCTCGTCACCGCGCTGGCCTTCACGGTTGCCATCGTGATTAGCCGAAGGATCATCGGCCCGGTGCACCGCTTGCGCGAGCACGCCTACGCCATTGGGCGCGGAGACTTTGCAGGGAGCGTCAAAGTGGCCGGGCCAGCCGAGCTGGAGCAACTGGCAGATGCCTTCAACCGGATGGGCGAGGAGATACACCGCCAGCAAAAGGTGCTGCGAGAGAGCGAGGAGCGGTATCGCACCCTGGTGGAGAGCGTAGACGATTGCATTTACGTAAAAGATGCGCAAGGGCATTACCTGCTCGTGAATTCGGCGATGGCCCGCCGTATCGGCCGGCCAGCACAGGAGATCATCGGCAGAACAACCCTGGACATCTATCCTCCCGAGGTAGCGCGAGTGACTATGGAGATGGATTCGTTCGTCTTTGATAAAGGCGAGACCATTCGCGTTGAGCGTGAGGAGGACACTCCATATGGCCACGCCGTCTTCGATGCGCGCAAGGTGCCACTTACGAACGATGCCGGCGAAGTGATCGGGCTGGTGGCTGTCTCACGAGACATCACCGAGCGCAAGCAGATGGAAGACACGTTGCGCAGTGCCCGCGACGAGCTGGAGGCACGCGTTCGGGAGCGCACCGCGGAGCTGGCCAGAGCCAACCAGGAATTGAAGGGCGAAGTGGCCCAGCGCCAGGAGACAGAGCAAGCCCTGCGCCAGGCAAGCGCCTACAACCGCAGCCTCATCGAAGCCAGCCTGGACCCCCTGGTCACCATCAATGCCGAGGGCAAGATCACCGATGTCAACCTTGCAGGCGAGAAGGTCACCGGACGCTCCAGGGGGGAGATCATCGGCGCCGACTTCTCGGACTACTTCGTCGAGCCGGAGGTGGCGCGGGCAGGGTACCAGCAGGTGTTCAGGGACGGCTCCGTCCAGGACTACGCGCTGGAGATCCGCCATCGCGATGGGCATACCACACCGGTCCTGTACAATGCATCGCTCTACCGCGACGAGGCCGGTGAAGTCATCGGCGTATTTGCCGCCGCGCGTGATATCTCGGCGCAGAAGCGCGCCGAGGCCGAGATCAGAAAGCTGAACGACGACCTGGAGCGCCGCGTGGTCGAGCGCACGGCAGAGCTGGCCGCCGCCAACAAAGAGCTGGAGGCTTTCAGCTACTCCGTTTCCCACGACCTGCGTGCACCGCTACGGGGGATCGATGGCTTCAGCCAGGCCCTGCTGGAAGACTACAGCGACAGGCTGGACGAGCAAGGCAAGGACCATCTCCGCCGCGTGCGGACGGCTACGCTCCGTATGGCGAAGCTGATCGACGATCTGCTGACCCTGTCGCGCCTGACGCGCAGCGAGATGCACCGCGAGCTAGTGGACCTGACTGTCCTGGCGCAAGCCATCGCCACGGAGCTTCAAAAGCCGCAACCCGAACGCGAAGCCACATTCATCATCGCCCAGGGAGTGCGTGTATACGCCGATGCCCAGCTTATGCGCGCGGTGCTGGAAAACCTGCTGGGCAACGCCTGGAAATTCACCAGCCAGCACCCGCGCGCAACTATCGAGTTCGGCATCAGCAAGCGGGACGGGGAGCGAGCATATTACGTGCGCGACGACGGCGCCGGCTTCGATATGGCCTACGCCGATAAGCTGTTCGTCCCGTTCCAGCGCCTGCACGCAGCGAACGAGTTTGCCGGCACCGGCGTCGGCCTGGCCACGGTGCAGCGCGTTGTTCGCCGGCACGGCGGCCAGGTCTGGGCGGAAGGAGCGGTCGGAAAGGGCGCGACGTTCTTCTTCACGCTGGGGCCGGCGTAGGAAGGGCACATAAGCCCGTTTTGCCGCCTTCTCGGTAGGGTTATCACATCGTCTCAGGAGGAGATCCGATGAACGAAGGAATCATATTGCTGGTCGAAGACAACCCCGACGACGTGGACCTCACGCTTCGCGCGATGAGGAAGAACAAAATCTTGAACGAGGTGGTGGTAACCCGCGACGGGACCGAGGCGCTGGACTACCTGTTTGCCAGGGGTACTTATGCCGGGCGCAATGTGAACGATCTGCCGGCCGTTGTACTCCTGGACCTGAGACGGCCCAAGATCGATGGCTTGGAGGTGCTGCAAGAACTGCGGGCTGACCCGCGAACCAAGCTCTGTCCAACCGTCATTCTCACCTCCTCAAGGGAAGAGCAGGACCTGATTCGCGGCTACAGTCTGGGTGCCAACAGCTACATTCGCAAGCCGGTAGACTTTGACCAGTTCACGGAAGCAGTGAGGCAGATCGGCCTCTACTGGCTTCTATTGAACGAGTCGCTCCCGCGGAAGAAGATAGGTTAGATGAGCGAACCGCTGCGCGTCTTGATCGTCGAAGATTCGGAAGACGACGCGTTGCTGCTGCTGCGAGAGCTGAAGTGCGGGGGCTACGATCCAACATTCGAGCGCGTCGATGCCCCGGCGGCGATGAGTGAAGCACTCGATAGGCAGGCGTGGGACATCGTCCTTGCCGATTTCGTTATGCCCCGCTTCAGCGGGCTGGCGGCGCTGACCCTGTTGAAGGAAAAGGGTCTCGACCTGCCTTTCATCATCGTATCCGGAAAAATCGGCGAAGACCTCGCGGTCGAGGCCATGCGGAGCGGCGCCCAGGATTACCTGGTGAAAGGGAAACTGGGAAGGCTTATCCCGGCTGTGGAGCGCGAGCTGCGGGACGCGGCATCGCGGCGGGAGCGCAGACGGGCGGAGGATGAGCTACGGATCGATATCGCCGAACGCCAGCGGGCAGAAGAGGCCCTCAAGAATAGTGAGCAGGAACTGAAGCAAAGCCTCGAGAAGCTGCAAGCAACCACAGAGGAGACCATCCACGCCATCGCACTCATCGTCGAGATGCGAGACCCCTACACATCCGGACATCAGCGGCGCGTGGCCAGGCTGGCCACGGCAATCGCCAGGGAGATGGGATTTCCGAAAGACCGCGTCGCCGGCATCGAGATGGCCGCCGACATTCACGATGTGGGCAAGATATACGTGCCGGCAGAATTCCTCAGCAAGCCCAGCCGGCTGACGGAGACCGAATTCGGGCTGATCAAGGTCCATTGCCGGATCGGCCACGATATATTGAAGACGATAGCGTTTCCCTGGCCCATCGCCGACATCGTGCTTCAGCACCATGAGAGAATGGACGGCTCCGGATATCCCTCCGGGCTGAAGGGTGAGGATATTCTCATCGAGGCGAGGATTATGGGCGTCGCCGACGTGGTCGAGGCGATGGCCTCCCACCGGCCCTACCGGCCGGCCATGGGCGTGGACAAGGCCCTGGAGGAGCTATCGAAAAACGTTGGGGTCCTATATGACCCCGACGTGGCCTGTGCCTGTGCGAAAGTATTCACCAAGATAGGACTGTGGGGCGATTGGTGAAGCGACTCCCCGCGCCCCCGCCTCAGGACCATCCCTTGTCTGCCGGCGGCCGCTGTGCTAGTATGCTCCCGCAAATAGAAGCGTCTGAATTTCCGGGAGCGAGTGTGATGAAGGCGGAACTCCTTTCTGTCGGCACCGAGCTGCTGCTGGGCGAGATCGTGGACACGAACTCGGCGTACCTGGCCCGCAGCCTGCAAGAACTGGGTATCGATCTCTACTGGATGTCCACCGTCGGGGACAATATGGGCCGCCTGCTGGAGGTGCTTCAGCGGGCCTGGAGCCGCTCTGACCTGATCATTTGCACCGGCGGGGTCGGCCCCACCGATGACGATATGACCCGCGAGGGCATCGCCAACCTCTTCGGCGAGGAGATGGCCGTCCAGCCGGAGCTGGCGGAGCACCTGCGCGCGTTCTTCCGCCGCCGCGGCTACGAGATGCCCGCCCGCAACATCAAGCAGGCTACACTCATCCCCTCGGCCCGTGCCCTGGCCAACCCCATCGGCACGGCGCCCGGCTGGTGGGCCGAGCGGGACGGCCGCGTGGTCATCGCCATGCCGGGCGTCCCCTCCGAGATGACCCGCATGTGGGAGAACGAGGCCCTGCCGGAGCTGCGTCGGCGGCAGGGCGCGGCCGTCATCCTCACCAAAACCCTGAAGGTGGTGGGCGTCGGCGAGTCGGCGGCCGAGGACATGATCCGCGAGCTCGTCGCATCGCCCAACCCCACCGTTGCCACATACGCCAAGTCGGACGGCGTACACATCCGCATCGGGGCCAAGTCCAACGATCCGGACGAGGCCCAGCAGATGGTGTGCGAGATGGAGGCGAAGGTAAGGGCCATTCTGGGCGTCCACATCTACGGGTGCGACAACGAGACCCTGGAAGCCGTCGTCGGAGCGATGCTCCGCGAGCGGGGACTGTCCCTGGCCACGATGGAGTCATGCACCGGCGGCGAGCTGGCCAACCTGATCACCGACGTGCCCGGCAGCTCCGACTACTTCCTGGGCGGCTTCGTGGCCTACTCGCCGGAGATGAAGGTATCGCTCGGTGTCGACCCCGAGGCCATCGCCAGGCACGGCGTGGTCAGCGCCGAGACGGCGATAGCGATGGCGAAGGCGGCCCGCCAGCGCACGGGCGCCGACGCCGCCCTGTCCACGACGGGCGTGGCCGGCCGCGAGCCCGTGGACGGCGTGGCCGGCGGGACGATGTTCCTGGGGCTAGATTTACAGGGGAAGACAAAGGCCCTGCAGCAGGTGGCCACCGTAGCCCGCCCGGTGTTCAAGGCCCGTGCCTCAGCCTACGCCCTGAACTTGCTGCGCCGCTCGCTGCTAGAGTAGCGGCCCTCAAGGGCGTAAATATGGAAGGGGCCAAGCGCCCACCGGCATCGGCAGGCAGCCGGGGCGGCCTGGCCTATGTCGGGCTGGCCGTTTTCCTCTTCTCGACCAGCCCTGTGCTGATCCGTTACGCCGCCCCCCTCTCGCCCTTCGAGATCGCCTTCGGGCGGATGGCGGTGGCGGCGATTTCCGTGGGCGCGATGGCCCTTTTCACGGGGCGCGGCCGGCTGCTCTCCGGCGTGAGCGCCGGCCGGTTCGCTCTCTACGGGCTGATCACGTCCCTTCATTTCCTGTTCTACATCGCCTCCCTTTCCTTCACCAGCATCGCCCACTCCCTGACCCTAGTCTACACGGCCCCCATCTTCGTTACGGTATTCTCGGCCCTGCTGCTGCGGGAGCCGATTCCGCGCAAGAAGTACCTGGGAGTCGGGGTCGCCGTGGCCGGGACAGCTATCCTGGCCGGGTTCGAGCCGCGCCTGACGCCGCAGATGGCCTTTGGCGACCTGCTGGCGTTGGGGTCGGCGGTGACCTTCGGGCTGTACTCGGTGGCCGGGCGCTTCGAGCGTGGCAACTACCCGCTGCTGCAGTACGCGACGCTGGTCTACGGGGCCGCCGCGCTGTGGGCACTGCCGGCGGCGCTGGCGGCGCGCTCCCCCGTGCACCCCTGGGGCCCCATGCTGGCGGTAGTGGCGGCGGGGGTGCTGCCCCTGGCTATCGGCCACACCCTCTACAACGCCAGCCTGCGCCGGGTGCACGCCACCTACGTGAACCTGGTATCGACGCAGGAGGTGACCGGCGGCATCCTGTTAGGGGTATTGCTCCTGGGGGAGATGCCCAGCGCCAGCGCGCTGGTAGGGGCCGTAGTCACGCTGGCGGGCGTGGCGATGGTGCTGACTATCGGGGAACGACGGAGCGAGCGACAGCCCACGGGAACGCCATAGGCACCATCTGTGACAGTCCCTGGCGTCCGCAATCTGAGCACACACCTGCGCTAAACAAGCGTCTGCTACGTTCCGCCATGGACCCAGGGCCGGTGATACCCCTAAGCAACTGTGAAGCAGCTCGATTGGGCAAACCTCACCCCCTGAGCCCCCTCTCCGTGCACGGAGAGGGGGAGGCCGAAGGCCAGGGGTGAGGTAGCCCCGGCCAGCTAGTACGGACCAGCTATCCTCCCATTCTGCGTGGAACCCGTCTGCTCCCAAGTTATTGATGAGCAAATGCAATTGCTGTAGACTTTCGCGGACGGGGAATCCGTAATGCCTTGAATAAGGTCGTGAGCCATCATTCCTGTTGCGTGGAGTGCTTATGTATTCCAATGCAAGTTCATCGAGCCGGGACGACCTTCCTTTTCGCGCCAGGGTGACTCAGAATCAGCTCGCCGCGCTCGCGGTCCGCATGGACGAGCGAAAAGTCCTCACCGAGTTATCCTCACTACCGTACCTGGCCAAACTGAAGGTCTGCAAGACCTACGACCCATCAACGGTGGCGCCGCTGCTCAGAAACGGCTGGAATACCGAGTTACTGCTGCGGGCAAACCTCGAAAGGCTCGATGGCGATGTACTTGGAGCGTCGCTGCACTGGGCGTTCCCGCAAGCGTATTACTCTGTCTTCTCGGTATGTCTCGCATACTTCCGTGTTGTGGGCCGCACCGAATCTTCACATGCCTCCGTGCTGCACAAGGTAGGAACAATGATGGCGAAGGGCAACTATCCGCCAGCGGTCAGTTTCGTAGCCGGGGGTGGTAGAGATAGGCAGTACATCAATATTGAGATGACTAATCGAGGCCTGGTCATAAATCAGGCCGCCTTGAGGAAAGCCTTGAGTCCGACGCGCAATTCCGCGCCCACCTGGTGACGATGGAGCAAGGTCAGTTGGTACAGGAAAACGGCACCCAGCACGAAGCGCCGAGTGGCGAGCAAACCGCGGGTGGGCACGTGAGAGTGCGCATCGAAGATTCCCTTGAACTGCTCATTGAAGTTCTCGATGGCCAACGAA
>JAMCWG010000010.1 GCA_023475235.1 Chloroflexota bacterium
AATGAGAACGACGAAGGCCATCCCTATTTTGGCCTCGAATCAAGCCCTATGCGCCCCACAGGTCGGGCATGACTTGGGCCGAGTGGGGACAGTCCGCGATTCATTGGTTCCCATTCAACACTCTCCGATGACGGACCACTAGGCTTAGCCATCATTTCACAGGCTTGTGAACGAAAGGGAGTAATACCATCTGCGATGAGACATGTCCTATAAATGATGACGGGATTCTTTGTATGTTCTGGGAAGGATTTGAGTGCGGGGACGGCCTTTGCATATCGAGTGGCAGGAGACTGCCGATCAGCTACGGGAGCGTTATCAGCAGGAGAAGAATATCGAACGGCGGACCTCGCCACGGCCCGCCAAAGGACGAAGTCCTCGCCACGGCGAGTCGGGCGACTAGCGTCGCCTCTGGCGACCTTCGGAGACCGCCTCCGGCGGGCAGGCCGCCTCTGGCAGACGAGTCGTGCCCGAAGGGTATCTCGCCAAAGGCCCGCCAAAGGCGGGTCCGCCTTTGGCAGACGAGTCGCCTGGGCGACCTGCGCTACGGACCTTCGGAGACCGTCTGCATGGGCTGTGGCTGGTTAGACAGGGCTACAGTCTGCGGAAGACGGCCTGCCTGCGGCAGACAGGCCTGCCTGCGGCAGACAGGCCAGCCTGCTGGGTGTGCACGAGCGGACAGTGCGGCGCTGGATAGCCTGGTACCGCCAAGGAGGGGTCCTTCACCCTTCGGGTGAAGGACGGTACAGAGCCATCTGATGGGTGGACGCCAGGGTAGAGAAAGCCGACTGAACAAAGAGCAGTATGACCAGTTGGTGCAGCAGGCAACCCAGGGCAATTTTCACACGATTGGCGAGGCGGCCAAGTGGGTGGAGCAGACTTACGGGGTGCATTACACCTACTTTGGGATGCGCTCGCTGGTTGAGCGGCTGAGTATAGGTCGCTTCCTCGGGCAATTGGTATAAGGTATGCCGCAGCCTGCATAGGAGAGCAGGTTACCCCGCTCGACCAGGGTAATATGAGCTTCCGGGTCACGCCGGCGCGCCCTGGCGGCCGCTTTGGGTCCTGTGGCGACCCCGCCGATAATCAGAATCTCTCGTGCAATTTGTTGTTACCTCCATGCTCCCGGTCTCCGTGGCATTACCGCCACCACCGCATCGGTCGCGCCTGCAGAGCCCTGGTCTGACCAGCAGATGGGATGGATGTCTGGCTGAATGCCGGACCGGTTTCTTGTTTTGGAGGGGCTGCGCCTCGCTCGCTTTCGCAGGTCTACTTCCGCAGGTATCCCATCATATCGGCGATCTTGGCGTAGGCCTCCGGCAGCTGGTACTCTGGGTGTATGGTGTAGGCCCGTGGCAGCTTAGAGCCGGTGGAAGCCACGTACTTGAGCCTATCCATCAGTTCCGCCAGCTTCCCTCGCGGGACGGTGAATATCATCTCCTCGTCCCCGGCCATGGCATGGTAGTGGTCACCACGGCAGGGCACGGCTACCGTGCACTCGCCGGTCTGGAGGGCCGGTATCAGACCGTATACGCAGGCGGCGTGGCTAGAGAGGGCGCTTTTCAGGTTACGCCCATCCTTGTACTCCCTCGCCAGCATAAGCAGGCTGAGTTGGGCAGTGTCACAATACACCAGCACGGCGTCCGGCTCGAAGGTGACCGTGCCGAGTGGAGCGGACACCACGCCCACGTACTTACCTGCCTCCAAACGCGGGAACTCCTCGGCATAATGCCGGCCCGCCTCCAGGTTCTCCACGTCTCTGGGGTAGCGGTTGTAGCCGTCCAGGAAGTACTGAGGAGGTACACCCAGCCCGTAGCCCACCACCGGCTCGAAGCACCAATTGTCCTCTTTGAGCATCGCTACGGTAGTCCCGTTGCGCCTCGAAAGCTGGTAGGCTTGGCAGAGCGACAGGTGATGTCCGAGGTCCCGGAGTGGCCGGAAGGCGCCTGCCGGGGCCTGTGCCTCGTCCTCGAGCATCTTCACCGCCAGCGAGTAGGTCTTCAGCCTGACGCTTCTCTCCAGCACCTCCCCCCATCGTTGATAATCATGCAGATCTGCCATCGCGTCTTCTCGTCCTTTCATCCATCTGTCTCGTCATGGCAGGGTACAACATCGTTGCGGTCGCACAGCAGGGACCTGGCAGTGCCGGGTCCCGCATTCCTGCATTGCGCACCTGTCACTGGCAAGACCGCGAGCGCGCGTCTCTCTCCCATCCTCACTCGCCCCGCTCCAGCATTGCCTATCGCGCAACCCAAGCCCAGTCGCAGTGGCTGCGAGTATTCACCGGCTGTCAGTTCAGCCAGGCCTCCCAGAGGTCCATAAGGTAACCCTGATTGCGCACGTTCTTCAGCTTGGCGCTATGTACGATGACCGTGGGCTGAAGCATCACGCCGGTGACCAACGCATCCTCGTAGAGGATCTTCCAGCAGCGCTTGTAGACCTCGGCCCGCTTGTCGAAGTCATACAGGCTCTCGCCCTCGACCAGGCACTTGTCAAAGGCCTCGTTGCAGTAGAACGCCCGGTTGCCGGCACCCTGACAGGCCAGAGAGGACTCCATGTGAGCCGGGTCCAGGTACGGCGACGAGCCCCAGAGAGTGGCGCCGAACTCCAGGTTCTTCAGCCTCTGGATAACAGTGGTGTCGTCCATGAAGTCCAGCACTGCCTTCAGCCCCACGCGGTCGAAATTAGACTGCACGGCCTCGGCCGGTTTCCTCCAGGGGTCCTGCGCGATGGCGTAGAACGGAAATTGCACGCCGTCCGCGAAGCCCGCCTCTTTCACCAGTGCCTTCGCCTTCTCTGAGTCGTAGTCGTAGCGGGGCAGGGACTCATCCCACCCGGGGAAGTTGGGCACCCAATTCACATAGTTGCTGGGCAGGTTGTAGCCAAGCCCGAGCGCATCGGCGATGCCCTTGCGATCGATGGCATACATTGCCGCCTGGCGCAGCTTCATATTCTTGTCGAAGGGCGGCTTGTGCTGGTTGAGGACCAGGTTGAAACGGATGGGAGCCCAGGGAGCGAGCTTCAGGACCAGTGATGGATCGGTCTCGACCTGCTTCCAGCTACTGGGAGGTATGAGGTCCGTGATGTGGACGGTCCCAGCACGTAACTCGGCATGCAGCGCCGCTGCATCTGGCACGACTTTGGACGTGAGGGCGTCATAGTAGGGGAGGGACTTGCCATCCTCGCCCTTCCTCCAGTAATCCGGAAATGCCTTGAACTTCGTCTCCTGGTCGCGCTTCCACTCGACCATCATAATCGGGCCGGTGCCTACGGGATGAGTAGCGTAGTCATCGCCGTACTTCTTAACGGCTGTAGGTGATACCATTCCGAACCACACACCCTGGGGACCGCCCGTGGCGCGGGTCAGGTTGGCCAGGACCAGGGCGCTGGGGCGCTCCAGGTTGAGTTTGAAGGTCAGGGGATCCACCACCTCTCCGTTCTTGATGAAGGCCGCCCTGGCCTTGCCTCCGGACTTCGGATCGTTCTTCTCCCGGTCGAGGACCCACTTGGCAACCTCGGCGTTGAACTCCGTGCCGTCGTGGAACTTGACGCCTTTGCGCAGCTTGAACACGACGGTGGTGGGGTTGACGATCTCCCACGACTCGGCCAGCTCACCCTTGTACTCGGCCTTGCCCGTCTTGTTGTCGAGGACGTCGTAGCGGACCAGGGTCTCGTAGAGCGGCAACTGCACGATGTGCTCGCTGGAGCGGACCAGCAGCGTATCCCAGCTATCCGTATCCTTTGTCCTGGCGTGCACCAGCGTGCCACCCCGCTTTATCTGCGCCATGGGCGTCGGCGTTGCCGCTGCCGCTGTGGGAGCCGCTGCAACAGCAGCCGTCGGGGGCGCCGCAGGTACCGACGCCTTGGTCGGTGCCGCTGGCGGAGCCGATGGAGCGCAGGATGCCAGGATCACCAGAACCACCACTACCGCGATAACTACACAAAACCTCTCTCGCATTTTGTCCTCCCTTTTTTCCTAACTCCGAACGCTTACTTCCGAACGCTTGCTTCCGAATTCCTGCTTCCGGGCTCCAAACCTCTGCTTGCTCACATCTCGGCCGGGAATGGCACTCCCAGGTCGTCGCCCATGTCGGTCAGCCTCTTGACCACATCCGTATCGAGGGGGATGCCCTCCGTCTCGCGCCTCGCCTTGCATTCGGCCTCGATCTCGCCGGGCATATATATCCGCTCGCACCCCTCCGCCCGGGGCGACTCGTGGATCTCTCGAATCACGCGGTCCACCTGCGCCTTGAACTCGTCCGGCTCCATGTAGGCATCCACTGCTATGGCTCCGAAGCAGGAGCCCACACCCGTCGGTCGGGAGAAGTCCTCGGCCAGAGGGCCCCCGAGGTGGTAGGACCAGTCTCCCCCGGTCAGTATGCCCGACAGTAGCTCGATCACCAGGGCCAGGCCATAGCCCTTGTACCCCCCTACAGGTTGAAGCAGCCCCTGCAGGGCTTCCTTCGGATCGGTGGTGGGACGGCCGATCGCGTCGAGAGCCCAGGTGGGATCGAGACGAAGGTTGCGTTTGTCGTAGAGTAGAACTCGCCCCTTCGTCGTAGCCGTGGTAGCCATGTCCAGCACGACCGATCCCTCGCGGTCTCCCGGGATCGCTACGGATATCGGGGCCGTCCCCAGCATAGCCTGGCGACCACCCCAAGGTGCGGTCAGCTTGCTCCCGTTGGTCATAGCGATGCCGATCTGGTCGTGGGGAAGGGCCATCATCGACCAGTAGGCGCAGGCTCCGAAATGGTTGCTGTTGGTGATGCCGACGAAGGCCGCGCCGGTATGGGCGGCCTTCTCAATGGCCATTCTCATAGCCCTCCCGGCGATGACCTGGCCCAGTCCGTTTCCTCCATCCAAGAGCACAGTTGACGGCCGCTCGCGCTTGATGACGATGTTGGCCCGGGGCTCAACCAGGCCGATCTTGATGCGCTTGATGTGCAGGGGGAGATAGTGAGATATGCCGTGCGTCTCGACCCCGCGCAGATCCGCCTCGACCAGCGACGCTGCGGCCAGCGCCGCGTCCTCCGGCGGCACGCCGACCTTCTCGAAAGCGGATGCAGTGAAGGAGCGGAGCGACTCCGCCGAATAAGTCTTCTTCTGACCGGCAACCGACATATGGCCCGGCGTATTCGTCTTTGCCATAGTTGACCCTCCCACAACGATACAGTCCGCTCTGTCGTAGGCCACTTCAGTCCGAGACCAGCACCTCGTCCCCGTCCCAGGAGAAGCTGGCTTTCAGGTCCTCTGTATCTGAGATCGCCTTGACGTAGTCGAATACCTCCTGAGCTTTGGGGTCACTGCGCTTGACCACCTCGGGCTCGTTTTCCGGATTGATGTAGGTCGGGATATAGGTCACTTTCTGGATCTGCTTGCCGGCTATGTACGCCTTGGCAATCATCGTCTTCAGGGCATCGGGGTGGAAGGTGTGCTTCGGGTAGCCGGGCACCTTCTTGATCTTGTAGAACTCGTGCTGGCGTCTGGCCACGGGGTCTCCCGCTGGCCGGGCGCGCGGCACCAGGTCACAGGCGAAGTTCCCCAGCCCATAGAAGATGGCCTTGCCCCTGTACATCTCGATGCCCTTCAGGATGTGGGCGTGGTGCTGGAGGACGAGATCGGCGCCGCAGTCGATGGCGGCGTGCGCTGCTTCCTTCTGGTACTGGGCGATCATCGCGGGCACGAAGTGGACACCAGAGTGCTGCGAGACCACGAGGACGTCGACCTGCGGGCGCAGCTTCACGATGTCCTCTTCCATTGCCTGCCTGTTTTCCGGCCAGAGCTGGGTGATGATGACCGGAGGAGTCCCGGCCTGGTAGTCCCACTGCCAGTAATGGTGCGAGGCCCAGAGGGGAGCGACGCCGGGCAGATTCTCTTCCGCCTGCAGACCGGGATGCAGGATGGAGTTGTAGGCCAGGAAGCCTACCTTCACACTGTTCCTCTCTACAATGACCGGCTGTCTGGCCTCCTCGATATTCCGGCCCGCACCCACGACGGCGATGTTGTTCCTGCTGAGAATGTCGAGAGTGTCGAACAGGGCCTCCTCACCATAGTCCATGCTGTGGTTCGAGGCGAAGGACATAACGTCGAAGCCTGCTCCATCTTCGGTCAGAGCTGATATGTTCCGGGCCGCGAGGACGAGGGGGACGGTGGGCGTAAACTGGGGCTTGCCTCTATCGGACAGGCCTACCTCGCACTGCCCGAACACGATATCCGCCGCCGAAAACACGTCCCGGCAGTATCGGAACAACGAGGGCGGGTCATCCCGGCAAGGCCTGACGTCGCCTACCGCGACCAGGGTTATGGGCTCGTTATCGGCAGTTCCTGTGCCCCTTCCGTCTGGCATTACTGCTCCTCCGAATTCCCATATCGAGAGGGCGGTGGCTTGGATCAGGCATCGCCGGCTGGCCCAGACCACCTCGCCTCCCGGCATTGCTGCCACTGAGGCTACTTCGCCAGCGGCTCCTTTCCCAGCTTCTTCCGCGTGTAGTTCACCAGCCCTCCGGCCTGGATGAGCGATTGAAGGAACGGCGGAAACTGCGAGGCCATTAACACCTCTCCGTTGGTCAGGTCTTTGATGACGCCGCTGTCCAGGTCGATCTCCACCGTGTCACCCTCGTTGATCTTCTCTGCTGCATCGGCGCACTCCAGAATGGGAAGACCTATGTTTATGGAGCTGCGGGTGAAGATCCGGCTGTAGTAGGAAGCCACGATGGCGGATATCCCGAAGTCCTTGATGCACTGGGGCGCCCGTTCCCGGGAGCTCCCACACCCGAAGTTCTTGCCTGCCACGATAATATCGCCGGGTTTCGCCTTCTTGGTGAAATCAGGATCGGCCCCTTCCAGGCAGTGTTGGGCCTGCACCTCAGTGGCCTCTGTGCTGTACTGGCCCGGGGCGATCCGGTCGGTGTCTATGTTGTCGCCGAACTTCCAGACCTTGCCTGTGATTACCACTTAGATCACCTCCTCCGGGCTGGCCAGCCGCCCCTTGATGGCCGATGCCGCCACTACGGCCGGGCTGGCCAGGTACACCTCGCTCGACCGCGGCCCCATCCGGCCCACGAAGTTCCGGTTGCTGGTGGAGATGCAGCGCTCGTTGTCGCCCAGGATGCCCATATGCCGGCCGGGGCAGGGGCCGCAGTTCGGTGTGCAGATGGCGCCACCCGCCTCGAGAAGGATGTCCAGCAGTCCCTCCCTCATAGCCTCGCCGTAGACCTTTTGAGTGGCGGGGATGACCAGCAGACGGACATTGGGGTTGACCTTCTTGCCCTTCAGCAGGTTGGCTGCCACCCGCAGGTCGTCAACCCATCCGTTAGTGCAGGAGCCAAGGAACGCCTGGTCGATGGTTACCTCGCCGGCATCATCGATGGGACGCACGTTGCCAGGCGAGAACGGGAATGCCACCTGGGGCCGCAGCTTGCTCACGTCCCACTCGTAGACCGCCGCATACCGGGCATCCGGGTCGCTCTGGTACGGCGTGAAGCTGCGGTCGGCCCGAGCATTGGCGTAGCCGATGGTGGTCGCATCCGGCGGCACGATGCCGTTCTTGGCTCCGGCCTCGATGGCCATGTTAGCCATCGTGAACCGGCCGGACATCGGCAGAGCAGTGATCGCCTCGCCGGTGAACTCCATGGCCTGGTAGCGGGCCCCGTCCACGCCGATCTGACCGATCGTATATAGTATTAGGTCCTTTCCGTACACTCCATCGGGCAATCTCCCGTGATACACGAACTTGATGGATGGGGGCACCTTCAGCCAGATGGTGCCCAGGGCCATGACCGCTGCGGCGTCGGTCGAGCCGGTCCCGGCGCTGAAGGCACCCACCCCTCCATAGGTGCAGGTGTGGGAGTCGGTGGCGATGCCCAGCTCGCCGGGCAGAATCAGCCCTTCCTCCACCATCACGGCATGGGCTATGCCTCCCCTCCCCATCTCGATGAAGTGAGTAATTTTGTGCTTGCGGGCGAAATCGCGCTCGTCCTTGATCTGATTGGCGGAGCTGATGTTGTTGGGGGGAATGGAGTGGTCCGGGCAGAGCACGAGCCTATCGCGGTCCCATACCCGATCGGCGCCGATCTGCTCGAAAACACCCAAGGTGGACCATCCCCCGTCGTGGACCATCAACCTATCCACCCTGGCATCGATGAACTCGCCGGGCTCCACGGTTTCTTTGTCAGAATGGGCAGCCAGGATTTTCTCCGTTATCGTCATACCCATAGTTGACTACCTCACTTGTCTTGATGTCCGAGCCAATGCGGGACTTATCACGTGGGCATTGGTCGAGCCCTCATCCCGTTGAGAGGCCCACCTTCGCTACGGACAGCTATCTGGCCACCGAAGCCGCCCCGATCGGGCCCGGCGATTCGCTCCGAGCCCGGTCGACCATTCCCGGCAAGCCAACTGGTCCTCGCTGCTGGACTAGCAGTCCTTCTGCGGGCGATCCCTAGTCCACCTTCACTTCTCTCAGGAACTCACTGCCGCCGCTCCAGAGCAAATCGCGCACCGCGACGTTGGTGCACAGGACGCCTCTTGATAGGAAATCCTTCGCCGATGCGATATCGGTGCAGGCGATGGCAACTGCTTTGCCCTGCGCGTTCACAGCGGCGATCACCTTGTCGATCATAGCCTGCACTTCTGGATGGCGCGTTTGTCCGGGCAGGCCCATCGACTGTGATAGGTCGCTGGCGCCGATCCGGACGATGTCGACTCCCTCTACCGCCGCCATCGCGCCGGCATTCTCAGCGCCCCTGACGCTCTCGACCATCACAATGACCAGCGTCTGCTCATTGGCCTGCTTCACCATTTCGGGCAGGCTAACGTTGATGCCGTAGTGGGCCCACCGTGCGCCACCCAGGCCGCGCTCGCCAAGCGGGTAGAACTTGGCTGCTTTGACGATCTCCCTGGCCTCTTCGGCGCTCTCGGTGTGCGGGATCACAATCCCATCTGCCCCCGCCTCCAGGGCGTGCAGGATGTCTTCTGGGGTGCTGGAGTGGGGCCGGACCATCGTGGTGATGCCGGTGAGCTGTGCAGCACGCATCATGCCCTCTATCGTCTCCCAGCTCATCACCCCGTGCTCCATGTCGATGTAGGTCCAATGGAAGCCGATGTAGGCCGCCATCTCGACCAGTTGCGGGGAGGGCAATGGGATGTGCAGGCCGAGGACGGGTTTTCTGGCCTTGAGTCGTTCTTTCACCTGGGCAGCACGCATGTCACTACTCCTTAAGTGTTGTGATTTATGCCTGGAGCGGGTACCGGGAGACCCGCTGTAGGGCTCGTTTCCTTGGTCACCTCGCTGGTCCGCTCGATATTCCACTTCCTCCGGAGTACTCTCTCGCGGCGGTGCGAGCGGGATTGAAACGGCCGAATCGTTATGGCTGCACAATGCCGAGTTGCGGTATTCGGATTTTGCCTATCCGGCCACTCAGCCGCGTGCTACTGCAATCGCGAGCGGCTTGAGCATCCGGGGACGGCTATTCGTCCAATGCCCCCATAGCCTCGAGCTTGGCACGGGCGTAGTTAAAGATCCCGCCCTGCTCGATGATAGATCGTAGGAACGGGGGGAAAGGCCGGGTACGGATTTCAATACCCTTGGTGACGTCGAGGATCTGGCCGCCCGAGATATCAACCTCAACCACGTCGCCCTCATCGATGGCCTCCGGTGCAGCGGCGCACTCCAGCAGGGGCAATCCGATGTTTATGCTGTTGCGAAGGAATATGCGGCCGAATGAGGGGGCAATCACACAAGACACGCCGAGCATCTTGAGGTTCTCGGGCGCTGTCTGCCGGGAGCTGCCGCAGCCGAAGTTCCTGCCGGCCACGACGATATCTCCCTGCCGAACGCTCCGGGCGAAATTCGGGTTGATAGCTTCCAGGCAGTGCTGCGCTCTCGCCACCGGGTCATTGCTGGCAGCTTTGGCACTCGATAGTCATGCCCACGGCAATGCTCCTCCTGCTTGGCCACGCTGACCATATGCGTTTCTTGTGCTCATCTTAGTGGCGTGCTAGGATATTAGCAACGAATATCCATTAATGACACGATTAGTGAGGATAATATAGCGATGAGCTTAGTCGCACCAGGCCACTTCTACAAACAGAACCGCCCCCAGCAGTTGAGGGGTTTCTATCATGTGGCAGTCACGGGTAGCTTCAGTGTGGCAGCGGAGCGAATGGCCCTGGGACAGCCGGCTGTGACCCTCCAGGTGCAGGCCCTGGAACAGGAGCTACAGGCCAAGCTCTTCGAAAGAAAGCGCGGCTCCATAGCCCTCACTCCCGAAGGCCAGGTGCTGTTCGAGGTCGCTGCCCCCGTGGTGGAGGCCCTGGAATCGCTCGACGAAGCCTTCTATGAGAGGCTGGGGCAGTTTGAGGCTGGAGAAGTGAGGTGCGCTGCCCCGGATAACGTGGTGTTCGATGTGCTCCCCAACCTTGTGAAGGATTTCAACACCCGATTTCCGAATATCGACCTGGTGCTGTATTCGGCTACGTCATTGCAGTCCCTGCAAATGGTGCTGCGTGGCGACAGCGAGTTGGGTATCGGGTCAGTCAGGCAGATACCTCGCAACATCAGTTTCCAGCCTCTGGCCTGGTACGATAACTACCTCGTCGTTCCTCAAGGTCATCCGCTTGCGGGCAAAGACCAGGTATCGCTCGAGGATGTAGCCGGCTGCCCTCTGGTGGCTCCCCTGGAAGCCGGGAAGTTGTATCAGGACTTGAACCAGGCGATGGAAAGGCGTGGACTGCACCCTCACGTTGTCATGCGTCTGGCCAGTACTGAGGCTAGACTTCGCTACGTGCAATCAGGTCTGGGTGTCACAGTGGCGGCAGGGCGGAGGTTTCCTTCCGAGGTGGCTCGCCATTTGGTTTGGATAACTCTGGCAGACCATGTGCCCGTGACGGCATACGGGCTGATCACCCGGAAGAACACATACCTATCACTCGCAGCGAAGAGATTCGCCGAGTTTGTTGTCCAGTCGGCGCAGGCATTCCAATCCCTCAGGACGGCTCAGCCGGAATAAAGCGGGAATAAGGGTGGAGAGCAACGCACAACCGCAGCCCAGCCGTAAGCTGGTGCTGCCTGCTCCAGGCTTTGCGCTCACCTGCTCTGCTTAATGCTCGGTGTTGCCACTCATTCCCATCGGGGGCCTTCGGCGGGGCCGACTACGGCTCCCGCGCCAGCCGTTGTCACGGCCTGGTACTCCTCTTCGGTCAACGGGCGCTCTGCCGCTGCCAGGTTCTCTTCCAACTGGCCTACAGACTCGACGCCTGTCAGCACGCTCGTGATGGCAGGATTGTCCAATACCCACGCGAAGGCCAGTTGCCCTAGCGACCGGCCGGTCTGCGCGGCGATGGGCTTCAGCCGTTCCACAATCTCAAAGTTGGCTGCATACCAGTAGCCGGTCCCGATCTTCGGCACTCGCTGGAAGCGCGAGCCCTCCGGAGGCTTGCCCCATTGGTATCGCCCGGCCAGGATGCCCACGCCCGTCGGGTTGTAGGTCACGATGCCCAGTTGCTCGGCGGCACAAAGTGGCAGCAACTCGTCTTCGATGCCCCTGGACAGCAGATTGTAGGGAGGCTGGACGACCTCAAAGCGAGCCAGATTCCGCACGTCGCTAACCCAGAGGGCTTTGCAGACCTGCCAGGCGGCGTAGTTGGAGCAGCCGATGGCTCTCACTTTGCCCTGGTGCACCAGGTCGTCGAGCGCCCGCAGCGTGGTCTCGATGGGAGGAGGCCTGGACCGTCGGGGTGTGTATCCGCGCTGCTGAGCAAGGTTGGTGTTTGAGCCGGGCGCAACTCCACGCTGCAGCATTTACCCGGCTGCACGACGTTTGTCCTACGCGGTCTCTGTTCCGGTTGATCGTTGGGCGACGAGTGTGCGCGAGCCTCGAGTTCTCAGGCGACTGGCAAATAAGCGCCGGCACGAACTGCAGCTACCGCCACCAGCCGTCTGTCAGTCACTCGGGTGCGGCCATCCACGTCGGAAAGCGTGAACTCACCTTCCTCGAACTTGAGGACTGTGGCGTCGCCGATACCTCCGACTTCGAGACACCCCAACTCCTCACGCCGGAGCACCCTCGCGGGGATGGTGGTCATGCGGGGCAGTAGGTTCTCGAATGGGACTCCAAACGACATGAAGTGGGTGGCGATCATGGGCAGGCCGAGGTAGGGGTCGGAGGCAGCCCCGGGCTTCGTCAGGTCGGTGCTCAGCGTGTCCGGCAGCAATCCCTGCTCCACTGCTGCCTGCATAGCCGGGAAACAAGCATTGAGCCGGCCTCGCGATACATCGAGGATCACACCCCGCTCCCGAGCGGCAAAGGCCTCCGGTATGATCTTATTGCCCTCGAGAGGTGCAACACCAAGGATGCCATGCCGCTTGCCGGTGAGATAGTGCGATACCACATCGCCCGGCCGCAGCATATCGAGGATCTGCCCCAGCGGCTCACCGGTCTCGCCCACATGCACCAGCACGGGCAGCCCGGCAGCCTCGCCTGCCTCCAGCAGCAGCTTCAGCGCCGGCATAGCAGTGCTACCTACCGCATCTCTGCTCAGCCTGGCCTTGAAGCCCACGATTAAGTCGGGATTTGCTTGTGCCGTGGCGACCGCCTTTTCTACATTCATCCAGGGGATGAACAAGCATTCTGGCACGCTGGTGTCGATCTGGCCGACGGTGGAGATGCACAGCCATTCCAGGGTCCGGGTCACGCTCTCCATCAGCACCCGCCTCACCAGCCCGAAGGTCGCTGCCCCCGCGCTGCCACCATCGACAACGGTCGTCGCGCCGCGGCCAACGCCCACCACATCGGGGTGGGCGCTCAAGCCTATTCCTTCACAGGCGTGGACGTGGATGTCGATCAGCCCTGGCACCACCATCGAGCCTGCCACGTCTCGTACTTGTTCCGCCAATGAGGCGTCGATGTTTGGCTCGATGGCCGCCACACGATCCCCGGCGAATGCTACATCGTAGCGTCCGTGGACACCTGATGCCAGATCGATAACCTCGCCGCCCTTGAGCAGCAGCCCGTATGGAGCACCGTTCTCCATTTTGATCCCCCTGAGTGCATCACTCAAAGCGCCACACCGATAGCGCGGTCTGTCCGAATATCCAGGTGCGGTCTTCGTCGCTGAAGTGGTGGTCCATCTGAAACAACAGGGTTTCCACCGGCTCGTACCAGTACTGCCCCACGTGCACATGCGTATCCACTATCTGCATGCGGCTGTCCATTTCCGGTCCTCGCTCGATGCCCTCTCGCTCCTTTCAGCGCCAGATCGTCTTGTCCACGACGTTCATCAGGGGCCTACCCTCCAGATATTGGGTCAGGTTGTCCAGGAAAACGTCCACCCGCTTGGTATGAGGCGTGTGCTGGCCAGCCATATGCGGCGTGATTATGACGTTCTCCATAGCCCACAGGGGATGGTCACTCGGCAATGGCTCTATCTCGAAGCAATCCAACCCCGCGCCGGCAATCGTCCCTTGCTGCAGGGCCTCTGTCAGTGCGGCCATATCGATGACCGCGCCGCGCCCTACGTTGAAGATGCAGGCGGTTCGCTTCATCGTCGCCAGCTCCTCTCTGCCGATCATCTTCCGCGTACGAGGTGTCTCGGGGGTACAGACCACTGCGAAGTCCGATTGGGCCAGCAAGTCGCCCAGGCCATCCGGCCCCCATACCCGGTCGATGTAGTCCGGCTTAGGAGCATCGGGATGGGCCCGGGTGGCGACCACCCGCATTTTGAAGGCCGGCCCGCGTCGGGCCACTTCGCCGCCGATGCCGCCGAGGCCGATCACGCCCAGCGTCTTCCCTGCCAGGCAACTCACGTCAAACCGGCGTCGCTCCCAGAATGCCTTTTCCTGGTTGCGGATGAACCTGGTTAGCTGCCTGGTCAGGCCGAGAATCATCGCATAGACGTGGTCGGCAATCACGTCGTCATAGATGCCCGCGGTGCTGGTCAGGACGATGTCGCTGGCCGCGAACTCGGGGAACAGGTGGTTCTCCTGGCTGGCGTTGGTACTCTGCACCCACCGCAGTTTCTTGGCTCGCCTCAGCAGGTCAGGGGTCAGCCAGCCGAACAGCACTTCGGAATCGACGATTTCCCTCTGCGCCTCCTCTTCGTCGTCGGTGATCACCAGAGCGATCTTCTCTTTCACGTCCGCGGGGAGATGACGCAGCAAGTAGTCGCCCATCGGCACTTCGCCGGGAGGGGCGCTTGTGGCGCTGATCTGAGCCACATCATGGTGACCACGTAGGTGTTTGGGCAGTGACAGGTAAGCAAGCACTTTGACCAAAGATTTCCTCCTGCATGTTACCGACCGGCCAAGCACGGCACGGCTCCCTCGACGCGAGCCGTTTGCCCACAGAATCGCGATTCTACTTTAGTGGTAAGGGAGCATATCTTCAATACCGATGCCTTAATTGTGCCATTGCCTGCATTAATATCCATAGCGGCGACTCTGGGCATGAGACATTAGGTCCGCTAATGGAGCGATTAATGAAGCGGTATTGATGAGGCCATCGGGGTCAGCTATTCTTTGGCTGTGCACGGTCAGCTTGGCGCTGGCTTCGCGCCCTTCGATCTATAAGGGGGTAGCTCCGTGGACCTCATCGAGCCAATCGTAGATCACGTGGTAGGTGTCGGCTACCAGGACCTGGGGCAAGAGACCATCGAGGTGGTGAAGAAGGTGGTTATCGATGCCTTCGGAGCGGCGATTGCGGGCAGCAGCTCGGAAGGCATCGGGAGACTCGCCGGACTAGTGAAGGACTGGGGCGGGAGGGAAGAGGCCACTGTTCTGATATACGGGGCCCGAGTGCCGGCCTTCCATGCTGCCTTGGTCAACTGCGCTATGGCCAGGGCACGCGATATGGATGACGTCCACGAAGCGGGGGGTGGCCACCTGGGCGCCAGTTTCGTGCCGGCTGCATTTGCGCTGGCCGAATACGCACAGACGAAGGTCTCTGGCCGAGAGATCGTCCTTGCCATCGCTGTAGGCAGTGATCTGGCTTGCCGTCTCAGGAAAGCTCTGAGGACCCAGTGGGGCTGGGTCACCGAGACGTTCGCCCCCTTTGGTGTCGTGGCCGAGGCCAGCAAGATTCTGGGTTTTGACAGGGACCGTACCCTGGCTGCAATGGGCCTGGCGTATACGCAGTGCAGTTGCAATTCCCAGGGGGTCGTGGATGGTGCTCTCAGTGTCCGCTTGCAGCAAGGAAATCGGCGCCAGGGGCGGTATTATGGCGGCGCAGTTCGCCCAGAGCGGGTTCGCCGGCCCAAAGAACGTGCTACAGGGTGTCTATGGTCTCTATCCTTTGTACGGGCGAAACGAGTACGATCCCGAGGTCATAATGGACGGGCTGGGTCAGCGTTTCGAAATTGTCGACACCAGCATCAAGCCCTATCCCTGCTGCAAGCTCACGCACATCCCCATCTTCACTACGATAGAGTTGATGAAAGAGCACTCGATCACGCCAGGTGACATCCAGAGAATAACCGTGCGGACTAACCAGGCAGGATACGACAAGTGCTACCTGAGCCCCACCAAGCGGCGGCCCCGACGTGAAGTACATGCCCAGTTCAGCATCCCCTTCACGGTCGGATTGGCCGCGGTGCAGGGAAGGGTCGGCCTAGGGGACTTCATCGAATCGAACTGGAACGACCCGCAAGTCCTGGCCATCGCTGACCGGGTGGAGGTAGTGGTTGACGCCGAGTTGAGTGAAGCACCGGGGCTCATGAGCCCGAACCTCATCGAGTTGGAGACCAGGCAGGGGGAGCGATTTGTAGAGCGCGTCGAATGGGTCAAGGGCAGCCCGCAGAACCCGATGAGCTTGGCGGAGTGCATAGAGAAGTTCAAAGAGTGTGCAGCTCTTTCTGCCCGGCCGCTGGACAAAGCGAAACTCTCGGAGTTTACGCGGCTCGCCGCCAACCTGGAGGAAATGGACGACAGCAGAGGCCTAGTCCAGTTGCTGGTGCCCTAGTGGCGCGATCGCTGCCCAGCCGCATTGAGGTGAGGGAAAGGTCGGTGCCAACTAGCTCGTCATCCGCCGCCCGCGGAGGCACTCTAGAATCCACATTCGAGCCAGGGTAGTGGGACCTAGTGCAAGATCAGGCAGCTTTCTTGGGAATGGATAGATGTTCTTGAAGAGGAAGCACTAGGAAGGTTCCAGACCATTGCACCGTTGCGGGCGCCCGTGGCGGTGTTCCAGTCCAGGGCGCCGAGAAGGGTCTTGATCTCATCTTCGGTGAGGATCTCCACCAGGTTCTTCTGGGCTCGCGGGACCTTGAGATCTTTCAGGATATGAGTCTCGGTGTAGCCTTCCACCTTCAGCCAGTGGAAGAAGGAGCGCAGCGCCCGCACCCGGCTCTGGATGGTATGGGTCGACAGCTTACCCGGCTCGGGCGGCGCGAAGGGAAGGGATGGTGCTCGTGCTTGATGTTCTTGTCCTGCTCGATATTTCCCTTGCCCATCTTGTGCCAGCTTCGCCCATGCTTTCTTGCCATCGTAGCGTGCCTCCCTTTGGCTGTGTAATTGTCTGACAGACAAAACCTTAGTGTCTGGTGGTTTCTGCCTGCCCGGGATGGGGATGACCTGCCTGGCAGGCTGGTTGTCACGCGCCGTTCTTGGCCGGAGGACACGATTCGGCTAATTCGCCATGTTAGGGAAATGACCATCAACATGGCCGGGAATCAAGAAATCCCCCCCACTGGAGGGCGGATTTCGGGCTGGATTCGCTCTATTTTGGGGCTTGGACCCTAAATTGGAGCGGGAGACGAGACTCGAACTCGCGACGACCTGCTTGGAAGGCAGGCACTCTACCAACTGAGTTACTCCCGCACAGCACAAGAACCAACCGGCCGGGTTAAGTCTAATTCTAATGGTTAGCTCCTTGTTAGTCAATTTGTACGGGGCTCAGGGCCTTTTCAAAGTCGTCAGCCAGGAAGCAGACGACACTTCGGTTGCCTTACCAACGGCAGTTAACCTCACCTCCGGCCTTCGGCCACCCCTCGCCACGGCGACTCGCCTCCCGCCAAGATGCCTGCGGCACTCTCGCCGTGGCGAGGGGTCGCCTTCTTTGACTGCTGGTGAGGATGGCGGGTCTGGCGACTGGCGAGGGGGCCAGGGGGTGAGGTAAACCCCGGGAGCAGCCGGATCGGTGGACTTTGAAAAGGCCCTATACGGGGCTTGCCCCGACTTGACGCCAGTCGACGCTAGCTATTGGGCTTCCCCGAGCCGGGCTTCACCAGCGGCGTGCCAGCCGCGCATAGGCTGCATTCACCAGGAGCGTAGGCGGGGATGTCAAGCTTCAGCAGCGAGAAGAGCGGGACGCCGAAGTCGATGGTCACGCCCATTGTACTTGTACTGTGCGCTTGGGCGTGACCATGGTCACGGCGAGTGACCACAGGCCGCGCGGCCCGCTCCACCAGCACGGCCACCCCAACCACTTGCCCCTTGTGCCGGGCAACTTCGTCCAGCACCGCCTGTATCGAGCCGCCAGTGGTGAGGATATCGTCGACCACGAGCACGCGCTCCCCCGGCGCGATGTCGAAGCCACGCCGGAAGCGGCGCACCTCACGCTTGGCGGAATCGGCAGCGGAAGTAGCACCTTCGCGCTCGGCGAAGATGCTGCGCACCCCCAACTGGCGCGCTACCTCATAGGCGATGATGATGCCGCCGGTAGTGGGACCGGCCACTACCTGCACGCCGGCATCGCGGTAGTGGTCGGCGATCATCTTGCAGAGCTTCTCGGTCTGGTCGGGCCACTGTAGAACCTGGAATTTTTCCACGTAGGTAGGGCTATGCAAGCCGGAGGTTAGGAGGAAATGGCCGTCTCTCACCGCACCGGCCTGGCGCAGAATGCCGAGCACTTCGTCTTCGTTAGACATCGTATCTCCTACGTTCTTTTTGCTCATCGGCGATTAGTACGCGGGCTGCTCGGATGCGAAGTGGGGCGCCGGCGAGAGATTGATGCTCCATTGCGGCAGCGGCCAGTAGCGCACCGATGCCTTGCCGAGAATGTTCTCTTCCGGCACCATTCCCCACACGTGGGAGTCGCTGCTGTTGTTGCGGTTGTCGCCCAGCACGAAGTAATTGCCGCGCGGCACCATCTCCGGCCCGACCTGATAGCGAGGGGCGTCGCTGAGATATGGCTCCTCCAGCTCCTCGCCGTTTATGAGCACCCTGCCATTCCTGATCTCCACCGTCTCCCCCGGCAGGCCGATGATCCGCTTGATGAAGGGACGGCTCAGGTCCCTGGGAAACCTGAAAACGATCACATCCCCACGCTTCGGCTCGCCGAACACCGGCACACCATCGGTCGCCGCCTGGGGACCGGCCGATATGCCGGCCAGCTTGCCCAGGGAAGTAGGACTGACCCGCCAGTAGGCAGCCTTGTTGATGACCAAGTACTGATCGTTCTGCAGGGTAGGCTCCATGCTCCTCCCGTCCACCTTGAAGGTCTGGAAGACGGTGCTGACCAGCGCGAAAATGAGGACGGTCAGCGCCAGGGTCTCCACGACCTCGCGCAGCACGTTCTTGAGCGACTCGTCGGCGGGCTTACCGGCAGCCGCTGATTGGCTCGTCCATCTTTGGGAAGTAGGTTCGTGCATCTGCTCCATGACTCCATATGTTACCATAAGTGGGCACCCCATCGATAGTGGCCCAAAAGGAGAGTGTTGAATGGGAACCAATGAATCGCGGACTGTCCCCACTCGGCCCAAGTCATGCCCGACCTGTGGGGCGCATAGGGCTTGATTCGAGGCC
>JAMCWG010000063.1 GCA_023475235.1 Chloroflexota bacterium
TGTCCACTTGTAGGGCGGGGGAACTGCGACTTGCTTCATAAGGTCTCCTCTGCCGGCGGTCTCGGCGGCCCAGTTGCGCGAACAGGGCATATCATGGGACCTGGGTTTTCTGTCGGCAGCCCCGACTATCTCAACTAAGGCTACAAAGAGAGGGCGGGCTGCACCGGAGTGGAAGGGCGGGCAAGGCGCTAGGTTTCCTATATCCAGCATGCAACTGGATCGCAGACCTGTCAAGTCTCTTTGGCTGTCGCTCCACCGAATCGAGGGCTGGGCAGCCGACATACTATTCTGACGGTCCCAACGAGCAAGGCCGAGTTCTTTTACAGTATACTTAAATAGTCAGTATCGTCACAGCATACGGTCAGATCACCTTCGCTTGACTTCAGCAGGAGGCGTCCATGGTATCGATGACCAACAAGCAGATCGCCGCCGTTCTCGATGAGATCGCCGACCTCTTACAGCTAAAAGGGGATGTGTTCCGCGAGCGTGCCTACCGGGAGGCGTCGCGACGCCTCGATATGCTGAGCCAGCAGGCCGCGGAGCTCTACGCCGCTGGAAAACTGCACTCTATCCCAGGCATTGGGAAATCGATGGAGGGGCACATCGCCGAGCTGCTGGAGACCGGCCGCAGCCAGCGCTACGAAGAGTTGAAGAAGGAGTTCCCCACCGGCCTGCTGGAGTTGCTTCAGGTTCCCGGCCTTGGCCCGAAGCGGGCGCGTAAGCTCTACGAAGAGCTGGATATAACCAACCTGGCGGAGCTAGAGCGAGCGGCGAAAGAACATCGCCTGCACTCGGTGCCCGGAATGGGCGAGAAGACCGAAGCCAACATCCTGCGCGCACTGGAGCGCCGATTGACACGGGGCCGGCGGCTGCTCCTTGGCGTGGCCCTGCCTGCTGCCGAGCAGGTAGCCGGCCTGCTACGCGGTCACCCGGCTGTGGCGGCTGCCGAGCCGGCCGGCAGTATTCGCCGCCGCCTGGAGACTATCGGTGACATCGACATCCTGGTCGCCTCGACCCAACCCAAAGCGGTGATGGAGGCCATCATCCACCTGCCCATCGTCAAGGAAGTCCTGGCGGCAGGCCCCACCAAGACCTCCGTCTTGAACCCGGATGATCTTCAGATCGACGTCCGAGTCATCGACCCTTCGACATACGGCGCGGCCCTCCAATACTTCACCGGCTCCAAGCAGCACAATATCCACTTGAGGGATATCGCCATCCGGAAGGGGTATAAGGTAAGCGAGTACGGCATCTTCAAGGAGCCGGGAGACCATCGCGTGGGCGGGGAGAAAGAGGAGGACATCTATCGAGTACTTGGAATGGATATCATGCCGCCTGAGATACGGGAGGATACCGGCGAGCTGGAGGCTGCACTGGAGCATCGCCTGCCGACGCTGGTCGAATTGTCCGATATTCAAGGTGATCTTCACTGCCATACTGACTGGAGCGATGGCGTCGATCCGCTGGAGACAATGGCATCGGCGGCGCGCGCGCTGGGCTACCGCTATCTGGCGATCACTGACCATTCCCGCGGCCTTGGCGTCGCCCACGGCCTGTCGATCGAGCGGCTGCGGGAGCAGCGGCATCTCATCGACGAGTTCAACGAGCGTTCGCCGGACTTGCACGTGCTGTTCGGTACCGAGGTGAACATCAAATCAGATGGCAACCTCGACTACGAGGACGAGGTAATGGCCCAGTTCGACATCGTCACCGCCTCGGTGCACGGTGGCTTCAACCAGGACCGAGATACGATCACCAAGCGGATACTGCGCGCCGTCCGCAGCCCGTATGTGGATATTATCGGCCATCCGACAGGTCGCTTGATCAACGCCCGCGACCCCTACGACGTGGACCTCGAGGCCGTGATGCGGGAGTGCGCGAAGTGCGAGGTGGCCATGGAAATCAACTCGTCGCCGGAGCGGCTCGATCTCAACGACGTCCATTGCCGGCAGGCCAAAGAGCTCGGAGTGATGGTCGCCATCAACGCCGATGCCCACGTCGCCGCGCACCTCAACTTCATGCGCTACGGCGTGTACACGGCGAGGCGTGGATGGCTGGAGAAGAAGAACGTCCTGAACACCCTACCATTCGATGAGCTACGGGCGCGGCTGAGGACGAGACGACAGAAGAGAGGGTGACGAACGAAGGAATCAATATCATCATTTGGCATCTCTATCCTCCAGTTCTTTCAACGCCGCAATGAGCTTGATAGCGTGGCTTGTGTTGCTCCTTACGATCCCGAATACTGTCCTCCTGATCCGACCGCCCGGATGATCGCTTATTTACCTCAGCCGTTCCTTAGCCTCGCGGATAATCTGGGCCAGCCCAGCGGTGGCCTCCCGCACATCGGGCGCTGTCACAATGGCCGTGATGACCGCGCAGCCGGCCGCACCGGCCTCGATGCAGGCCGCCGCGTTCCCGTGATCGATGCCGCCGATGGCCACTACCGGTATCTTCACCGCCCGGCTGATCTCCCGCAGGATATCGACTCCTTTGGCCGTCCCGATCTTCCCCTTCAACCCGGCCTGGAAGATCATCCCCACGCCGACGTAGTCGGCGTGGGGATCCTCCGCCCGTTGGGCCAGCTCGACGGAGCTCGCCGAAACGCCGAGGACCTTGTTGGGGCCGATCAGCCGCCGGGCAGTCGCCGTCGGCATATCCTTCTGGCCGACGTGGACGCCGTCGGCATCCATCGCCAGGGCGACATCCACGCGGTCATTCACGATGAACGTGGCGCCGCACTGACGGCAGATCTTCTGCATGGTCGTGGCCACGCGGATCATCTCGCCGGTGTCCATGTGTTTCTCACGGAACTGGATCACGTCGGCGCCGCCCGCGGTAGCCTCCTTAGCCACATAAACGTGGCCACGCCCGGGCACCAGGTCAGCATTGGTGATGATGTAACTGTCGAGCTTCATCTCGGCACCCCTATCACAAGAATAAGAATGGCTGGTCCCAGAGCGGCTCTAGCATTTTACGGCTTCGACGCCCAGGGCCTCGCTGACCAGCTTCATCGCGCAGTATGCGCCGCACATCGAGCAGCCTTCGTCCGTTGCCACGTGGCGCTCGTCGTGGTAGCGCCGTGCCTTCACCGGGTCCAGCGCCAGCTCCACCTGTGCTCGCCAGTCCAGGGCCTTGCGGGCCTTGGACATTGCCAGGTCCCGCTCCCGGGCTCCCTTCACGCCTTTTACGACGTCTGCGGCGTGCCCGGCCAGGCGCGTGGCGATGACCCCGTCCCGCACGTCCTCCGCCGTCGGCAGTCCCAAATGCTCGGCAGGGGTCACATAGCACAGGTAATCGGCGCCACTCATCGCGGCGACGGCGCCGCCGATGGCCGCGGTAATGTGATCATAGCCAGCGCCGATGTCGGTAACCAGCGGCCCCAGCACATAGAACGGCGCGCCGTGACACACCCGCTTCTGCAACTGGATGTTGGCCGCGATCTGGTCCAGGGGAACGTGCCCCGGCCCCTCTACCATTACCTGTACGCCGCCCGCCCAGGCGCGCTCCACCAGCTCGCCCAGGACGAGAAGCTCCTGCAATTGGGCCCGGTCGGTGGCGTCGGCCAGGCAGCCGGGACGCATTCCATCTCCCAGGCTAAGGGTGACATCGTACTCGCGCGCGATTCCCAGCAGGCGGTCGTACTGCTCATAAAGGGGATTCTCTTTGCCGTTGTGGAGCATCCATCCGGTCAGGAAGGCGCCGCCGCGCGATACGATATCGGTGACCCTGCCTTCCCGTCGCAAGCGGGTGATGCTCTCATTGGTGATGCCACAATGCACGGTGACGAAGTCTACTCCATCACG
>JAMCWG010000003.1 GCA_023475235.1 Chloroflexota bacterium
GCCGCCGTCACCATGCAATGCAACGAGCCATACAACAACTCCATGCGCTGGGCTACCAGGTCACCGTCACTCCCAAGGAGGTGGCCGCCTAACCCTAGTTTTCAGAAGAGACCCTAGTGCCCATCCAGGCAAGGTATTAGGAAATGATCTATACTCGATGGTATGAGAAAACCAATATATGTGCGTCCACTTACAGGCGCCGAGCGCCAGCAACTGGAGGCAGGTTTGCGCTCGTCAGAAGCTTTTGTCCTCCGTCGGTGCCAGATTATTCTGGCCAGTGCTCGTGGAGAGCACGCTATCAACATTGCCCGCAACGTGGGCTGCGACGACCAGACTGTCCGCAATGTCATCCAGGCCTTCAACAGTTCGGGATTGGCCTGCCTGAAGCGGGGTTCGTCACGTCCGCACACTACCCGCCCCGCCTTCGATGTGGCCAAAGCCGAGCAGTTGCGCCACATGCTGCACCAGAGCCCACGGAAGTTTGGGAAGCCCAACAGCCTGTGGACGCTGGAACTCGCCGCCGAGGTGAGTTTCGAGCAGGGATTGACGGCAGGGCGTGTGAGTGGGGAGACTATTCGCGCCACCCTGGCTCGTCTTGGCATGCGATGGCAGCGAGCCAAACAGTGGATGACCAGTCCAGACCCGGAGTACGGGCGAAAAAAAATGCCAGAGACAGACTGATTCGCCTGGCCCAGAGCCACTCGGATTGGGTCATCGGCTTCGAGGATGAGACGTGGTGGAGCCGACTGGCCAGACCGAGGGCGCATGCCTGGACGAATGGAGGTGAACCTCTGCGCCTGGTCGAACAGTTTGTCGATAAGAACGATCCCGATCCCAAAGCGTTGGCCTGTTACGGCTTGTTGGTGCGCCTGGGGCAACAGGATGGGTCTGGGCGTGAAGAGGTGTGGCTGCGCTTTGTGCAGGGGCGGCCAGTGAGTGACTTGACGGTCGGTTTCTTGGAGTGGAGTTGCGCCAGACTCCACAGGCTGGGCAAAAAGGCATTGCTGTTGGTGTGGGATAATGCTGGCTGGCACACAGGTCACAAGGTGGGAGCTTGGATCGGCCAGCACAATCTCACAGTGAAACGTGACGGCAAGGGAGTGCGGATTATCAACTGTCTGTTGCCCAAGAAGAGCCCGTGGCTCAACCCGATCGAGGCCCATTGGGTTCACGGCAAGCGACAAGTCGTCGAAGCCGATAGCTTGCTCAGCGCTTTGCAGTTGACCGACAGGGTCTACGATTACTTCGGCTTTGAACACGAGCATTACCTCTCCATTCCCGAAAAGGCCGCCTGATTATGCACTAGGCCCCCGCAGAATGCGCTGATTCCGCTTCGCTAGTCCGTGGAGACCCCTAGCGAGGCGGCCAGCTTCTGTACGCTTGCCCAGGTGTCGTCCTCGACGGGGACGCCCGTGCGCAGGCGCTCCTGCTCCGTCAGCCATTCGATCTCGCCGGGGTACAGCACTTCTTTGAAGCCGGGCGCCGGTGCGGTGTTCTTGAGGAAATGCGCGAAGTCCGTCACTTCCTGCTTGAATTCCTCCAGTGGCCGGAACGCTTCGACATTGATGACTATCATCAGCGCCCCGTCGTTGTGCCTGCCCGACGGATCGATGCCCCAGCCCAGCCCCGTCAGGATGCCGGCGAACACGTCGATCATCGTGCCCAGGCCGTAGCCTTTGTGGCCGCCCTTGAGGCCGCCCATCGGCAGGAGCGCGCCGCCGTGGTAGAAGTCCTCTGGGTCGGTGCTGGGATTGCCGTTCTTGTCCACGATCCAGCCTTCCGGCAGCGGCTGGTGGCGATTGCGGTAGACGCCGATCTTGCCGGAAGCGGCCTGGCTGGTGGCCATATCCACGAAGATCGGCGCTTCCAGGTTGCTCGGAAGGGCGATGCAGATGGGATTGGTGCCCAGCCGGGCTTCCCTGCCGCCGAAGGGCACCACCTGCTTCGGGCCGCGGCCCGAGTCGCAGGTCAGCATCCCGATCATACCCGCCCTGGCGGCCATCAGCGGATAGTCGCCCAGCCGGCCGACGTGGCTCTGTTGGAAGACCACTACCGAGGACACCATATTCGTCCTGGCCTTCTGGATGGCCAGGTTCATTGCCCTGGTGGATACCACCTGGCCAAAGCCCCAGTTGCCGTTGATACGGGCCGTGGTCGGGGTCTCGTTCAGCACCTCGAACGGGGCGCCGGGCACGATATGGCCCTTCTTGATCCGGTCTGCGTACGTGGAGAGCAGTATGATCCCGTGGGAGTCGTGCCCGGCCAGGTTGGCGCCTATCTGGTGCCTGGCCACCGTCGAGGCTTCTTCTTCGCTTGCGCCCAGCTTCAACAGGACGTCGTGGCAGATTCGCTGCAACCTCGGAGCGGGAATACTCGGCATCTCGATCTCCTTTCATCTTTGTTTTTGCTTCGCTGCACTGCGCTACTTGCGCTCGTCGCCCACTCGATCAACATACGGGGATGCCCGGCACGTTGACCCGCAGCCGGTAGAGGCTGGGCCGTGCCGTCGCATACATCGTCCTCCAATCGTGGTCCTCCCACGCCAGGTTGGCTGGCAGGTCGGGGAAGATGATCCGCCCCAGCACGTGGCCGTCCGGCCTGATCACCCAGATGCCGCCGGGCCCCGTGCTGTAGATGTTGCCCTCGACGTCTACCTTCATCCCATCCGGACCGCCCTCGTCCGGCGACCCCATTCGGACGAGCACCCGGCCGCCGGACAGGCTGCCGTCCGGGGCGACTTCGAAGGCCCGGATGTGACGCCGGACCGTGTCATCGATGTACAACACCTTCTCATCCAGCGCGAAGGCGAGGCCATTGGGCCGGTCGAAGTCGTCCACGAGCAGGCTTATAGCGCCGTCCGGTGCCACCCGGTAGACTCCACAGCAGGGCTGCTCCTTCCACTGATTCCCGTCCTTCAGGCCGTAGAGTGGGTCGGTAAAGTAGATGCTGCCGTCCGAACGCACCACCACGTCGTTCGGGCTGTTCAGCCGCCGCCCCTGGTAGCTGTCGGCGACCACCACATTCCGGCCGTCTGTCTCCGTGCGGGTCACGCGGCGGGCGCTGTGCTCGCAACTGATGAGCCGGCCACTCCGGTCCAACGTGTTGCCGTTGGCGTTGCTGCTGGGACAGCGGAACGTGGTCACCTCGGGGCCCTCGCCCAGCATCCGCCAGCGCACGATGCGATTGCGCGGGATGTCACTGAAGAGCAGGTGATCACCCCGCCACACCGGGCCCTCGGTGAAGCCGAAGCCGGCGCCGACGCGCTCGATGATGGTGTCCGGGGGGACCAGTGAGTTGAATGCGGTATCGCGGGCCTCCAGCCGCCCATCCATAAGGATGCCTCCTCGAGAAAGTGCGCGGTCACCAAAGCCGCGGGGTCAAGCCTATTGTAGCCGCGCCGGGATGCTAATGGTAGCTCTGTTTCATTGTATGTGCTGCAAATGGGCTGATGGCTGTGATATCATTGATAGTAGGAAGCAATCAAAGAGCGAACGCAACAACGCTCGTGGGCAGGAACACCCGCCCCGCACTCCTTCGTGGCCTATGCTCATAGTGTCGCCCTGCTCCTACACTCACCGGCAACCGACAGAGGAGGTAAGAGAATGCCTGATTTCATGAAGCCGTTTGGCGCCCTGATACCGGACCGCAAGCTGACCCTGGGAGAGCTGATCCGTGCCATTCGCCTCGACCTCGCCGCCGAGGAAGAGGCTGTCTATCAGTATATGGCGCACGCCGACGCTACCGACCACCCTCTCGCCAGGAAGGTGCTTGCCGACGTCGCAGATGAGGAACGCAAGCACATCGGCGAGTTCGCCAGGCTCCTCCAAATACTGACCGGCGACGAAGACGCTCTGCTGGAGGAGGGCGGCCGCGAAGTGGACCATATGGCCATGCAGTTGAGCTCGCCGGAATAGCCGGCTGGCATACGCTCCGAGGCCCAGGTCCCTAATAATCCCTCACTTTACCTTCTCGTTCTCGATGATGCGCACGCCGTCCAGATCGACGGACGTCCTGCCGAAAAGCCCATCCACGTGGACGACGCTGTAAGTAGTCCCGCCGAAATCGTCGTTCCTCCCGAAGGCCATGTGGATGCGCCCCTCGCGCCCGTGGTCGATGTTCATCCCGCTGGCCACTGCCGGAACAGTGTGGCTGGTGCCGATGGCAAGCTGGCAGAGCACACTGGCGCCGGCGTCGCGGGAGGCCAGGTCGCGCAGCCATTCCACGATGCTGGGCGGGCCCTGGAAGTCCACGATGCGGCCCCTCTCCACGATCCACATCACCGGCGACGGCAGAAGGCCTTCCCGGCCGGCGATGGAGATGTCGACCACTACCACACCCTCGGCGGTCCCCTCCACGGGAGGCAGGGTCGCCTCCCCTGTCCCCGGTATGGGCGATGATCCCAGCGGGCGCCCGCGGGGGTGCATGCCCATCGCGCGCCGGCCCCGCAATGACATAGTTATGTCGGTGCCGCCCAGCGAAGTCACCCGCGCCTGGTCGGCCTCGGTGAGCAGGCGGGTCAGCTTCTCGGTGCGCTGGGCGATCTGATAGATATCGTCCGCCGTGACCGGCTGGCGCATCAGCGGCTCCGGCCCGCAGCTAACGTGGAAGAAACGGATGCCCTTGTCCGTGACGGCCCGGCGCGCGTTCGTGTGCACCATATTCCACTTCTCGGGGATGCGTATGACGACGTCGGCGCCGAGCATCGCCGCGGCCACCGATGGCGGCGGCTCCTGGCCGGCCAGCTCGCGTTCCCTGATGATGACCAGCGTCGCCTCGGCGCCCATCGCGTTCATAACCTCTCGAAATGCCTGGCCGTACAGCGTCGGACGCGCCGTGTCGTCCACCACGATGAGCACCTGCTCCCCCGGCTTGATGTCCCACGCCGCCTCTGCCGCCACCCGGAAGTTGGAGATATACTCCAGCATGCCATCCTCTCCACTAATGATTATGTCAACTATGCCGGCGCTGACGCTGCACCGCCCGGTTGCTTCGAGACGCCTGACGACGGGCCGGACCGCCTACTTCGCAGGCATGTCCTCGACCATCAGGTACGTGGAATTGCCCGGCGGAGCGACCCCCAGCAGGCCCATCGTTCCGCGCAGCCTGCCCGGCAGCACCAGACGTGCCACTCCGTTTTGGGTCCGTGACAGCGCGGATACCGTGCCGTCCTCTTTGATGACGCGAGGATTGCCCCCCGTCGCCCACAGATTCGCCACATAGTTGAACTGCGTTCCGTTCCAAACGACCACCAGCCGCTCGTTCCCAGTCACTATAGTCACCGAGTTGGCGGCCGCGTCGGTCCCCCTGGTCACCGACTTGATATCCCGGAAATGACGGGTGGCGACCTGGAAGGTAGTGTAGGCTTCTCGCTGGCTGTTGTCCAGGCGGACCAGGCCGAACCGCTCACCCCGCTCTCCCGCGCCGTCGTCGTACAACTGAAAGACGAATATGCGCTCCAGTCCCGCCGCGAAGCCCAGGGCGAAGAGTTGCCAAAGGTAGGCCGACTGCTCCTTGCTGTTGCCGTAGAAGGGCAGCTTCTCGCAGGCCGTCTTGCCGGGCACATAAGGGTCCCCGCAAACAGGCAGGTTGGCCTCATTCAGCCAGAGATGCTTCCCCCGGATGCCGTAGTGTTCCAACAGCGCGCGGCCGTCCGTCACCACCTCATACAACTCTTCCGGCATCGCGTACCAGTGCCACGGCAGCACATCAAAGTAGAAATTGTTGGCTTGTCGCTGGGGGTCTTTGGACAGCTCCTTCAGAAATGCCTTCAACCAGGCGTTCCTCTCGTGCTTCCACACCGCCCACTCCCAGTACATCATACCGCCGATGGCTATGATGGCACTCGGGTCGGCGGCTTTGGCGACCAGGTAAGCCACCTGCAGCAGCCGGACATAGTGCTCGACTTCCTTGTCGTCGCCGGTGTTCCAAAAGTAAGAGAAGTCGGGCTCATTCCATATCTCCCAGACGCCCACCTTGCCCTGGTAGCGGCTGGCCATCGTATACACAAACGTGGCCCAAGGGTTGTCCGGATTCGCCTGCTTGTCCGGGCCGGGGATGTCGGTCCCGTCGTCAAACACAGGCTGGTCGATGCCCACCGGCATCGTCGTGGCCTGGCCCTTATACTCGACCCGGTAGAACTTGGGCGCCCCCATCAAGACCACATCCAGCTTCAGGTTGTGGCTGATATCGGCCTCAATCGTCCTATCGTACGCGGTGAAATCGAAGACGCCGGGCTCCGCCTCGATGTCGTACCAGTAGGCCACCCAGCGGTTCCAGCGAGCCCCGGATTGAAGGGCCTTCTGGTAGCGAGTAGGCGAGGCGAGCTCGGTCCCGTAAGAAACGTGCACGATACCGAACCGGTCGTTCAGTGTCGGAGCCGTCCCCTCCGGCAACGGGTCGGCCCTGGCCGGCAGGGGTGACAGTAGACTGCTCATCAATACCACGGCTAGAACGAGCTGCATCGAGCGCATCAGCGAGCAACCTCCGGTGGGCATGTGGGAATTTAATCAGTTTGCGATACATACCAGCCTGTCCGATCACGGCCCCGCGATACCTGAATGACGATGGCCGAATGGGAGAATTTGCCTCGTGATATAATAATCGAAGTGAGGCTTTCTGGCTACCCCTGATCGTCTGGAGACGGACTATTGGCAGAAGGCTGCGATCAATAGGTCCAAGGCGATTCGCTGTGTCCCGTCGAAAATTGCCGGATGGCAGCGGTCCCGGCGGAGACGCCGGGAAGCTGTCCATGAAAGGAGACCTTTCGTGGCAGTACCTTCTCTGGTGGATACCCTGGTCCGCGGCGGCCTGGTGGTCGAAGCAGACGCCGTCCGGCGGGCCGACGTGGCCATCAGTGCGGGGCGCATCCACGCCGTCGGACCCGATCTGAAGGTGGACGGCCGGCAGGTCATCGATGCCGGCGGCAAGTATGTCTTCCCCGGTATCATCGACGCGCACGTTCATCCATCGCCCATCGAGCCAATCGCCAGCCTCTCCGAGGCCGCGGCCCACGGCGGCACTACCACGATTATCCCATTCGTCTCGGCCTTCGCCTCATTCGGCGCTACCGGCACGCTGACGGACGAGGTACAGCGCTTCATCGACGAAGGCCAGCGCACCTCTCTCCTCGACTTCGCCATCCACGCCTCCATCGGGCAGAGCGACGACGCCGTGGCCCTCATCCCGATGCTGGTCAAGATGGGCGTGGGCTCGTTCAAGATGTATATGACTTACTCCCGCCGGGGAATGATGCTCACCGACGACAAAATGCTGCAGGTGATGGCGACAGCCGCCGAAGCCGGAAGCCTGGCGATGGTCCACGCCGAGAATGGGTACGCCATCGACTACCTGGTGGACAGGGCGATCAGGGAGGGCCGAAAGGCGCCGGAGGACTTCCCGCCCACGTGCCCCAACGCTGTGGAAGCAGAGGCCATCTTCAGGGCCGTCACCCTGGCGGAACTGACCGGCTGCCCGCTCTACGTCGTGCACGTCTCGGCCCACGAGTCCATTCCGCTGCTGCGGCAGCTACGCGAGCGAAAGCCGGACCTCTACACAGAGACCTGTCCTCAATACCTGATGTTCACCAATGCCGAGATGAAGACGCGCGGCCGTCTGGCCAAGATGGGGCCGCCCCTCCGCAAGCGAGAGGACAACGACGCTATGTGGCAGGGGCTGGCCGAGGGAGTGCTGGATGTGGTGGGCAGCGATTCGGTCGGCGCTACTATAGCCAGCAAGGTGAGCGGCGGCAGCCTGAGCACCACGCCGGACCCCGACAACATATTCGAGGCCAGGTTCGGCGTCCCCGGCGCGGAGTGGATGTTCCAGGCCGTCTTCGACGAGGCGGTCAACCGCGGCCGGCTGCCCCTCACTCGCCTGGCACGGGTATTCTGCCAGAATCCAGCCCGCATCTTCGGCCTCTATCCTCGCAAGGGCACCCTGCAGCCGGGATCCGATGCCGACCTGGTGGTGTTCGATCCCACCGTGCGCCACACCATCGCCGCTCAGCGACAGCACGGCCACACCGACTTCACCTTGTACGAGGGCCGCGAATGCCTGGGGGCGCCGGCGCTGGTGATGCAGCGGGGCCAGATCATCGTGAAGGACGGGCAGACCGTGGCCACGGCGGGCCAGGCCCGGTATCTGCAGGCCAACCCGTGAATCGCGTGATACTGGTCCGCCACGGCCAGACAGAGTGGAACCGGGCCGACCGGTTTCGCGGCCGGGCGGATGTGACGTTGAACACCATCGGCCAGGCTCAGGCAGCGGCCATCGCCGACTACCTGAAGGATAGCTGCTCGATTTCAAGCATATACTCCAGTCCGCTAACGCGTGCGTTGGACACTGCCGCGCCCATCGCCGGCGCCTTTGGCCTGAAGATACAACCTGTGGAGGAGCTCACCGACATCGACTACGGGCAGTGGCAGGGCCTTACCCCGGATGAGGTAAGCGTGCGCTGGCCGGAGCTGTGCAGTCTGTGGTATAGTCAGCCCCAGCGGGTTGAAATCCCCGGTGGCGAAAGCCTGGCCGCCCTGCGAAAGCGGGCCGTGGCGGGTCTGTCCCAGGTGCTGTCGCGCCACCAGGATGAGGCCGTCGCCCTGGTGTCGCACCAGGCAGTCTGCAGGGTGTTGTTGCTGTATGCCCTTGGCCTGGACAACGATGCCTTCTGGCATATCCAGCAGGAGAACGGGGCGATCAATGTGTTGACCAGCACCGAGCGCGGCTTCACCGTCTGGCTGGTGAACCACACCTGTCATTTGGGGGCCCTCTAGATGGACCCGCATTCGAAGCATCGGAAGTCGTCGCGGCGCCGGACAGAGGTCCCCACTTCGGGCCTGTTTCATTCGCGTCCAAGATTGTGAGAGGGGGTACTGACAATATGCCAAAACAGAGGCAGGGCCTGCGGCCGGGGCTGTTCCCTACCCCGGCAGTAATGGTGAGCTGTCAGGACGAGGAGGGGAAGCCCAACATCGTAACCCTGGCTTGGGCGGGCGTGGCCTGCTCGGAGCCGCCCATGCTCGGCATCGCCATCCGGCCCAGCCGGCTCTCCCACGGAATAATCAGCCGGAGCGGGGAATTTGTGGTCAACATCCCCGGCGTCGATCAGTTGCGCGCCACCGACATCTGCGGCACCGTCTCGGGGCGGAACGTCGACAAGTTCGCCGCCGCGCAGCTAACGCCGGCTGCCGCCAGCAGAGTGAAGGCGCCGCTCATCGAGGAATGTCCGGTCAACCTGGAATGCGTCGTGAGGCACAAGCTGGCCCTGGGCAGCCACGACCTGTTCATCGGCGAGGTGGTGGCCGTCCACGCCAGCAGCGAGTACCTGGACGATAAGGGCGCGTGGGACATCAGCAAGATGAAGCCGTTCGCCTACTGCGCGTCCACCTACTGGAGCCTGGGCCAGCAGATAGGTGTCCACTCCTTCACGGTGAAGAAGTAAGAAAGCTGGGAGAGATCACCCCGGCGGCTGCAGCAGCTCTAATGTCACGCCATCGGGGCCGTAAAGATAGACGCCCTTGCCTCCCGCGTTCGGGCCACCGACGATGGTGACCGGCTGCGACTTGAAGCGGACCCCTTTTGCGGAAAGCTCCCTGTACATCGCGTCGAGATCGTCGACGTTGAGGGCCAGATGCGCGCAGCCGGGCTGGCTGGTGCTCTGCTCAAGCGGCTGGGCCTTGGGCGACAGGTATTGAATCAGCTCGAGGCGATGCTCGCTGTTTGGCGCCATCTGCAAGTACACGATCCGCATATTGGCACCGGATATGCCGGTAATGGTCTCCGCAAATGGTCCGGATATCGTCCGCTCGCTGACCACCTGCATGCCCAGCAGGCCATGATAGAAGAGCAGCGCTTGTTCCATATCGCTGACCGTGAACGAAGTATGATTGGTGCTGATAATCATATTGGCGCTCCTTCGCGAAGGCGATTATCAGGCATTATAGCAGAGCCTGCGGCCGCACACGCGATGATGTGTCGTGATGGTCCGGAGTCTCGTAGGGTCGGGTGACCCGACCCTACGAGACTCATCTACTTAGCTACCTGCTCGCGGAGAAGAGGGCCCGACTGTGGAAGGATGCCCGGCCGAGGAGCGAGAGCGGCAAGCACGCTGGAGAAGAGGCGGCGTCAGGCCCCTTCGTCACGAGCCCGCGCTTCGCTCAGAAGCTGTGATACCTTGGCCAGTAGCTGGGACCCGGTGAACGGCTTACGCAGCCAATCGATGGTATCGGAAGGCGTGTTCACCCCTCCCGGCAGGGCCGAGGTCAGCAGGATAGGCACGTGGCGCAGGTCGAGGTCCCGGCGAGATTGGCGGATCACCTCCCACCCGTCCACCACCGGCATCATAATGTCCAGTAGCACCAGAGACGGCTTGAGCTCTCGCATCAGCTTCAAGGCCCGTGCCCCGTCGCCAGCGGTCACCACCTCGTAGTTGGCCCCCTCGAGCCAGAGAGAGAGCATCGCGACGAGCCCCTGGTCGTCATCGACCACCAGAATACGGTTGTTGTCAGTTTCCTCCAGCGGACCTCGGGCTATTTGCCGACTAGCGATAGAAATGCTTCCACCACCTTCGGGTCCAGTTGGACCCCAGCCATCTTTCGTAGCATAGCAATAGCTTCCTCGACGGAATGTGCTGTCCGATAGGGCCGGGCTGAAGTCAGCGCATTGAAGACGTCCGCGACGGCGAGGATGCGCGCCCCCAGTGGAATGTCGTTGCCCTTCAAGCCGCTGGGGTAGCCCTGGCCGTCCCAGCGCTCGTGGTGATGCAGGAGCAGATCGGCCTCCTTCCGAAATGCCTCCAGCGGCGCGAGGATGCGGGCGCCGACGCTGGGATGATTGCAGATGGCCGACCATTCTGCATCGTCCAACGGGCCCGGCTTCAGCAGGACGGCGTCCGGCACGCCTACCTTGCCGATGTCGTGGAGCATAGCGGCCCGCTCGACCCTCTCGGCTTCCGGATCGGACAGCCCCATCTGCCGGGCGATGAGGCCGGCATACTTGCTCACCGAGTTGGAATGGCCGGCGGTGTAGCCGTCGCGAGCCTCGAGCACCTCGGTCAACGTGTGCAGCATTGCCATCTCCGGGGCCATCATCTGCTCCAGCGCCGTCTCCAGCTTGTTGATGAGCCGCAGAATGTTCGCGTACGAGTACAGCACCGCGAGGGTGCCTTCGTTGAAGGGGTGCGTGTCCTTGTAGAGGATCATCAAGCTGCCGACGATGGCACCGTCGGCCGTGATTGGGACGACGGCCAGGGCGCGTATGCCGTGCTCGATCAACTGGAGCGACGCCCCATCGAATTGGTGCTGGGAATAAAGGTCGTCCACCGAGACCACTTCGCCCTGCAATAGAGTGCGGGCCAGTGCGCATTCGGCACTTTTCACCACAGGATGAGCGCCGCATATCTTTGCCGCAACCCCGGTCCATGCCGTTGCGCGAACATCGGCGCGGTCTGGCCCTACCTGCCAGACCGCCGCGCCATCAGCGGCTACCGAGGTCGCCAGGGCGGCAAGGGCTTCGGCGATTGGGCCGTCAATCCGGTTGTCCTGCTTGTCGTTGGCCAAGTCGGCAGTCCCCGACAGTTTCAGTTGCTGCAGCTTGCTCTCTGCAGCGTGGGCCGCATCCATTCACGTTACCAAGTTAATATCATCGTTTTGCGGCGAATAATCAATGGACAAAAGGCCCGCACACCAAGTACAAACGTACTTTACACTGGATGGGCATGCCTTTCCAAGTAATCTGTGGGAAAAATAATGGCCTCGCGCCTATTTGTCGAGCCACACCTCGGCCAATTCCCAGTGCTCGCCCCAACTGGAGGCGAAACCCTTCACTTCCCTGCGCACCAGCCAGTTCCAGGTCTGCGCCCAGACAAACCCCTCGAAGGCATCGTTGTAGGCCATCGTCTGGCACCGCCTGTACATTTCTTTCCGCTTGAGGGTGTCGTAGGACCCGTTCGCATCCACCAGGCATCGCTCAAAATCAGGGTTGACGTATTTATGGTAGCTGGACGGACTGCTCCCACTCAGGTACTTGTCCATATCCAGGGCCGGGTCCGCTTCGCTGGGGTTGCGCATAGTGGCGAACTCGAAATTGCCCGCATCATGGACCCTGCTCACCCATGCCGCCCGCTCGGACGCTACAAGGTTAGTGCGGACGCCGATCGCCTCCCACATCTGCTTCAGCATCTGGGCCTGCTTCTGATCGAGCTGGCGAGCAACTATGTCCATAGTTACCTCGATGCCGTTGGGGTAGCCGGCGTCCCTCACCAACTGCTTCGCCTTGTTCAGGTCATACCAGTAATAAGGCACCGAGTCATCGTAGGCGAGCGATTCGGGCAGAATGGAGTACCTCAGCGGAATGCCCGCGCCCTGGCCGAGCACCTTCGAGATGCTATCCCGATCTATGGCCGACAGTATAGCCTGCCGCAGCCTCAGATTGTCTTTGAAGGCCCCCTTGCGGGAATTGAAGGCGATGCGGTAGTTGTTGCCAACCCACGGGCCCTCCACCAGCACCAGTTCAGGATTGGCTTTGACGCTCGGAATGTCCTTGCCCTGGACCAGCTCGGTGACCTGTATGTTGCCCGACTTTGCCTCCAACAGGCGCACAGAGTCGTCCACGATGAGGCGGAAGGTCACCCCGTCCAGGTAGGGCAGGCTCTTCCCATCGGCACCTTTGCGCCAGTAGCCGTTCCACCGCTTGAGGGCGACGTGATCGCCCGTCTTCCATTCCCCGAAGGCGAAGGGGCCTGTGCCTACCGGGTTGCGGTCGAATTGCTCGGCGCCCAGCTTGTCGAACGCGGCCCTGGAGATGGGGTAAGCCGGACGCGACCCGGCCTGGCTGAGCACGGCCAACAGCGAGGCGCAGGGCGTCTTGAGCCTGACCCGCAGGGTGTAGTCATCGACCTTTTCCGCTCCGGCCACGCATCCCAGGTCAGTTTTCTGCTGCGACTTCGGATCGTTGCGATAGCGGTCCAGGTTCCACATAACCACATCGGCATTCAGGTCGCTGCCATCGTGGAACTTCACGCCCTTCTGCAGCTTGAGCACAACATCCTCAGGCCTGGTCTCCCACGAGGCGGCCAGCCCCGGAGCAGGACCCCAGTTGCCTTTACCGTCCGGCTGCCACCAGATGAGCGGGTCGTAGAGGTTGTCCTGCGCCGTGGTGGTAGCGGTGTTGACCAATGGGTCCATCGCCACCCAATCATTCTGCAAGGCCGCCTTCAACTGACCGCCGCGCTTCACGTTTGCAGTTACCGTGGCCGTGGGTTGTACCTTCATGGGGGTGGGATTCCCCAGCGGGGTAGCTGCGGGCCTGGTGGCCTGTGCGGTCGGGACTGCCGTTTCCGTCGGTGCGGTAATGGGAACTGCGGATGTGCAGGAAAGTAACATCATCGGCACGAGGACGGTGCTGAAGGCTGCATACACTCGATTCCACAACGCTTCTACCTCCCGATAACTGCACCTCTCCAAGCAAAGATTGTTCTCGTCCTTTGAGGTCTGCAGGCAACAATTCTTATGGCGCGGAGTCTACCTCTACCGGCTAGCTGCGTCAACATTTCGTTGGAAGCTGTCGAACGGTCGGGAGTACAAGCCCATGATCGTTGATGAAGCCTCACGCAAGGCAAGTGTGGTATTATTTCTTCCAGGCTACCTGCTTCGCCAGAGGCGTCGCAGCCAGCAGAATATGGGAGGATATTGATGGACCGCGATGAGGCCCTTCAGCTAGTCAAGGACAATGCCGCCAACGCAAACCTGGTCAAGCATATGCTGGCTACGGAGGCGATGATGCGGGCGCTCGCCCGCCACTTCGGCGAGGACGAGGAGAAATGGGGTCTGGCAGGCCTGCTGCACGATGTGGACTACGAGACCACCAAGGATGACTTCTCCAAGCACGGGCTGGTGGCCAGCCAGATGCTCCTGGAACGCGGCGTCGGCGAGGATATCGCTAGGGCGGTCAAGGTGCACAACGAGACCCTGGGAGAGCGGGAGACGCTTATGGAGAAGGCCCTGTTCTCCATCGAGGGGCTGTCGGGCCTGATCACCGCGGCCGCGCTGGTGCACCCTCAGCGCAAGCTGGCCCCGCTGGACGTCCCCTTCCTGATAAAGCGTATGGGAGAGCGCAGCTTCGCGCGCAGCGTCAACAGGGACCATATCCGGATGTGCACCGGCTTCGGCATCTCACTGGAGAAGTTTGCCGGCATCGGCCTGAAGGCGATGCAGGAGATCTCCGATCAGCTAGGGCTGTAAAAGCAGCGCGAGACAAGGGGTCGCCCCTGGGGCGGCCTGACCGACTCGATCCGCGCGACAGCCGGCGCCCACGATGTACCTGTTCGCCCCTTCGCCGCCGTGGTATACTCTCCACCGGAGAGGGACACGGACACAATGTTGGTGATCATTGACTATGGGGCAGGAAACCTACGCAGCGTGGCGCGGGCGGTGGAGAAGCTGGGCCAACCGGCTACCATCAGCCACGAAGCGGACAACATTCGCCGGGCCAGCAAGCTGATCCTCCCCGGCGTTGGCGCGGCCAGGGACACCATGCAGAGCCTGCGCCGACTGCGCCTGATCGAGCCCATTGCGGAGGCCATCGCCGCCGACAAGCCTTTTTTCGGCATCTGCCTGGGGCTTCAAGTCCTGCTCGACGGCAGTGAGGAGGGCGGCTGGGAGCCGTGCCTGGGCGTCTACGCGGGGCGGGTGCGGCGGCTGCCCGATGGGCTGAAGGTTCCCCATATGGGCTGGAATCAGGTGCGGCAGCGCCGCGAGCATCCCGTCTTCGAGGGTATTCCCGACGGCACCAACTTCTACTTCGTGCACTCGTACTACCCGGACCCGGCAGACCCATCGCTGGCCATCGGGAGTACCGAGTACGGCGTGAGCTTCACCTGCGCGATAGCGCGCGGCAATCTCGTGGCCACTCAGTTTCACCCCGAGAAGAGCGGGCGCTGGGGACTGCGTATGCTGGAGAACTTCTTCAGGAACTACCCATGATCGTGATCCCGGCCATCGATATCAAAGACGGCAAGTGCGTTCGCCTGGTCCAGGGAGACTACACTAAGGTTACTGTGTTCTCCGACGATCCGGTCCAAATGGCCCGGCACTGGGAGGCACAGGGCACCGAATGGCTGCACGTCGTTGATCTGGATGGGGCAGCCACCGGCCAGTTGCAGAACGGCGACCTGGTCCGGCAGATGGCCCAGGCCGTGGCCGTGCCCATCGAGCTCGGCGGCGGCATCCGGACGGAGGCGGCGGCGGAGGCAGCCCTCGATCTGGGCGTGCAGCGGGTGATCCTGGGCACGGCAGCTCTAGAGGACGCCGACCTGGTGCGGAAGGTCTGCCAGAGATGGGGAGACCGCATCGTGGTGGGCGTCGACGCCCGCAGCGGGATGGCCGCCAGCCACGGCTGGATGCACACCTCCTCCACCAGGGCCCTCGACCTGGCCCTGCGTATGCAGCGGCTCGGCGTCCAGCGTATCATTTACACCGACATCGCCCGTGACGGCATGCTCACCCAGCCGAACTACGACGCCATCGGAGAGATGGTCATCAGCCTGGATATACCCGTCATCGCGTCAGGGGGCGTGTCGCAACTGGAGCACATCCGGCGGCTGCTTAAGATTGGGGTGGAAGGTGCCATCGTCGGGCGGGCGCTGTATACGGGCGCGCTCCGTTATCCTGAAGCCAAGGCTGTCAGCGAAGGCTAGACGCGGGAGAAAGAAGGTATGGTAGGCGCGTTCGCTCCCTCTCCCTGGCAGGGAGAGGTCTCCGGAGGCGACTCGTCTGCCGCAGGCGGACTCGCCTCTGGCGAGCCTTCGGCGAGGCCGGGGTGAGGGTCGGATGGTGGTATGCGAACGCGCGCCCCTCACCCTAACCCTCTCCCCTGCGGGGAGAGGGGACAAGAGGGCAAGTATATGCTGACTAAACGAATCATTCCCTGTCTCGACGTCACCGGCGGGCGGGTGGTGAAGGGCACCCGTTTCGTCAATCTGCGCGACGCCGGCGATCCGGTGGAGCTCGCCGCCTACTACGACGCCCAGGGCGCCGACGAGCTGGTATTCCTCGACATCACCGCCAGCTCGGACCATCGCGCCACGATGGTAAGCGTGGTCGCCCGCACTGCCGAGCAGGTGTTCATCCCACTGACGGTGGGCGGCGGCATCCGCACTGTCGAGGATGTACGCCGGATGCTCCAGGCCGGCGCCGACAAGGTCTCGGTGAACACCGCGGCCCTCGCCGATCCCGAATTCATCGCTCGCGGTGCCGAGCGCTTCGGCAGCCAGTGCATCGTCCTGGCCATCGACGCCAAACGGAGGCCGTCCTCGCCATTAGCGTGGGAGGTGTACACCCACGGCGGGCGCGTCCCCACGGGCGTCGACGCCGTGGAATGGGCGGTGCGCGGCGTCGAGCTGGGGGCAGGCGAGATTCTTCTCACGTCGATGGACGCCGACGGCACGCAGGCCGGGTACGATCTGGAGCTGACGGCCGCGGTGTCCGCCGCCGTTCCGGTCCCTGTGATTGCCTCGGGGGGAGCCGGCGAACTCTCGCACCTGTACGACGCCCTCACCGTCGGGGGGGCCGATGCCGCCCTGCTGGCATCGCTATTTCACTACGGCCAGTATACAGTGCGGCAGGTGAAAGAATACCTGGCCAACCGCGGCCTGCCGATCCGGAGGGAATCACTCGAATGAGCAACGCGATAGAGGTGAAGTTCGACGCCCGGGGGCTGGTGCCCGCCATCTGCCAGGACGCCGAGACCGGCGAGGTGTTGATGGTGGCGTGGATGAACCAGGAAGCGCTGGAGAACACACGACAAAGCGGCCATGCCTGGTTCTGGAGCCGGAGCCGGCAGGAGCTCTGGCACAAAGGCGCAACGTCGGGGAACTACCTATCGGTCCGAAAGATCCTCATCGACTGCGATGGCGATGTGCTGCTGCTGAAGGTGGACGCCGCGGGGCCGGCTTGCCACACAGGCAACCGGAGCTGCTTTTACCGCGAGCTGGGGGAATAGGAAAGTGTTCTTCAACTTCCAGCGCACAACCCCTAGTGCGGGGGCACCAGGTCCTTGAAGTTGCCGGCAGCGTCCATAAACGACCCCAGCGGAACGCTCCCATCGACGATCTGAATGTTGGGCTTCTCCCTGGCCTCGGAGACCAGCGCTTCGGATATCCACATCTCGTCGAGATGCAGGGTGCTCTTGATGCGGGCCACGCGGGCCGGACGCGTGAGGGCGCAGGCCTCCAGAGCCGCCTCGATGCACGCCCGGTCGCTCTCGAGGGCGATGGGGAACTTGCCGTGCTGCAGCGACTTCCGGCCATGCGCGGCCGTGAGGAGGTTCATGTATGTCTTGCGCCGGTCGATCTTGTCGATGAGGCGCATCGGCGCGAAGTCGGCCGTGCCGATGCCGATGGCGTTGCCGCCCGATTCGGGGGTCAGGTCGAGCACCACAATGGTCTCGTACATCGGGGCCATCGGGGCGTCGATCCGCCGCCACATACCCACTACATTGAAGTCCATTCCGGTGCCCGAGATGTTCTTCCCCAGCCAGTCCACGATGAGGACATCCAACTGATCGAAGGGAACGCACGGCAGTAGCGAGTTGGACAGCTTCAGCAGCTCGCGGTCCCGCTCCATTATTCGCTCCGGCGGCACGACCTCGATCGTATATATCTGATGGAAGGCGTTCTCCACCAGTGCCACGCCGAGGGCAATATTGGCCTTCGCCAGGAAGACCTCGGCTGCCTGGGCGACGGTCTCCGACAGGCCGGCGGTGTGCACCGAGTGGGCGCCGCGCTGCTTGCCCAGCCCGATGGCCATCATCTTGCTCATCCCGCTCTCGATGGGGGCACGGAAGCTGGTGTGGGCCTTCACTCGCGCCACCACCACAGTGACGTCGGCACCGTAGGCATTCCTGTCCATATGGACCATCGCGCCATTGCGCGCCCGGCCGAGCTCAACCGTGTCCATCGTGGCCAGGATGGGCACGCCCATCGTCTCCTCGGTGAAGCCGTACTCCTCCAGAATCGCCCGCTGGCCCTCGACGGTTGCCCCGCCGTGGCTTCCCATCGCCGGCACGATGAAGGGCTGGGACCCGATCGCCTTCAGCTCCTCGATCAGGGTCCGGATGACAGTGGTGATATCGGCGATGCCGCGGCTGCCGACGGTGATGGCCACGCGGCTGCCGGGCTTGATGCGCACCTTTAGGTCGGCGCCGGCCAGCGCCTTTTGCACCTCGCCCTTCACATCGCCAATGTGGTCGGCCGGCAAGGCCTGGCGGACCTTCACCATATTCAGCAGCTCCATTTGTTCCTCCTCAGTTCGGCAGCGGCACGGGCACACGCAGCGTTCGGCTGCACAAGCATGAATACTTGTGGATTGGATGCAGGCATTATAGGGAGGCGGAATCTGGCCTGTCAAGGTGACACCCGACGTCGTGACGTGAGTTGAGACGGAGATTGGTGTATCCTGAGATGGTAATTCTAGCAAGGGGTATACCGTGGCAAAGGTTCTTAAACTATCGGATATTCAGAAATTCGCCGATCAACTCTTTTG
>JAMCWG010000029.1 GCA_023475235.1 Chloroflexota bacterium
AGAATGACCTTAACCCCTTTCCCTCGCCAAGGGCGAGTCGCGCCCAAAGGGAAGGGAACGTGACCCGGCAGTCTACGTCCCCTCTCCCAGAGGGAGAAGGGCAGCCGTTCCCTCTCCCCCTGGGAGAGGTCGCCAAAGAGGCTGTGATTTAATTGGTTTTGGGCCGCTGAAAACGGCTGCGCCCCAAAGCATGCTTCGCTAGCATGCTTCGCTGTGCGAGCCAGTTTGTCGGCCGCAAATCGAAAAAATCACAAGCTCAAAGGCGACTCGTCTGCCAGAGGTCGCCAGAGGCGACGCTAGTCGCCCGGACCTCGCCACGGCGAGGCCAGGGTGGGGGCCAGGTGCTTTTCGCCTTCGGCGAGGCTATGGTGAGGAAAAGCAGGACAGGGGACAATGACAAAGCGAAAGAAGGGACTATGGCGGAACGACTGCGCGTACTGATCACCGATCCGGTATGGACCAGCATCGATATCGAGCGGCGTATCCTGGAACCGCTGGGCGCTGAGGTGGTAATGGCGCCGGCGCGGGACGCGGCGACGCTGGCCGGCATCATCGGCGACTACGACGGCGTGCTCACCAATTTCGGCGAGCTCACCCGGCCGGTGCTCCAGGCGGCGCGCCGGTGCAAGATCGTGGCCCGCTACGGCATCGGCTACGATAACGTCGACGTGCGCACGGCCACTGAAGAGGGCATCCTCGTCACCAATGTGACCGGCTACTGCCCCGACGAACTGGCCGAGCACGCCATCGGCCTGCTGTTCGCCTGCGCGCGCAAGATTGCGCTGCTCAACCGGAACATCAAGCGCGGCGAGTGGGACCGCACCAAGGCGATACCGGTCCACAACATCCACGGCCGGACCCTGGGGCTTATCGGCTACGGGAGCAGCGCGCGGGCCCTGGCCTGGCGTGCCCGCGGCCTGGGAATGAGGCTGCTCGTCTACACTCGCCATCCCGACCTCGATGAGCTGGCGAAATGGGAGGCGCGCGCCGTCGACCTGCCGACCCTGCTGGCCGAGTCGGACTTCGTATCGTTGCACGTGCCGCTGGCCGCCGGGACCAACCATCTCATCGGCGAGGCGCAGCTACGCCAGATGAAACCGGGAGCGTTCCTTATCAATGTAGCCCGCGGGCCACTGGTGGATGAGCGGGCACTGTACAAGGCCCTCACTCAAGGATGGATCGCCGGCGCCGGTGTGGACGTCATGGAGAAGGAGCCGCCCGACCCGGATAACCCACTGTTGCCCCTGGACAACTTCGTGGTCACCTCCCACGCGGCGTTCTACTCCGAGGAGTCGGTTGCCCGGCTGCAGGAGCTGGCGACGCAGCAGGTAGCGATGGTGTTGCGCGGCGAGCGGCCTACCTTCGCCGTGAACCCGGAGGTGCTGTCGGGGCCGCGCTGGCGCGCCGCCGTAGGGGCACGCGAGGAAAGGGGATAAGAGCTGGGGAAGGCGGCGACGCGCCGGACAACAGCCGTCTTCGCCTACCGGGGTATGGCGATCTTCTGCCCAATTTCGATGGCGTCCGGCAGCTCCAGCTTGTTCGCCTTGAGCAGAGCTTCCAGCGTCATACCGAACCTGGCGGCGATGTCTTTAAGCGTATCCCCCGGCTCTATGGTATAGGTGGTCGCCTGCGCCGCTGCCGCGGGTGCCTCCGGGGCAGGCCCGGCGTCGGCAGTCGGGGCGGGTATGTCTATTCTCCGTCCAACCTGGATGCTATCGGGATCGTCGATCCCATTGGCCCGGGCAACAGCTTCCACCGACACGCCGAACTTCGCCGCGACGCTGCGCAGGGTATCGCCCTCCTCAAGGGTATAGGTGGTGGGGTCCTGGACCCGCCCGGCCGCCGTGGGGGCAGCGGATGCGACGGCGGGTGAGGGTGTAGCCGGCAGCCCGGCGGTCCCGGTGATGACGATTTGCTGGCCCACAAACAGCAAATCGGGGTTGGCTATGTTGTTGGCTTTGATCAGGTCCTCGATGGCCACGCCGAACTTAGCGGCGATGCCGCGCAGGGTATCGCCCTCCTCAAGGGTGTACACGGTGGGCGTATAGACGGATGGGGCAGTTGGCAGGGCCACAGCAGTGGGAGAGGGGACGGTTGAAGGGGCCGAAGTCACCGCCGGTGAAGACGAAGTCACTGCCGGCCGGGGAGATTGGGTAGGAGGCGGCGGAAGCGAGGGCGATGGACTGCCGAAGCAGCTCACGGCCAGGCCAAGGCAGAGGGCGCCGGCGCAGGCCAGCATGCTAACCCTCCAGGTCTGGCTTCCTTTCAACAACACGAGGCAACGCCCAAGCTTGTCTGGCAAACTCCGGCCCTTGCCCGTGCCCACAGCAATTACCTCCGTGCTTCCGGGCGACCGTGATGTCGCCCGCCGTTGACAAAGCGGCCTCAAGCAAGCTGACGGATACCATCCCCTGAATCGCTGCGTCCGTTGCCAAAGTACAAGGAGCGAAAGCCAAGCGTGGAGTGGTCGGGGAAGTGGGATTCGAACCCACGACCTCAGCGTCCCAAACGCTGCGCGCTAACCAAGCTGCGCTACTCCCCGTGATCGAGAGCGTATTGCTCGTATATCATTAACAGTGTAGCCGATGGATATCCCAGCGTCAAGACAAATGTGGCCCGATTGCTTCCAGCTTTTGGTATACTTGGCTCAATGAGCGAAATGTCCACCATTATGCAGTTAGGCCAGCTCAAGGTGTCCGATGGGGCACGGCGGCCGCCCGCGGGGAATGTCCACATAATCGAGCCCCGTCGGGGACCGGCCCGCGGCATGCTGTACCTGCTCCTGGATGGAGCGGAGCCCGATATGCTGGCCGAGGTCGCCCGGCGGATGAGGGAGGGCTATCGCCGCGGCGGCTCACACGCCCTCACCGCCAGCTTGATCCGGGCACTGCAGGAAGGTCTCGCTCCACCTGGGGCGCGGCCGCGCGATTTCGACGGCTCGGCAATCGACGTCATCGCCGCCGCCCACCGGGGAGAGCACCTCTACTTCGCCCGCGTCGGCGCTGCGGGAGCGTACATCTTCCGCGGCGGGCAGGAGGAGCGGGTGGAGACCCACCCGGTGGACGGCTTCGAGGACGGGCGACCCATCGAGCTCGGCCACTATGAGGTCGAGCCGGGCGATTATGTCCTCCTGGTAGGGCCCGGCTGCGATGAGGCGCTGGCACCCCAGCTCTCGCCCTTCCTCGGCGAGGACGCCGGCGGGGACGGCGAGCCACAGGAAATCCTGTAAGGGTTCCACAGTAGCTGCCGCGATATCTTTCCCGAATCGTTCTCCCTGGCGTTGCTGGCGGTGCAGGAGGGCGACGTCGAGGAGGAAGAGCCCCCTCCACCGCCGCCTCGCCGCGGCCGGCGCGCCGCCCGGCCCGTCGGCCGGTCACGGTCCGTCGACTACGGCCCTGACGATGACGATGGCGAGCGCGCGGGGGCTGCCTCACCGCGAAGGGCCGCTGCCCTGCTGCGAAAGCTCCGTGCCTCCCGCATCTACATGGCATTGTCGCTTGCCGGAGTTGCGGCGATCCTGATACTGATCCTGGTGGCTACGCTGGGAAACTACCCGTTTGGTAGCTCGGTATCCACATTGCTGGCGCAGGCGGAGCAGCGCGAGAGGGTGGCGGAGTATACCACCGACCTGGTGAGCAAGCGCCGGCTGCTGGCCGACGCCGAGCGCGACGCCGCCCGGG
>JAMCWG010000191.1 GCA_023475235.1 Chloroflexota bacterium
CGGCCTACCAGGCGACCGGGAAGGGCTCCTCGGGCTCCGCGGCGATGGCCGCTTCCAGCAGGCGCTGGTTGCGCTCCTGCTTCTTCCTCAGCTCCGCCTCGTCTGCCACGTAGCCGTGGTGATCGAGGACCAGATCGTCGACGAATGGAAACTCAAGCTCGGGGCTGGGGCCCGTGTACCGGATATGCTCGTGAATACGTGAGTAGTAGCGCAAATGGGGGTGGTTGCGGAACAGGAGCAGGCGGTAGGCGAGGTTCAGGGCCGGCACCCTATCTCGGATATAATGGACGCGCTCGGGGATGTGATAACCCCAGCACCGCGACGGAGCATTCTCGACCACCCGGCGCATATTGCGTATGGCCTCGGGGGTCAGCTCTTCGTCGGCGTCGATCTGGAGAACCCAGGCTCCCCTGGCCTGGTCGAGCGCGGCGTTGCGGGCGGCGGCAAAGTCGTCGCACCACTGGAAAGACGAGACCCTGGCCCCGTACTGGCGGGCAATCTCCACCGTCCGGTCCGTCGAGCCGGTATCCACGACGATTATCTCGTCGGCGATAGGCCGCACGCTGTTCAGGCAGCGCTCCAGGTTGGCCTCCTCATCCTTGACGATCATGCATACCGAGATCAACGGCCGTGCGGTGCCGGCAGATTGCTGCTGCGAGTGGCGCTTCTTCTTGTTGCCCACCGTCATCTCCTTCGCTGGATTGCAGAGGCGAGGGCCCGTTGCTGCTTCCCAGGCTGCCGGACAGGCCCTCGCCTCTCCAGCCGCGTTCCACTTGGGGGAATATATAGGGAGGACCGGTGTGCTTGTAGGGTAGGAAAGCCTTCTGCGGCGCACCATTGGTATTCCGATGGGCCAGACGCTGGTACCCATGTCACGGGTACAGCTTTATGGAAACGCGCGGGCCGCCTTCCAGACCTGTCGGTCGGAAAGCGGCAACAGGGGTCGAGCTATGCCTCTGACGCTTTTGCGATGGTGAGCTTGTCTTTCACCGTGGGTAGGATCCTGCGTATTCCAGAGGAAGACTCGACGGCGGCCCGGTTCTGGCTCACCACCTCGTCGCAGAGCTCCTGGCGGAGGATGGAGATCTCTCGCGGCGCGTTGATACCCAGCTTTATGCGGTCGCCGTCGACGCCAAGTATGGTGACGACGATATCGCCCCCGATGACGATGCTCTCGTCGCACTTACGAACTAGGACAAGCATTCGTTAGCCTCATCTTCCGGCTCCTGCGCCCATTGCCGGTGAAGAAATCGGACTGGGGCCGCAAGCATTTGACCCCGCCACGCCTATCTCGGCATCCTCGGCCATCAGCACGGGATGCTGGGCCGAATACCTGGAATCCTGCAGGACCACCTGGCGTGCACGTCTGGTCCGCGTGTTGACGATGATAGGGCCCAGTAGATTTGCCGTCACTCGCACCGGCCCCTCTTTAGCGGCGAGGATGCAGAGCAGCCGCCCGTCCTCGATCCGCGCCAGCCCCAGCTCTTGCAGGTCTTCCATCGAGATGCGCGGCCGGTAGTTGGCCGCCACGCAGGCGGGGTCCGTCACCAGAAAAGAAGCCGCCGTGTCGTCCACGCACTGCAGGACGGCCAGGGGTGCCTCATCAGGGTCCTCCAGCAACACGAAGCGCTTCCAGTCCTGGAAGCCGACCAGGCCGTTCTGGAAAGAGATGATGCTATCATCGTCAACCGTAAGGACCTGGTCCTCGCCCTCATAGCTGATTACGAGCTCGACAGGCATTTCCCCTACCTCAGTTGGTCAAGCAGGCTCGGCTGGATGGCCTTTGCGCCGGCCGCCAGCGCTGCCTGGTAGACGCTTTGTTGCACCGCAAACTGGGTGATCGTCTCGGTCATGTCCACGTCCTGCTTCTTCGAGAGCAGTTGGGCGATGTTCACCTTAAGGTTTTGCAGCCGCTCGCTCTGGTTGCTCACGCGGTTGGTCCTTGCTCCGAGCTCGGTGCGCGAAGAAAGCACCGAGTCGATCGCACCGTCCAGGTCGGCGATGGTAGCCGACACGGTTGCCGAGTTGCCGCCTTTCAAGGCATCGCGCAGCGCCACCAGCGCCGAGAACACCTGACCGAAGCCATCATTGCCTGGGATGTTGATCGTCACCGCGGCGTTGGTGTCGATCTTGCGGGAAATCTTGCCGCTGTCCCCACTGTAAGTCACGCTCGCACCGTCGGTTGCCATAGCAAACGGCGCCGTGGTAACCTTGAATCCGGCGAAGACGTACTGCCCGGCATAGGTCGAATTGCCCACGGCGACGGCGTGCTCAATCAATTGCTCCACTTCATTCGCCATGCTCTGCTTGTCAGCGACGCTGGAGGTGTCGTTGCCTCCCTGCACGGCCAGCTCGCGTGCCCGGTGCAGGGCGTCGATGACCGAGCCCAGCGCCGAATCGCTGGCATCTAGCCACGAGCTCGCGGCATCGGCGTTGCTGACGTACTGGTCCAATTCGCTCAGCGTTCCCCGAAACTCCAGGGCAGCCGCGGTGCCGATGGGATCATCCGAAGGGGCTCTGATCTTCTGGCCCGAGGTCAACTGGTCCTGCAGCCTCTCCATCCGCTCCAGATTGGTATTGAGATTGCGCAGCGTGGTCTCGGACAGCATATTGTGAGTGATTCTCATCGCCTTACCTCTATCGGGGCTATCGCCTCTATCTGCCCACGAGCCCCGTGCCGTTGATGAGCTTGTCCAGCATCTCGTCCACCGCGGTCACCATTCGAGCGGCAGCCTCGTAGGCACGCTGGTATTCGATCAAGTGTGTGGTCTCTTCATCCAGGGACACCCCCGAAATGGACTCCCGCTGCCGCGTCAGGTGATCCACCAGGGCCTGCTGATTGGTGGCCATCATGTCCCCTCGCTGGGCATCCACGCCCAGACTGGACACCAGCGAGCTGTAGAAGCGCCCGAAGTCGGCCGTCCCGCCGTTCATCGTCAGGGCTCTCTGCAGATTGGCGATGCTCACGGCAATGGAGTTGTCTCCAGGCGAATCTGCGGCAGCCGCGGAGGCCACCTTCTCCGGCGCATCCTTGACGGCGGAGCTAACCGCTATGTCGCTGGCGTCAGAGCCGCTGAAGAAGTCGACATTAGTGCTATTATCCAGTCCGAACCCGGTACGGTGAATGGTGTTCACGCTGGTGATGAGCTGCCCGGCCAGGCTCTGCAGATCGCTGATGTACTGGGGAAGCTCTACATCTCGCGCATGCTGAAGCCCGGCCAGCTCACCGTCGTTGATGGACGCGGCGCTGCCGTCCGTCGCCCATATGACATTCGAGAAGCCGTTGGCGCCGGTAACAGCCCGCAACTGGTTCGCCTGGTCGGCCAGCACCAGGGCCTGGCTTCCCACGAAGACATTGACCGCGCCTTGAGGCGTCTCCTGGTACGTCATCCGCACCAGATGGGACAGGTCGTCCAGCAGCACATCACGCTGGTCCCGCAGGTCGTTGGCGTGCTGCCCGGTGATTTCAGCCTGGGCGATGCTGACATTGAGGGCGGCAATCTGTTCCCCCAACTGGTTGACCTTGTCCACGCCGAGGCTGATTTGCCGGTCCAGGTCTTTCTGTATCGAGCTCAGTTGGCTGTAGGAGCGATTGAAGGCGATGGCCAGGCTGTCCGCCTGCTCGACCAGCGCCCGGCGAATGCCCAGGTCTCCGGGGTTGTTAGTGACATCCTGCCACGCTTTCCAGAATTTGCTCATCAGGGAATTGATGCCTACGTCGGAGGGCTCGTTGAACACCACCTCGACTTGCTTCAGCGTGTCCCGCATCGCTTCCCACTGGCCCAGGCTCTGGCTCTCGTTGCGGACCTGATAGTCCACGAAGCCGAGCCGCGAGCGGCTGATGTCGATCACCGACACGCCAGTGCCCATCTGACTGCCGATGATGTCGCCGTTGACCGAGGTGACGGCAGGGGGAGATGTGGCACCCAACCTGGCGGTCTGGCGCGAGTAACCGGGCGTGTTCACATTGGCGATGTTGTGATTGACGACATCGATGGCCAGTTGCTGAGCCTGAAGCGCTCGGTAGGCAATATCGAGCCCGGAAAATGCCACTCTCAAGTCAACTCATCCTTTGGCCGCTTCTCGCCATCGATGCTGCGAGGCAGCACGAACGGCGCGGCCGCCTCACGCCCGAAGATCAAAGGCCGACGGTCTACAGCCGGCCCCAGTATCTGTCGACGCCCGCGAGGGGAACGGCCAGGCAGAAGCCTCGGCCTCCCGTAGCTGTGACAACTTGCCGGCGGTGGCGCCGGCGACTCTGGAGAGCCCGGCCAGAAGCAGCGCGTTAGCCTCGTTGCTCGTCGCGATGCGGGCCGTAGCGCCCATAATGCGGTGGCGGAGCTGCAGGAGCCGCGCCGGCGCAGATGCGTCCGCTCCGCTCGCAGCCGTCAACAGACTAGTGCTTGGGGGACCATCTGCGCCGCCGGCGACCCGCGCTGCCAGGCTTGCCCGGACAGCTTCCAGTTGCCCAAGCCGGGCTACAGCCTCTTCGACCTCCTGAGCCCTGTCGAGAATGCCCCTCGGCTCCCCGTTCATCAGTATCCAGTGCTCATTTCCCACCAGATACTCCAGCCTGGCGAGCGCCGCCTCCTCCTGCTGTAAGGTGTGCTCGAGCCTGGCGACGAGCGTCACAGGGTCGCCGCGAAGCGGCTCTACCGGATTGCGGTAGTCCACCCTAGCCACCTTTGAACACGGACATCAGCTTCTCGACCACGGCTTCCTCGGGGATGTTGTACGACCCCTGCTGGATCTGTCTCTTGATTTCTGCCACCTTGTCTTCGCGCACGTCCGGTGCGGCTTGCACAGCCTTCTGAGCTTCCTGCAGCTCTCTGGCGGCAGTGGAAATGGACACGCCGTCCTGCCCGGCCTTTGCCGCCTCCTTGGTCATCGCAGGTGGCACCTTCTCGGCAGCGGCCTTGGTCTCGGGGGTGTAGACCTCGATTCCCCGCTGGCCGACTTTGTCAATGTTCATGCTGTCTTCTCCTCGACTTAGTGGCCCCATCTTACGATTATTATCGGCACGGGCCTACGATTCTTCACGTTTCGGCGGGCTATTTTCTAATGTTATTCGCCAGGCCGAGCATCTCGTCCGCAGTTTGTACCAGCTTGATGCTCAACTGATAGGCCCGTTGGGCCTCGATCATCTTGGTCGTTTCCTCCGCGAAATCGACATTCGATCCCTCCAGCACCCCGGACATGAGCTGCCCGCGGCCTTCAGTGCCTCCCGCACCGGCCTGGGCCTCGCCGGAGGCATCCGAGGGGACGAAGAGGTTGTGGCCGACGGCCAGCAGGCCGGCCGGGTTTGGGAAAGTGGCAACATTCACTGCTCCCAGCTCGGTCAGCTTTCCGTCCACCTTCGCTCGGACTGTCCCTGCGCCGTCGATCTCCACATCCTGGGCTCCCTGTGGTATCGTGACAGGAGGAGTGACCAGAGAGCCGTCGGCCGTAACCAACTGGCCCTGGGCGTCGACCTGGAACGAGCCGTCCCTGGTGTAAGCCGTACGGCCGTCGGCCAGGCTGACCTGGAAGAACCCATCTCCCGCGATGGTGAGGTCCCAGACGTTGCCCGTCTCCCTGAAGCTGCCGGGCGAGAGTATCCGCTGGGCAGCCGCCAGCGTCACGCCGGTGCCCGTCGTCACCTCCATCGGCGCCTCATTGGTGCCCGGCGCTTCCAGGACCCCTGTCTCGTAGGCCGCATCGGCGAACACGGCCCTGCTCTTCTTGAAGCCTGTCGTGCCCAGGTTGGCGATGTTATTGGCAATGAGGTCCAGGTTAGCCTGCTGCGCCAGAAGTCCGGATGCAGCCACCTTCAGAATTGTAGTCATACTCGGCTCTCCTCAATCAGACTTTTCCCACTTCGCTGACTGCCGCGGCGAGGGTCTGGTCCTGCAACTGAATCATCTTCTGGCTGGCTTCGTACGAGCGCATAGCCGACATCACGTCGACCATCGCCTTCGCCAGGTCGACGTTGGAGTGCTCCAGAAAGCCCTGGCTGATGGCAGCCCTTTGAGCGGGACCCTCCTGAGCAGCGGGATTCTCGGGGGCCAGGTAGTTGTTGCCGGTCTTGACCATATTCTCCTGGGGGCCGAAGTCGACGAGCCGGACCCGCCCGGCGACCTCGCCTCCCGCGGATACTGTTCCGTCCGAGCTCACCGCAATATCGCCGGCGCCTATCTGGATCGGGCCATCGTCGCCGAGCACCAGCCCGCCGTCGGCAGTGGTCAGGCGACCCAGTGCGTCGCGAAAGAAAGTGCCGTTCCGCGTGTAGGCGGTGCCCGACGGGGTCTGGACGGCGAAGTAGCCCGGCCCGCTGATGGCGAGGTCGAGGGGATTTCCGGTCTCGGTAAGGTCTCCCTGCGACATATCAAGCTTCACCGCATCCAGCTCGGTCCCGGCCCCCGTCGGGCCGATGAAGTCCCAAGGCCCCAGCGTGCCGCCCTGGGCCTGTGCATCCGTCGCCATCAGCAGGTTGGCAAACTCCGAAGACGACGTTACATCCTGCTTGTAGCCCGGCGTCGACACGTTCGATATGTTATTCGACAGAATCAACTGGCGCCTGAAGTTTGCCACCATTCCGGATGCTGCAGCGTAGATGCCTCGGATCATCTTTTCTCCTCCCGCTGGCCGCCGGTCAGCGTTTCATTCTGGCCCGGGTGACAACGCCCAGGCCGATTGCGACGAGGGCGACGACGCCAAAGGTAAGCGTGCCGCTTCCGAAGTCGACCCTGCCCTGGGGCGCCGGCGCTGGCGTGGAAGCCGGAGCGGAGGTGAAGGCCGGCCGGACAGGGGTTGCGACCCCGTCGCTCTCGCCGCCTGTCTTCGGAAGCTGGGCCGGCTGCCGGTTTGCTTCGACGGTATCGGGGAAGTAGCCCCCTATCGACTTCCGTTCGTCCGGTGCTTTAGGTGTGCTGTTCCTGGGTTCCACGGTCACGAGAAAGAGATTCCAGCTCTTGTCGGGTATCTCTGTGCTCAAGACGAGGCTGGTCTTAACGACCTCCGATTGGTCGGCGTTGAAGCGCCCGACGTTCAGCATCTCGTTGGTGGTGGTGTTAATCAGCCAGCCGGCGTAGGTATCTTCGGTAAGGGGCGGCAGTCCCACGACGCTGACGTTTACCTGACCTTCCTTCTCGATTACCTCGGCCACGCCGGTCGCGCTGGTGGGTCCCCAATTCGATACGCCTGACAGATAGGTGAGGATAACCTTGACCGGCGCGCCATTAGCGCTAACCGGCTGGCTGCCAATCGCCAGGAGACTCCCAAGTGAAAGTAGCGCCATCGCCGCCGACAGTAACCCCAGGTGAATGGCCTTCTTCACGCTACCGCTACCTCCTCGCCGGTGTCCCTTCTCGCCCCATCGATGCGCCGCAACGCCCCGAGCGAGGGGCTCTTCCTGTGATGGTAACGCAGCGTGAGGGCCACCTCGGCCGGGCCCACGCCGGCTTGCTTCGCAATCTCAGTTACAGTCAAGCCTCTCTCTGCGAGCTGAGCAATTCGTTCCACGGGCAGCTCTCGCCGTGCCTCGATTCTCCGGCTGAGCACGGCCGGCACATCACCCGTCGCGCCGGAGCGCCCCTGCTCGCCCTGGGCCCCTCGGAGGTCTTCGATCGTCTGGGCCACCTCATCGCAGGCGTCGCTTGCCGCCGTCTTAAGCTCGTCGATCATCTCGGCCACCGTTTCTTCGAAGCCTCTGGCATCTGCCGTCCGCAAGGCAGGCAAAGTCGTTTCCATCTCTTCCACCCGTCGCTCCAGCAACGAGTGCCGGTACGCCAGCCAGGCAACCGCGAGAAATGCCAGCCCTAGAGTAACAAGTCCTTCGATCAAGGTATCCATCATCCGGTCCGCTTCCTTTTGTCATCAGTTTTTAGCCGGTTGAGGCAACCCAGAGCCGCCTGCGCCTAGCCGGAGCCGGGGGTGACGCCTGCCCTGGCGAGGGCTCGGCGGAGCTTCATGATGGCCCTGGCGTGAAGCTGGCACACCCTTGACTCCGATATGTCGAGCACCCTACCGATCTCCTTCAGGGTCAGCTCTTCGTGGTAGTAAAGCGCAATAAGTTGCTGGTCGCGCTCCGGCAAGCGCCTGAGCGCGTCCAGAAGCGCGGCCCTCGTCTCAGAGCGCTCTGCTTCGTGCGTCGGGTTCGGGCTCTTGGTATCCTCCACGACATCTGAAAGGGAAAGCATACCCTCATCGTCCGATGTTCGCAATGCCCCGTCCAACGGAATGATGGCGAAGCTGGATTCCAGCAGCTCTCTGGCATAGTCTTCTACACTTATCCCCAGGTGCTTGGCCACTTCCTCATCGGAGGGGGTCCGTCCATACTGCTCTTCCAGGGCGGCAACGGCGGCTTCTATCTCCTTCATTTTCCGCCGCGCCCCGCGGGGGTAGGTCCCGAGCCGCCGGACGACGTCGATCACGCTGCCGCGAATCCTGGCGACGGCGTACGACTCGAACTTGAGGCCCCGTCCGGGATCGAAGCGCTCGATAGCGTCGATCAGTCCAATGGTGGCGTGGCTGACAATGTCATCGGAGTCCAGAATGCTGGGAAGGCCGATTGCCATCCTGCCCACGACGTACTTCACTAAGGGCGCGTACTGCAGAATGAGCTGCTGGCGCAGGTGGGTGTCGTTCGTCGCCTTGTACTGGACCCAGATATCGTTTACATTCACCATCATTGTTACCACAGGAATCACCTCTTAGCGGATTGCGGCGTGGCTGCGTGTTCTGGCCCGTGGTCGGCTGGCGCTGCTTGAGCCAGCGTCACATCTACATTCTTCCCCTTGGCTTGCACGGGCTCCGCGGCCCGTTTCTCAGGAATCGCGCTCATCACTACAGACACGACCCATCCCATCAGCCCGATCGCCAGCATGCCAATCGAGGCCTTCAGGACTATCCATTCGGGCGCCGAGCCGCTGATATAACCCACGCTCCCGATTGCAAGCGAGGTTGCAACCGCAAGGGTAAGGAAAAGACTGGGCGCAACGCCTCTCCTGGTCCTACCCATCGTCGACGTAAGCCTCCCACAGTCGCCCGTGCTCTTCACTTTCATTACGGGTCCCGACGATAGCCCGGCCGGCCGGAGCGTGCCTACCGAGAGTTAAAGCCAGCCTTTTCACAGCAGGCCACTCCGCCGCAATTCGGCTTGCCTGGCGAAGATGAACCGCGTGATATTGTCCTGCTGCCGCGTTCCCAAGTTCAAGAACTGGCATCCGGCCCTGTACCGGAGCTTCTTGCTTGTTTCATCCTCGCCGACCCAGACCACCCGGGATATCGCTTCGATGTCCCGCTGTCCTTTACCCAGAGGGAACACGGTCCTTAGAATGCTGTCCATGTCAACCTTCCTCTCCGAGGTCACCAGCATTCCCCCGGCGCTCAGATTGCGGATCAGCATATTGATCGGCTCGATCTGTATCTGGTCTGCCTGCAGGGCATCCCAGTTTGACACATGGCCGGCGCTGCCGTTCCGTTTTCCCGCCGACCGTCTTCGCTCGTCCAGCGTGATCGCGTATTGTATTGCACCAATGTAGGGGCGAATGTCGTGTGGGAACCCCTTCTGGGACTGAATGAGCTGCGCCTCGGAGGGGACGAGGGTTATATCGAGCCGAACGTTGTGGCGCAACTGCACGTGTCCCCAGAGCCCCGACCGTGCGATGTGGAGCGCCGGTAGCGGATGTCCGATCTTGTGGACGATGCGTGAATCGAGCTGGTACATGCCTCGGTCCTGGAACAAGTACAGGCTCACGCTCTGGTCGATATCAAATGGGACCTGGACCCCCTTGTCGGTTGGCCAGGCCACTACCAGCTCCTCAGGCAGAATATTGTCGATACGGCTGCTATACAGGCGGATCCCATCATTCTCGGCTGACGCCGAGCCGACCATTTCGTAAGTCGTGCTCACGCCGATTTTGACGAGTTGCCCAATCTTCAATATGCTGTCGATGTTGACGCCATTCTCAATCATACACTCGTCCCCAAGAACCTGAGGGCCAGCGCCCGGTAGTTGGCCAGCTCGATGTCGTCCGGCACATTCTGGCCACTCGTGATATAAGCCGTGGGTAGACCGGAGCGATACGCCAGATTGAGGACTGAGCCGCAGTCACCGGTCTCGTCCAGCTTGGTGATGACCAGTCCATAGACAGGCACTCCGTTCAGTTCCCGCAATGCTCGAAGGGATACCTCGATCTTCTCCGTCGAGCTCAATGTTAGCAACACAATGCACCGATCGACGGCGCCTACGAGCTCCGGCAGCCGCAGGGTGTTGGCGGTCCGCGCGCTCCATCCCGGCGTGTCGACCAGCATAACGTGCCTCCCCGCCTGCATGCCTGCACAGCGTGCGAGATCGGCGGGGGAGTAGGCGACTTCGAAGGGGATTCCGAAGATATCGGCGTAGGCTCCCAGTTGCGGGATCGCGCCCACCCGTATAGTATCCGTCGTCACGATGGAGACGGACGTATGCCCCTCGATGGACAACATAGCTCCTAGCTTGGCGATAGTGGTGGTCTTTCCGACACCCGTCGGCCCCACCACCAGGATGACCGTCGGCCCCACGCGTCCATCGTTGGAGCCAACAGGATCGGCGGGACCGACGGAGCCGATGGGGTCGACGGTAGCGAAGCGCCGCTCCACCTGTCGAGCTGCTGCTTCGCGAACGATCTCCCAGTCCTGAACGGCCTCCCGGCTGAGCTCGAAGGTGATCTGCTTGATGATATCCTGGCTCAATTGCTCCTCGATACCCTGAGAGGCGAACAGGTTGCCCAGTCTGAGGAGCTGGGGCGGCAGCTCGTTGTGGCCGCCGTGCTTGCCGTTCTTGCGGTGGCTCGTGTCAAGGCGGCTTATCGTCTCCTGCATTTGCCTGATCGACACCTTCATGTCGTCCAGCTCTGCGGTCTGCAGAGAAGTGTCCGGCCAGTATGCCCCGGCCGCCCCCTGCACGGGCCCCAGCGCGTTCCTTCCCTTTGCCGGCACTGCATCGTCCGGCGCGTCGACGGCCGCCGTTATCTCGTAGCCCGGCCCCTTCAACAGGCCGAGCAGCCCTTTCGGCGCCACCCTCTTGGAATGGAGGATAACCGCGTCTTCCCCCAACTGGGCCCGAATCTCCTTCAAGGCTTCGCCCGGGCTTGGCGCATAGTACTTCTTAATCTTCATCGCCCAGACTCACCGCACTGATCGCGCGCACATTGAACTGCGGGGCTATCTCTGAATAGGCAAGCACCACCAGGTTGGGCAGGGAGCGCTCCGCGAGCTTCTTCAGCGGCAGCCGTATCTTCGACAGGCAGAGGAGGAGGGGCTGATAGCCGGTAGCGGCCATCTTCTCCATTTCTTGGGCCAGGTGCTGCAGCAGCCGCTGGGCCTGTCCGGGGTCCAGGCTTATCGACAGGCCCTGCTCGTCCTGGTGCAGCCCCTTCGATAGCAGTTGCTGTAATTGGGGGGTCAAGGTTATCACGTGCACCGTCCCGGTGGCATCGGCGTATTGACTGCAAATGGAGCGGGACAACGCCTGGCGGGACAGCTCACTCAATAGCTCCGGATCCCGCGTCGACCGGGCGTGATTGGCAATCGTCTCCAGAATGGTCACGAGGTCGCGAATCGACACCCGCTCCCTCAGAAGGTTCTGCAGCACCTTCTGAATGTCGCCGATGGTGACCAGCTCGGGCAGCAGCTCGTCGACGACAGCAGGGTTCTCGGCCTTGACGTGATTGATGAGCATCTGCACATCCTGGCGGCTGAGGATCACCGGCGCGTTGTTCTTGATGACCTCTGTCAGGTGGGTGGTAATCACGGCCGATGGGTCGACCACGGAGTAGCCGAGCATCTCGGCCCGGTCCTTCTCCTCGGGAGCGATCCAGAGGGCGGGCAGGCCGAAGGTAGGCTCCCTGGTGGGAATACCCTCCAGCGCCTCCTCGGTGGCGCCGGGGTTCATCGCCAGATAGCGGTTGGTCCGCACATCGCCGCGAGCGACCTCGACGCCGCGAAGCTTTATGGCGTACGTATTGGCGTCCAACTGGAGGTTGTCCCGTATCCGCACCGTCGGGATGACGATGCCCATGTCCAGCGCGATCTGCCGGCGGATCAGGCTGATGCGGCCGAGCAGGTTGCCGCCCTGTTCGGTGTCCACGAGGGGAATCAGCCCGTAGCCGATCTCCAGCTCCATCGGGTCGACCTGCATCAGCTTGACCACGCTCTCCGGGTCGCTTGCCAATGCTTCCTTGTCCTTATCTGGCTGCACCTCCAGGGCCTGTGTCTGCTCGGCCTGTATGTTGCGGTGCAGGACATAGGCCACGCCGCCGAGGACCGAGCCGATGATGAAGAACGGGAGCTTGGGCAGCCCCGGGACGAGGCCCAACAGGAACAGGATAACCGACACGATGGCCAGCGCCCGCGGGTTGGTCAGTATCTGGCCGGCGAGGTCGCGGCCGAGGTTGGACTCGGAGGCAGCCCGCGTGACGATGATGCCGGTAGCAGTAGATATCAGGAGGGCCGGAATCTGCGAGACCAGTCCGTCGCCGACGGTCAGGAGGGTGTAGGTCTGGAGGGCCTGGATGAAGTCCATCTTGTGCTGGAGCACGCCGATGACCAGGCCGCCCATAATATTGATGAAGATTATGATTATACCGGCGATGGCGTCGCCCTTGACGAACTTGCTGGCGCCGTCCATCGCCCCGTAGAAGTCGGCCTCCAGCTCCACCGTCTTCCGGCGGCGCCTGGCCTCGTCCTCGGTCACCAGGCCGGCGTTGAGATCGGCATCGATGCTCATCTGCTTGCCGGGCATGGCGTCCAGGGTGAACCTGGCCGCAACCTCGGCCACCCGGCCGGCGCCGTTGGTGATGACCACGAACTGAATGACGATGAGGATGATGAAGACCACTACCCCCACCACGTAGTTGCCGCCGACCACGAACTGCCCGAAGGACTCGATCACCTTGCCGGCCTGCGCGTGCAGCAGTATTAAGCGGGTGGCCGAAACGTTCAGCCCGAGCCGGAAAAGCGTGGCGATCAGCAGCAAAGAGGGGAAAGCCGAGAAGTGCAGCGGCTCGAGGATGTACATCGAGACCAGCAGCACGGTCAGGGCAATCGAGATGTTTATGGTTATCAACACATCGAGGAGCCAGTCGGGCAGGGGAATGATGAGCATACCCACGACCGTGACGACGGCCAGGGCCAAGATGATGTCGCTGTACTGCATCAGCCGGCCGAGCCCCCGCGAAGAGGCGCCGACTTCGACGTTAGACGCCAACCCTGTATCCTCCCAGTCTTCTCTCACGTTTCAGGCTGTAGATGAACGCCAGCACCTCGGCCACGGCGCGGTACAGCATCGGCGGAATCTCGGCGCCGATCTCCACGGTGTGGAACAGAGCTTGCGCCAGGGGCTTGTTCTCGATCACCGGGACGCCGTGCTGCCTCGCCACGTCCTTGATTCTTTCGGCGATGAGGAGCTGCCCCTTGGCGACCACCTTCGGCGAGCGCATAGATTCCGGCTTGTATTGAAGCGCGACCGCCAGGTGGGTCGGGTTTGTGAGGACCACGTCGGCCGCCGGCACATCCTGCATCATCCGGCGGGCCGCCATCTGCTTTTGCTGCTGGCGGATCTTGGCGCGAATCTGGGGATCGCCCTCGCTCTGCCGGAGCTCCTCTTTGAGCTCTTCCTTCGTCATCCGGATGCTCCTCTCGTACTGCCAGCGCTGGAACCCGTAGTCCAGGCCGGCGACCGCCAGCAACGCAAGGGTCGCCTTGAGTAGCACCTCGGCCGCCACATCGACCACCGCTCCCGCTGCCCCCCGGATATCGGAGCCCGACAGGGTCACCATCTGTATGTACTTATCCTGCAACGCCTGGTAGACGATGTATCCGATGATGGCCAGCTTGATCACGGACTTGACGAACTCGGCTGCCGCTCGCTGCGAGAACAGCCGCTGGAAGCCTTTGACGGGATTGAGCCGGGAGAAATCCGGCGTGAGGGGCTTCGCCGTCAGCATCAGCCCGGACTGGAGGAAGTTGCCGCCCACCCCGACGACGGCGATGGCGGCGAACAGGGGCGCCATCGCCTTGAGGTACAATACGCCCATTTCCCTCCCGAAGGTGGTCACGCTGGCTATCGTCCAATCGTCGGTGGGCAGATTGCGGAAGCTGTTGCCCATCAGGTCCAGCATCTGCGTCACGGTGCCCGCCCCGGCATACTTCAGGACCATGATGCCGGCAAGAAGGGCCAGCACCGAGTTGAGCTCGACGCTCTTCGGCACATTGCCCTCGCTCCGCGCCTCTTCCCTGCGCCGTGGGGTCGGGGCCTCTGTCTTTTCTCCGGCTGCCACAGGTTATCGCCTCATCTCGAATGACAGACTCCGGCCGGCGGGCTATTGATACCGGAGTATCAAGGCCATCGCCGTCGCCGTATCGCCGAACAACGCTTCGATGCGGTTGATCACAAACGGTAGCATCACCATTATGGCGAAGATGCCGATGCCGATCTTGACCGGCATACCGACGAAAAACACATTCATCTGCGGCGCGGTCCGCGCCATCACCGCCATCGCGATCTCGGTGAGCAGCAGTGCGCCCAGCAGCGGCAGGACGATCCGGACCGCCACCAGGAACATGTTGGCGGAGAGAAGCACCAGCCCCTCCGGCGAGATGCGGTAGAACGAGAAGGCGTTGGGGGGCATCATCTCGAACAAGCGCTGGACGCCAATGAGAAACTGGTGATGAAAGTTGCCGCTGAGAAAGATCAGGGTTGCCATCCCGGTGAACAGATGATCCAGCACTGGCGACTGCCCCGTGTAGGTCACATCAACGGTGCTGGAGAAGCCGAAGCCGAGCTGGACGCCGGCGAGGGTCGCCACTATCTGCAGCGAGGAGAAGAGCAGGGTTACGGCGAAGCCGGCCAGCAGGCCGATGGCTGTCTCCTTGCCGATGGCAACCAGCAGGTGACCGAAGGTCGGGGGCAGGACGGCGCTGCCCGCCGTGGACGGCAGCAGGACGAACGAAAGCACGATGGCCAGGCCGATTTTGGTCATCGCCGGCACCGTGCGCGCGCCGAGGATGGGGGTGGTCAGTAGCAGCGCGCCCATTCGCACTACCATCAGGAACAAGACGACCAGGTAGCTCGGAGTCAAGCCCAGCAGTCCGCTCGATAGCGCCATCCGGTCCCTACCTCACCATATAAGGGAGAAACTGAAATAGATTGGTGGTGTAATTGATCATCACGCCTATCATCCAGGACCCCAGTATCGCCATAGTCAGGAATATGGCCAGGATCTTGGGGATGAAGGTGAGCGTAGCCTCGTTAACCTGCGTGACCGCCTGGAAAATACTCACGGCCAGCCCCACCACCAGCGATAGACCGAGCAGCGGTCCCGCTATCAGCAGCACCACTGTGAGTGCATTTCGTCCGATCTCTATCACCATTTGATCTGTCATCGAGTTACCTCTGAAACCTCCGGCTGTGAACTCGGGTTAGGAGAAGCTGACCATCAGGCTCCTGACGACGAGGTGCCACCCGTCGACCAGGACGAACAGCAGTATCTTGAAGGGCAAAGAGATCACGGCGGGAGGGAGCATCATCATTCCCATCGACATCAGGGTGCTGGAGACGATCATATCGATTATCAGGAAGGGGACGAGAATGAGAAATCCCATCTGAAAGGCGGTCTTCAGCTCGCTAATGACGAACGCCGGGATGAGGACGTGCGTGGGAATGTCGCTCTGGTTCTTGGGTCGGTCCATCTTAGCCAGGTAGACGAAGAGCGAAAGGTCTTTCTCCCTGGTCTGCTTGAACATGAAGGTGCGCATCGGCGCCATCCCGCGCTCGACGGCCTCGTCCTGGCTTATCTCATTCTTCAGGTAGGGCTGTAGCGCCGCAGCGTTGATGTTTTGCCACACCGGGGCCATCACGAAGATAGTGAGGAACAGCGTCAGCCCCAGCAGTATCTGGTTGGGGGGCGTTTGTGGCACGCCGATAGCATTGCGGATGAAAGAGAGCACGATGACGATCCTGGTGAATGAGCTGGCCATCATCAGCATTGCCGGGATCAGGGTCAAGGCGGTGAGCAGCGTGATGATTTGAAGGCCCAGCGCCGTATCGTTGGTCGCCCCTTCCATCCCGAACAGCTTCGGCGTGACGTTTGGCGGAGCGTCGGTGGCCACGCAGGCAGAAGTGAGCAGCAGCGAGCCCAGAACGAGGCACAACAGGCCGGTGCGCAACACGCGGTTGCGCTTTGTCACCGGCCTCCCTGCCATCATCCTCGAGGTCCCTCGAGCGGGCTCCGTCCCTAGCATAATCATTACCCCGTCGCTGTGCCCACACCCTCCCGAGGGAGCTTCCGCATTCCTCTGTGAGGCTGGGTCAAGACGTCAGTTACCTGTTCCTCTCACTCATCTCTCCAATGGCAGGGGAATCCTAGCCCAGAACAACGACCAGATTAAGGGTCGCTAGCCCTCTTTGTGCTGGCCAATAGCACCCCTTTCGCTGGTCCCTTAGTCCCTTTCGCAGTGAGACTGGCGGCCCTCTTCGGGTGCGGCGGGGCTTCCAGGGGCTCACAAGCAAGGGACTGACGGTCATCCATACCGTCAGTCCCTTGCTGCAATCTATGCCCACCGATGCGCGGGATACCTATCCTTATGTGCTTGTGATTGAACCACCCCTACGGTATCAGCGCTATTTTTCCTGTGGTCTGCGTATCGAACAGCTTGTAGGCTTCCACCCCCTCGGCCAAAGGGAAGGTCTGAGTTATCAGGTCCCGCAGCGGCAGCTTGTGCCATACTACGAACTTGGCTGCCTCTGCCAGAATATGGGTGCTGAAAGTCCAGGACCCGTAGACGGTCAGGTGCTTGTGGATAATCACTGGCGATGGCTCAACTGTGAGCGTGCCGCCCTCTCCGACCAGGCAGGCCCGGCCCCATAGCTTGGTCGACTTCAGCATGTTGACTCTCGCGGCGTCCTTCCCCGTGCAGTCCAGGGCACACTCGGCCCCTTCTCCGTTGGTCAGCTCCCTGATGGCCGCAACCGGATCGGTCTTGCTGGCGTCGATCACTTCGTCCGCGCCGAACCGCTTGGCCAGCGCCAATCGCTCTTCCATCGTGTCGATGCCGATCACTCGGGCGCCCAGGGCCTTGCCGATGAGGACGGCGGATAGGCCCACCGGCCCCTGTCCATAAACGGCGAGGGTGTCGAGGCCGGAGGGCTGCAGGCGCTTGAGCGCCTGGTAGGCCGTTCCCGTTCCACAGGCACACGAAGCCCCCACCTCAAAGCTCATTCCGTCCGGCATCGGCACACAGCAAACATCGGGAACGACCATGAACTCCTCGTGACCGCCGTTTGCGCTGCCGCCATAGAGCTTGAACTTGCCCGTGGCGCACAGTTGCGGCCATCCGGCGAGGCAATACTTGCAGGTGCCGCAGCCATAGTAGTGGTGTACCATCACCCGGTCGCCGACTGAGACATTCCGAGTGGACGGACCGAGCTCGGCGACCACGCCGCAAGGCTCGTGACCGCGAATGCACACGCGTGCTTGCTCTGTGAGCTCCGCTGCCGGCCTGCGATAGGTGTTGAGGTCACTGCCGCAGATACCTGACGCCTTGATCTGGATCAGGACTTCCCCCGGCCCCGGACTGGGCTTGGGCAGGTCGATCACTTTGGCTGTTCTGTCCCCGAGAAACACTACACCTTTCACTTGAATGCACCTCCTTAACCTCCCAGGACTCGGCCAGCGAGGCCCTATTCATGTTGACGCCAACGTAGGCAGTTCGCTGTGCTCTGTCAAGAGGATGCTGAACAGCCAGGGCCTTTTCAAGGTCAGTGCATTCCGTTGCCCGTGCTGTTTACCTCACCCGTGGCCCCCTCGCCCTCGTCCAGGTGAGTTCTCTCGCCAAGGCGAGTTGTCTCTGGCGATCTTCGGTAAAGCGAGTTCGCCTCTGGTGACCTCTCCGCAATCGCGCAGGGGCGCACGGCCGTCATTGAATCCAACTAATTGAGGCCTGGTCATAATTAGGGACCTGCGCCGGATCGCCATCCGGCGCAGGTGCTCCGTACTATATGGTTGTGAGACCCTAGTAGTCTGTCAACACCGCGATGATGGTCTGTCATCCCGAGCCCTTCGCGAAGTTTACCCTGAGCGGCAGTGAAGGGCTCAGGGTAGACTTCGCGAAGGATCTCAGCCCTCTGAGGCCGGGATTCTTCACCTCTCGCCAGAGGCGAGTCTGCGACCGCTGCGCTTCGGCTCAGAATGACATCCATCACTCCGTATGTGACTGGTCACTAG
>JAMCWG010000078.1:0-1424 GCA_023475235.1 Chloroflexota bacterium
TCATCGCCAGCACCTTGGTGATGGCCGCGGTAAGGGTGGTCTTACCGTGGTCGATATGACCTATCGTCCCCACATTCACATGGGGCTTGGTTCGCTCAAATCTCCTCTTCGCCATCGCTTCCTCCTGATATAGTCCATATGTCAATTGCCATATCAATTACCCGCATCAACTGTGTTGCTATGCCGCCCTAGCGCCCGTGGCGCTGGAGGACCGCCTCTTCCTGGGCCTTCGGCAACTCCTGGTAATGCGAGAACTCCATACTATAGCTGGCCCTCCCCTGCGTCATCGAGCGCAGGTCAGTCGCATAACCAAACATCTGCGCCAGCGGGACCAGCGCCCGTATCACCTGTCTATCGGCCTGCACCTCGGTAGACACAATGTGCCCCCGCCGGGCAGTGAGGTCGCCCAGGACCTCTCCTAGGAACTCCTCGGGTGCTACCACTTCGACTTTCATAATAGGCTCGAGCAACACCGGCTTGGCCCGGGCTACACCGGCCTTCACGGCCATCGACGCGGCAACCTTGAATGCCAGCTCAGACGAGTCTACCTCGTGATAAGAGCCATCGAACAGGTTCACCCGCAGGTCCACCAGCGGGTATCCGGCTATCACGCCGCTCTCCATCGCATCCCGGACGCCGGCTTCCACAGCCGGAATGAACTCTCTAGGGATCGTACCTCCCACGATCTTGTTCACAAACTCGAACCCAGCACCCGGCCCGGTGGGCTCCAGCTTCAGCCAGACGTGGCCGTACTGGCCGCGCCCGCCGGTCTGGCGGATGAACCTGCCCTCGCTCTCCACGGGCACGGTGATGGCCTCTCGATAGGCAACCTGCGGCCGCCCAACGTTGGCCCGCACCCTGAACTCGCGCAGCATCCGCTCGACCAGCACTTCGAGATGCAGCTCGCCCATGCCAGAGATGATGGTCTGCGACGTCTCGGGATCGACCCGCACCCGGAAGGTGGGGTCCTCCTCGGCCAGGCGGGCCAGCGCCATCGCCATCTTGTCCTGGTCGGCCTTGGTCTTCGGCTCGATCGCAATGGAGATCACCGGCTCCGGGAACTTTATCGATTCCAGCACCACCGGCCGCTCAGCGGCACACAGCGTATCCCCGGTGAAAGTGCTTTTCAGGCCGACTGCCGCAACAATATCTCCAGCGTACACATCCTGCACGTCCTCCCGATGGTTAGCGTGCATCAGGAGCAGCCGGCCGAAGCGCTCCCGCACTCCCTTGGTCGAATTGAGCGCCTGGCTCCCCGCGATGGCCTGCCCCGAGTAGACCCGCAGGTAGGCCAGGCGTCCGACGAAGGGGTCCGCCACGATCTTGAAGGCCAGCGCCATCGCCATCTTGTCCTGGTCGGCCTTGGTCTTCGGCTCGATCGCAATGGAGATCACCGGCTCCGGGAACTTTATCGATAGATCCGA
>JAMCWG010000078.1:1434-62140 GCA_023475235.1 Chloroflexota bacterium
GTTGAAGGCCAGCGCCGAGAAGGCCTCGTCGTCCCTCGGCTGCCGCACTTCGGCCTGGCCCGTCCGAGGGTCGGTCCCCTCCACCGGCGGGACGTCCGCTGGGGACGGCAGGTATTCGACTATTGCGTCGAGCAGCGGCTGCACGCCCCGATTGCGCAGAGCGCTGCCGCAAAGCACCGGAACGCCCTTCAGCTCGAGGGTAGCCTTGCGCAGGCCCATACGAATCTCGGCGGGAGTAATCGTCTCCCCCTCCAGGTACTTCACCATCAGGTGATCATCCACCTCAGCTACGAACTCTATCAGCCTGTTGCGGTGCTCGGCCGCCAGATCCCGCAAATCCTCAGGTATCTCTTCTTCCACCACCGTCGCGCCGGCCTCGTCGGCATAGCTCACCGCTTTGTTCTCGATCAGATCGACCGTGCCCCGGAACGCTGCCTCTTCCCCGATGGGCAACTGCACTGGGACGGGCTTAGTGGCCAGGCGGTCGGCGATCATTTCCACCGTCCGCCAGAAGTTGGCGCCGCTCCGGTCCATCTTGTTCACGAAGCAGATGCGCGGCACTTTGTATCGATTGGCCTGCCGCCACACCGTTTCCGACTGGGGCTCCACCCCGGCTACGCCGTCGAAGACCACGACGCCGCCATCGAGGACGCGCAAGCTACGCTCCACCTCCACGGTGAAGTCCACGTGCCCCGGCGTATCTATTATGTTGATGCGGTGATCTTGCCAGAAACAAGTTGTAGCCGCCGCCATAATGGTAATACCGCGTTCTCTCTCTTGGTCCATCCAGTCCATCACGGCCGTGCCTTCGTGCACTTCGCCTAGCTTGTAGGTCTTGCCCGTGTAGTACAGGATGCGTTCTGTCACGGTGGTCTTGCCCGCATCAATATGCGCGATGATCCCTATGTTGCGGGTCCGATCCAGCGGAATTGTGCGCGCCATACGAGTCTCCAGTCGCCGAGCTGGCTCCGTCCTCGCGAGTTCGCGCGGGACGTTACCAGCGCTTACTGCGACTAGCTGATAACCCCCACCTACCAGCGGTAATGAGCGAAGGCCTTGTTGGCCTCCGCCATGCGGTGGGTATCCTCGCGCCTCTTGATCGTGTTGCCGACGCCGTGGGCGGCATCAACCAGCTCTGCTGCCAGCTTCTCCGCCATCGAACGCCCGGATCGAGCCTTCGCAGACTGGAGAAGCCAACGCATAGCCAATGCCATTCGTCGGTCGCCTTTGATCTCTACCGGTACCTGATAAGTGGCACCGCCAACCCGCCGTGGCTTAACTTCCAGCACTGGCATCGCATTGCGCATTGCCTGCTCGAAAACCTCGAGGGCATTGCGCTTGGTCTGGCCCTCTACGAGGTCAAGACTGTGATACACAATTGCCTCGGCGGTGCTGCGCTTCCCGCTCAGCATCACTTTGTTGATGAACTTTGCCAGCGTACGGTTTCCGTACTTGGCATCAGGCGCCGGTGTCGGTTTGACGAAGCGTCCTCGTCTCGGCATCTCCCTTCCTTATACTTTCCTTAATTCTTTCTATCCAGCCTGCTTGCTCTTGGGTGCCTTGGCGCCGTACTTCGAGCGGCCGCGGCGCCGGTTGCCCACGCCAGCCGCGTCCAGCGCCCCACGGACGATGTGGTACCGCACTCCAGGCAGGTCTTTCACCCTGCCACCCCGGATCAGTACTACGGAGTGTTCCTGCAGGTTATGGCCCTCGCCTGGGATATATGCGGTCACTTCTATGCCGTTGGTCAATCGCACCCGGGCGATCTTGCGCAGCGCAGAGTTCGGCTTCTTCGGAGTAGTGGTCCGTACCTGCGTGCAGACCCCCCGCTTCTGCGGGGACCCCTTCCCCCAGGTTAGCTTGTTGTCGAGCGAGTTGAAAGAGTAGCGCAAAGCCGGCGCCTTAGTCTTTTTCCGTATGTTCTTCCTTCCCTTACGGATCAATTGACTAATGGTGGGCATACACTACTCCTTCCTCCTTGACTGCCCTGCGAGGGCGTACGAAGATGAATCCTACTACGCATTATCGTCTCTGTCAATAGCCGGCGGCAAGAAATCTGCGAATTTCCTTTTTCTTTCCGCCCGTTTGCCGGTGCCCGTGCCTGCCGGTATCAGCTTGCCGATGATGACGTTCTCTTTCAAGCCCACCAGGTGGTCGACGTTGCCCCTTATGGCAGCCTCGGTCAACACACGGGTGGTCTCCTGGAACGAGGCCGCCGCCAGGAAGCTGTCGGTGCTCAGCGCCGCCTTTGTCACTCCCAGCAATACGGTCTGCGCCGTCGCCGGCTCGCCGCCCTCGGCCAGAACGTGGGCGTTGACCTCCTCGAACTCGAACCGGTCGACGAGCTCGCCGGCCAGCAAGTCGGTATCGCCTGGCGTGTCCACGCGCACCCGCCGCAGCATCTGCCGGACCATAATCTCGATGTGCTTGTCGTTGATGCTCACACCCTGGGAGCGGTATACCTTCTGCACTTCTTCTACCAGGTATGCCTGGACGGCCTCGCGGCCAAGGATGCGAAGGATGTCCTGCGGATTGGCCGCCCCATCGGTCAGCAGCTCGCCCGCCTGCACGCGCTCGCCGTTTTCCACCCGCAGCCGGGCTGCCAGCGGGACATCGTATTCCCGTTCCTCACGGTCCTCATATGTGATGACGATACGTTCTTCCTCTACCGTCGCCTTGCCCGCCATGCGGGCAATGGTGTCCACTTCGCCCGACTTGAACAACGACGTCCCGATGTCCACCCAGTCGCCCTCGTGGACCAGCACCTCGGCATCGGCCGGCAGGGGATACTCGTCAGTGTATGTCTCAAGCGAGACAACCTTCAGCTTTCTTACGTCCTCTTCGCGCCGGAGCTCGACCACCCCTTCTATCTCGCTGATGAGGGCTTGGCCCTTCGGCGCCCTCGCTTCGAACAGCTCCTCGACCCGCGGCAAGCCGCTGGTGATGTCCAGCCCGGCGATGCCGCCGGTATGGAACGTCCGCATCGTAAGCTGGGTGCCCGGCTCGCCGATGCTCTCGGCGGCGATGATACCTACGGCTTCGCCGATATCTACGAGGCGCCCGCGGGCCAGGCTGCGTCCATAGCAGTCCTGGCAGATGCCCCGCCGTGCTTCGCAGGTCAGCGGGGACCGGACGTGGACTCGCTTGATGCCGGCACGAGCAATTTCCTTGGCTTTCGCTTCGTCGATCTCCTCATTAGCCGCCACGATCACATCGCCCGTGGCCGGGTCGGTGATCTCACTGGCGGCCAGCCGCCCTATGACCCGCTCCTGGAGCGTCTCCATCAGCCCGGCCTCACTCCTGTCCTCGATCCAGATGCCGGAAGTCGTGCCGCAGTCTTCCATCTGGACGACCACGTCGTGGGCCACGTCGATGAGACGGCGGGTGAGATAGCCCGAGTCGGCCGTCCGGATGGCGGTGTCCGCCAGCCCTTTGCGTGCGCCGTGGGTAGAGATGAAGTACTCCAGCACGCTCAGTCCCTCCCGGAAGGAAGACCGTATGGGCAGCTCGATGATCCGTCCAGAAGGCGCCGTCATTAGGCCGCGCATCGCGGCCATCTGGCGGAGCTGCTGGATATTTCCCTTGGCTCCCGAGCGGGTCATCATATAGAGCGGCCCGAAGCGGTCCAGCGTGTCGTCGACGGCCTTGGTGACGTCGTCCGTGGTCTTCGTCCACACCTCTACAGCCTGCGTATAACGCTCGTTCTCGGTGATCAGACCGTTGCGATATTGGTCTTGGATGTCCTCGATCTGGGCATCGGCCTCCTGCAGCAGGGTATCCCTCGACTCCGGTATCTTGATGTCGCCGATGGCGATGGTGATGCCTGACCGGGTGGCGTTGCGGAATCCGACTCGCTTGAGGTCATCCACTAGCTCGGCCGTCCTCTCGACCCCGAACCGGCGATAGCACTCGCCCACCAGATCGCGCAGGCCCTTGCGGTCGATGGTGCTATTATGGAACGGCAGCTCGTCCGGCAGGGCTTCGTTGAACATGATCCGCCCCATCGTCGTGCTGACCAAGTTCATCTCGCCGGTCTCGCGGTCGGGCATACGCACCTTGATCTCGGCCTGCGTGTCGATCTGCCCCAGCTCGTGGGCCAGCCACGCCTCCTGCTCATCGGCGAAAGCCCGTCCCTCGCCGCGTGCCCCGGGGCGCATGGCCGTCAGGTAATACGACCCCAGCACGATGTCCAGGGTAGGCGACACTATGGGGTCACCGCTGGCCGGCGACAGCAAGTTCTTGGAGGAGAGCATCAAATTGCGTGCCTCTTCCTTGGCCGCGCTTGACAGCGGGACGTGGACGGCCATCTGGTCGCCGTCGAAGTCGGCGCCGAATGCCGTACACACCAGCGGATGGATCTGAATGGCGCTTCCCTCGATCAGGATGGGCTGGAACGCCTGAATGCCGAGCCGGTGAAGCGTCGGGGCGCGGTTCAGGAGGACCGGATGGTCCTGGATGACATCTTCCAGCACATCCCAGACCTCTCCCCGCATTCGCTCCACGATGCGCTTGGCGCTCTTTATGTTGTGCGCGAAGCCTCGCTCCATAAGCTGGCGCATGACGAAGGGCTTGAACAGCTCGAGGGCCATCTTCTTCGGCAGCCCGCACTGATGCAGCTTAAGGTTGGGGCCGACAACGATCACGGAACGCCCGGAGTAGTCGACCCGCTTGCCCAGCAGGTTCTGGCGGAAGCGGCCCTGCTTGCCCTTCAGCATATCGCTCAGGGACTTCAGCTTGTGATTGCTGGCATTTGCCACTGCTCGACCGCGCCGTCCGTTGTCGATCAGCGAGTCGACCGCTTCCTGGAGCATTCGCTTCTCATTGCGGATGATGATCTCCGGCGCGCCCAGCTCCATCAAGCGGCGCAGCCGGTTATTGCGGTTGATAACCCGCCGGTAGAGATCGTTCAAGTCGGACGTGGCGAACCGGCCGCCGTCGAGCTGCACCATAGGACGCAGCTCGGGCGGAAGGACGGGCAGGACGGTGAGGATCATCCACTCCGGGCGGTTGCCGCTCTTCCGGAAGGCTTCGACCACCCGCAGCCGCTTTGTGGCCCGCTTTCGGCGCTGGGCAGAGCCCGCCGCCTGGATTATCTCAGCTCGCAGCTTCGCGGCCAGCGTATCCAGATCGATTCCGGCCAGGATATCCCGCACGGCCTCCGCGCCCATACCGGCCTGGAATACCTGGCTGAAGCGATCGTGCAGATCACGGTACTTGCCCTCAGTCAGGAGCTGGCCGACGGCCAGCCCTTCAAGGTCTTTCCTCCGCTCGTCCGCTGACACCCCCAGGGCAGCCACATCCTCTTGCAGCTTGGCCTCGATCCTTGCGGTCTGCTCGCTGAGACCATGCCTCAGGACGTTGATATCGCTGTCCAGCCTCGCCGCTAGATCGGCCAGATCCTCACCATTCTCTCGCTCGATCGTCTCAGCCTGCTGCAAGCGCTCGTTTTCCAGCGCCTCCAGGTGGCTTTCCTGCACTGGAGCACCCTTGCCGACGATCGTAGCATCGCCGAGCACGACGTCCTCCGGTGCCGGCTCTCCAAGCAGCTCCTGCAACTGATCGCGAGCAGCATCAGCCCCAGCCGAAAGCTCGGCTAGCTGCGCGGCCAGCCGATCACGGAGTTCCTGCACGCTGGCTTCGTGCTCGCTCTGCAGCTCGGCAATCCGGACCTCGGTAGGCCGGCTGACCTCGGCTATCTGCTCCTGAGCAGCCTTCTCCAGGCGGGAAATCTCCCCCAGACGCTCGCTCTCGAGCTGCTCCAGTGCCCGCGCGCGAGCCTCTTCGTCTACTGCGGAAATGATGTACTGGACGAAGTAGAGCACCCGCTCCAGGTTACGCGGCGACACATCGAGGACAAGGCCGATCCGGCTGGGAATGCCCTTCGCGAACCAGATGTGCGCGACCGGCGAGGCCAGGTTGATGTGGCCCATTCGCTCCCGGCGCACCTTCGCCCGCGCCACTTCCACGCCGCACTTCTCGCAGACGACGCCCTTGTACCGCACCCGCTTGTATTTGCCGCAATAGCACTCCCAGTCTTTAGTAGGCCCGAAGATGCGCTCGCAGAAGAGCCCATCCTTCTCCGGCCTTAAGGTGCGGTAGTTTATGGTCTCTGGCTTGGTCACCTCGCCATAAGACCATTGTCGGATCTGCTCCGGCGAAGCCAAGCTTATTCGAACAGCATTGAAGTCATTGACTTCCAGCATCGTCCCTATCCTCTCCTTTAGCCCTTTTCGATGTGCTCGAGGTCGATGCCATCGAGATACGGCGTGGAGTCGTCCGCCTCGGAGCTGTCCTCGACAAAGCGGATGCTCTCCTGCTCCTCATTCAACACTTCTACTGCCAGGCCCAGACTCTGCAGCTCTTTAACCAATACCTTGAAGGACTCCGGCACGCCCGGCTCCAGAATATTGCCACCCTTCACTATGGCCTCGTAGGCTTTCACCCGGCCTATGACGTCGTCCGACTTCACCGTCAGTATCTCTTGCAGGATGTGGGCGGCGCCGTAGGCCTCCAGTGCCCACACCTCCATCTCTCCGAACCTCTGGCCGCCGAACTGGGCTTTTCCTCCCAACGGCTGCTGGGTGATCAAGCTGTATGGACCGGTCGACCGAGCATGCACCTTGTCTTCGACCAGGTGCACCAGCTTGAGCATATAGATGTAGCCGACCGTCACCGGCTGGTTGAATAGCTCGCCCGTGCGCCCATCCCGCAGATTGGATTTGCCGGAGATGGGCACGGCGAGGTTCCTCTCGCGAGATATCCGCTCGGCCTCGACCTCTACCTCGGCGTCGCTCATGTTCGTCGCGTCCACGCCCACTTCATCCAGCCACAGCCGCAGGCAGACTCGCTTTGCTTCGCCGGGGACCTGTCCGCTGAAGACCTTCTCGCCGTCGTATCCCTGTTCGCGCAGCCACTGCCGTGCCTTCCCTTCTTGCTCCTTCAGGTGGCCGTTCCCACCGTTGGTCTCGGGGTTGGAGGCAAACTTGCCCAACAGCCACACCCGTGCCAGTGCGTCCTCGATCTCGATCTCCTTGGCGCCGTCGAACACGGGCGAGGCTATCTTCATCCCCAGGTTGTGGGCTGCCCATCCCAGGTGCGTCTCCAGTAGCTGTCCCACATTCATTCGAGAAGGGACGCCGATGGGGTTCAGGATCAAGTCCACCGGCCGGCCATCCGGCAGGAAAGGCATATCCTCCACCGGAAGCACCGTGGAAATGACGCCCTTGTTGCCGTGGCGCCCGGCCATCTTGTCGCCCACCGAGATCTTGCGCTTCTGGGCAATGCTCACCCTCACCAGTTGGTTGACTCCGGCGGGCAACTCGTCGTGGTCCTCGCGAGTAAACTTCCGCACTTCCACTACTTTGCCGTGCTCGCCGTGGGGGACCCGCATGCTGGTGTCCTTCACCTCACGCGCCTTCTCGCCGAAGATGGCCCGCAGCAGGCGCTCTTCCGCCGTCAGCTCTGTCTCACCCTTCGGCGTGATCTTGCCCACCAGGATGTCGCCGGGTCCCACTTCAGCGCCAACGCGGATGATGCCCTCTTCGTCCAGGTCCTTCAGGGCCTCGTCGCCGACATTCGGGATATCGCGGGTGATCTCCTCCGGTCCGAGCTTGGTGTCCCGGACTTCGATCTCGTGCTTCTCGATATGTATGGAGGTGAACCTGTCGTCCTTGACCACATCTTCGCTCACGATGACGGCGTCCTCGAAGTTGTATCCCTCCCAGGACATGAAGGCCACCAGGACGTTCTGTCCCAGGGCCAGCTCGCCGTCCTCGGTCGACGAGCTATCTGCCAGCGGCTGGCCGGCGCGCACCTTCTGGCCCAGATCGACGATGGGGCGCTGGGTGAAGCAGGTCCCCTGATTGGTACGCAAGTACTTGATGAGCTCGTGTTTGTGCTGCTTGCCGTCCGCGTCTCGCACGATGACCCTGGCCGCATCCACGGCCTCTACTTCGCCGTCGACCTCGGACAGAAGCACCTGCCCGCTGTCGCAAGCAACCTGCGTCTCAATGCCCGTGCCCACCAGCGGCGCCTCGGGGCGCACCAACGGCACGGCCTGCCGCTGCATATTCGAGCCCATCAGGGCCCGGTTGGCGTCGTCGTGCTCCAGGAAGGGGATCAATGCTGCCGCCACGCTCACGATCTGCTTGGGCGACACGTCCATGAACTCGGCCCGCTCGGGCGACACGATGATGAACTCCTGTGAGTGTCGCGCCTCGATGCGGTCGCCGATGAAGTGATTGTTCGCATCCAGCAGCGAGTTTGCCTGAGCCACGTAGTAGCGGTCCTCCTCATCGGCGGTTAGGTACACGATCTCGTCCGATACGAACGGCCGCACCCTTATTTGGCGCGACGGCAGGCTGGCCAGGCGCCTTGCCAGATCCGGACCGATGCCCCGTCCGCTCTCGGCCAGCACTTCGCCTGTATCGGCGTCGGCCACGGTTTCCCGCAGCTCCCTGCCCAGGAGCTGCTCATAGGTGTTCTCTACGCGATGGATCACCTTGCGGTAGGGCGTCTCGATGAACCCGTACTCGTTGATCATTCCATAGGTGGCCAGCGAGCCGATGAGTCCGATGTTCGGGCCTTCCGGCGTCTCGATGGGACAGATGCGGCCGTAGTGGCTGTGGTGGACGTCGCGCACTTCCATACCGGCACGCTCCCGGTTCAAGCCGCCTGGCCCCATTGCGCTCAACCGGCGCTTATGGGTAAGCTCCGCCAACGGGTTGGTCTGATCCATAAACTGGGAGAGCTGGCTGCCGCCGAAGAATTCCTTCATCGACGCAACCACGGGGCGGATGTTGATGAGGGCCGCTGGGGTGGCCGAATCCGGGTCCTGTATGCTCATCCTCTCTTTGATAACGCGCTCCATTCGCAGCAGGCCGATGCGGAACTGGTTCTGAATCAGCTCGCCTACCGTACGCACGCGGCGGTTTCCCAGGTGATCGATGTCGTCGGCATCGCCCAGCCCGTTGTTGAGCTTGATCATTGTTTCCACGATCTTGACCAGGTCTTCTTTGTTCAGGACCCGCTCGCTCTGAGACCGATCAAGCCCCAGCCGGCGATTAAGCTTGTACCGACCCACGCGACCGAGGTCGTAACGGCGAGGGTTGAAGAAGAGAGCGGTCAGCAGCGAGCGGGCATTCTCCGGCCGTGGAGGGTCTCCGGGCCGCAGCTTCCGGTAGAACTCCAGGAGAGCTTCTTCGGTGTTCTTGGTAATGTCTTTGCCGATAGTCTCCTCGATATACCGGTGATCGCCGGTGTCCACTTCCCGGAACAGTTCCAGTAGCTCCTCATCCGAGCCATAACCGATGGCCCGCAGCAAGGTGGTGACCGGCAGCTTTCGCTTGCGGTCAATCTTCACGGAGAGGACGTCTTTGTTGCTGGTCTCAAACTCGAGCCACGCGCCCCGGTTAGGGATGAGCTTGGCAAAGCACAGCTCTCGCCCGGTGGTTGCATCCTCTTCCTTTGTGAAGTAGACGCCCGCCGAACGAACCAACTGACTCACCACTACGCGCTCGGCGCCATTGATGATGAATGTGCCGCGTGGCGTCATCAGGGGAAAATCCCCCATAAATATGCTCTGCTCCTTGATCTCGCCCGTTGCCTTAGCCACGAGCCGAACGTCCACCTTCAGCGGCGCGGCATAGGTCATGTCCCTCTCTCGGCATTCCGCTTCGCTATATTTTGCGTCGCCAAAAGCGTAGTCCAGGAAATGCAGCTCGAGGTTTCGCCCGGTGAAGTCCTGGATCGGTGTAATCTCAGCAAAAAGCTCTTTAAGGCCCTCCTCCTGGAACCAGTGGAAGGAGTCGAGCTGCACTCGGACGAGATTCGGGACAGCCAGCACCTCGGGGATGCGGGCGAAGGTTTTCCTTTCGCCATCCCCGGCAGGTACTGCCCCAGCATGGAGCGCAATCTCAGTGGCCATAGAGGTTTCCTCCTTGAAGACATTTGAAGCCGTTACAGTAGCCCTTACAGACGCGTAGACAATCATTTATATCACCAGTCAGGTGCTTTGTCAAGGCCCGCGGGCGGCCGGTTAGGGTCATGTCAAAGTCCGCTGATCCGGCTGCTCGTGGGGTTTACCTCACCCCCTGGCCCCCTCTCCGCGCGCGGAGAGGGGGTGGCCGAAGGCCGGAGGTGAGGTCAACTGCCGCTGGCAAGGCAACCGAAGCGCCGTCTGATTCCTGGCTGGCGACTTTGAAAAGGCCCTAGCGGCCGGTTAGGGTCATGTCAAAGTCAGTCCATCGGGGATAATCTCCTTGAAGAGCAAACAAGGAGGGGAACCCGCGATGGACCAGCAACAGTATACGACATTGGTGCAGGCATTAGCCGACGTGCCCGACCCGCGCAAGCGACGGGGCCGACGCTATCCGTGGATTATGCTGCTCACGCTGGTGAGCGCAGCAATGGCCAGTGGGCAGCAGCACGGACGAGCTATCGGACAGTGGGTGCAGGAGCATGCCGAGACATTGCGCGATGCGCTGGAATGGGCCGGCCGCAGCTTGCCCAGCGAGGCCACCTTGCGTCGAACCCTGCGGACTGTCGACCTGGTTGCGCTGGAGGAGCGCCTGCGCCAGATCAATAAACCGACACCCGAAACGACGGAACAGCCCCACTGGCAGGGGCTGGCGCTGGACGGCAAGGAGGTGCGAGGTGTGCGGGCGCACGGACGGCCCCTCCATTTGGTCAGCCTGGCGCGCCACGACGGGATCGTGCTCACCCAGAGTGCGGTGGCGGACAAAACGAACGAGATCACGGCGGCACCGGCACTGTTGAGCGGACGCGACCTGAGCGGTCAGGTCGTGACTGTCGATGCCCTTCTGGCCCCGCCAGAGGCGGGTGTCCTTCGGCACCAGCGGGAACTGGCCGATCAGATTTGTCAGCAACACGGCCACTACCTGATGGTGATTAAGCAGAACCAGCCCGAGACCTACCAAGCCATTGCCCTGCTGTTTGCCGAGCCGCCGGAGGCGCCGGCGGCGGCGGCGGTGGTAGGCACGCTTGACAAAGGACATGGGCGCATTGAGCAGCGGAGCCTCGAAGCCAGCGCGGCGCTGGCGGACTGGCTGCGGTCGCCCTGGCGACCGGTCGCCTCTGGAGGTCTCTGGCCCGGCGGGCAACAGGTGCTGCGGCGGACTTGTCGACGCATAGTCGTGGCCACGGGTGAGGTCAGCGAGGGAGTGACCTACGGCATTACGAGTCTGGCCGCCCACCAAGCGGACGCGGTTGTCTTGGAGCGTCTGTGGCGTGGACACTGGACGATCGAGAACTGCGTGCACTACCCGCGTGATGTCACCCTGGGTGAAGATGCGGGGCAGGCATACCGGGGTAGCACGCCACAGGCCTTGGCGGCGCCGCGCAATGCCCTCCTCGGACTGTTTCGGGTGCAGGGCTGGGCGAGCATCGCCGACGCAGTCCGTCATTACGCTGCCTCCGTCGATCGCGCAATCGTCCTCATCGCCGCCATCCCAGGCTGACTTTGACATGACCCTAGCGGCCGAATCCGTGGATTCAGGTGGGGCGGTCAGGCGACACGGTGCTTGGGATGCGGTTGGGGTGGTCTTAGGGCGGGTAAACGACTGAGCGCGAACCAGCGGAAGGCTTTGCTGGCCCCGATTACTGGTTTTCAGTCCCTCAAGACAAATGCCTCCACCAGTTGGCCTTGTCCCAAGCCCTTCGTCGACTTCTTCGTGTGCAGGTGCTGCTCGGCTACGGCCATAACCCCGCTACGCCACCCCCTCTCAATCAGCAGACTAACCCCATCGTCAGCCGTCTGGCTCTCCGACAGTCCCCCCCCAACAAATCGATATCCAGTGCCTTAGGCAATACCTTCCGCATAGCAGCACCTCCTGGGCCCCAAGTCTACCCCCAGACCTCACCAGAAGGAAAGCCCTGCATTACCCCTCGCTCACCCGCCGGATGAACGATTCCACCCCTATCCACGTTTCACTGTTGCGCGACGAACATTTGACTTGCTCGCCCTTCTTCCTTATGATTGTGCAACACAAGAGAGCATGAGGAGCCATCTTTGAAGGTGACGTTGGTCTGGACCGGTGGGGCCAGCAAGGGCTTCGCCAGCGTGGGAGAGGGGATGGAGGGCGGCTGGATCGGCCACGGCATTGCTATGCTCTCCGCCTGCGCGAAGGCTGCCGGCTTCGCCGTCGACCTCATCGACCGCCGCGCCTTGCGCGGCTGGGACGAGTTCCGCTCCGAGGTCGCCCGCCGCCGGCCGGACGTCATTGGCTTCACCATGCTCAGCGTCGACTACGACGACGTGATGCGGGAGGTCGAGCTCGCCAAGGACGCCCATCCCAACGCCATCACCATCGTAGGCGGCCCTCATCCCACCATCGCACCGGACGAGGTGGCCGCGAATTCGAAGATCGACCACATCCTTATGGGCGAAGGCGAGATCTCTTTCGTCGAGTTCCTGCGCCAGGTGGAGCGAGGTGAGACGCCCCCTCGCGTCATTCAGGGTCAGCGGCCCGATCTGGACGCGCTGCCCTTTGCCGACCGCGATCTGTACCTACAAGAATGGGCGCAGCGCGGTTACGTCGTCGTGTCGCCGGAAGCGCCCCTATGCCCGGAGCTCCCGCCTCCGTTCGTCACCATAATCGCCGGGCGCGGCTGCCTTTACAACTGCTCCTTCTGCAAGCCGGCCGAAGACCTCCTCTTCGGCAAAAAGGTCCGCCGGCGCAGCGTGGGCCACGTTGTACATGAGCTGAAGGTCCTGCGGGATAAGTACCACTTCAACAGTATGATGATCCACGACGACTGCCTTACCGAGGACCGCGAGTGGGTGAGGGAGTTCTGCGACGCGTACAGGTCGGGCGGCTTCACCCAGCCCTTCTTCTGTCAAGCCAGGGTCGACAACGTGGTCCAGCACGAGGACATGATCCGGCTGATGGCGGGCGTCGGGCTGCGCGGCCTGTTCCTCGGCTTCGAGAGCGGCAGCGACCGGGTACTGCGGTTCATACGCAAGGGCACGACCAGGGCGATCAACTTGGAGGCGGCCAGGGTCTGCCGAAAGTACGGCATCTCCATCTGGGCCAATTACATGCTGGGGCTGCCCACCGAGACGCCCGAAGAGGTCCGGGAGACCGTCAGCATGCTGAAGGAGATCGACCCGGACTATTACAGCCCGGCCTTCTACACGCCTTACCCCGGCAACGACCTGTACAGCTACTGTGAGGAACACCATCTCTCTCTCATCGAGCGCCACGAGCAGTTGAACCGCAATCCGAACAGCATGAAGATCCGCGGCCACGATCCGCAAGTTCTGTTCTGGGCGCTGGAGGAATCCCAACGGCGGACATTGCCAAACCGGGTGAAGCGCGGTGCTTCTCACTACTGGCGGCGCTATGCATCACCGCGCAAGATCGTGCGGAAGGCGAGGCAATTGATGGGCATCTAGGGCAACCGTGCCCGCACAGGCGATGCAGCGCATACCGCGCTGCAGAAAGGAGAGGAACGGAGCACCAAATCGCTCGGCCGGGGCTATCACTGGCGACGCAGACAAGGGCCTGGCCACCGTGCCAGGGTCACCAATCAACAAACCGGAGGTGAAACGTGGCGACATCAGCCTACCCCGCCAAACCTGAAACGACTTATCCTGTATCATTCGACGTCGAGTACCCAGACCACCTGTCCCGGTTGCTGATCTTCTTCAAGTGGTTATTGGCAATCCCCCACTTCATCGTCCTGTACGTTCTCATGCTGGCCTGGATGGTCACAACGTTTATCTCGTGGTTCGCGATCCTGTTCACCGCTCATTACCCCAGGGGCTTGTTCAACTTCGCGTGCGGGGTGTTCCGGTGGACCTATCGCGTCGAGGCGTACCTGTATTTCCTGCGGGACGATTATCCGCCGTTCCGACTCTCAGATGGTGAAGGGCAAACGTATCCGGTCTCGTTTAACGCCGAGTACCCGGATCATCTGTCCCGCTTGCTGATTTTCGTCAAGTGGCTGCTGGTCATCCCTCACTTCATCGTCTTGTACGTCTTGGGCATAGTGGTTAGCGTGACCACCTTCGTTTCCTGGTTTGCCATCCTGTTCACGGCCCGCTATCCCAAGGGCCTGTTCGATCTCGCCGTCGGCTACTTCCGATGGAACGCGCGCGTGGCCGCATACCTGATGTATCTGAGGGACGAGTACCCGCCCTTCAGCTTGTCCTAGCGACGACATCCGAATAGCAGCAGTTGGGGCGCAGCAGCCTGCGCCCCTTTTCGCGTCTGTCACGGCATCAGTTGCTGCACGCCGAGCGCGGGCTAACGATGCGTCAACTGCTCACCGTCTTCAGGTACCGCAGGATATCGTTGGCGAGCTGCCGGTTGTGTTGCCTGACCATACCGGGGATGCGAAAACCGTCGACCGCCAACCAGATGAGCGCCGGCGCCAGAAGCAGCCAGAACCAGGCGAGCAGCCTCCCCTTGCCGAAGTAGGCATAGTGGAAGCCCAGCAGCCAGAGAATGTAGGCGATGACCGGCGACTTTGCGTTCTTTTTGTACTCCCGGACGAACTCCGCCTGGTAAGGGGGCGCCATTTTGGCCAGCTCTTCTTTTACCCCTGCCGGCAGCTCTCCGGCAATAGATGAAGGGATGGCATTGGCTTGTTCCATAGCTCAGCCTCCTCGTTCAGCCTCGTGGCCAACCGTGTGGGGATGTTTTCGCTTCATTAACAGAATATCACCCGGCAGGCAGGGCGGCAACCTCGGGGTGCAGGCTGGGAGACGGTCCGGCAAGCCCAATCGTTCGGCCATGCATAGAACGAGGGCGCACCCAGCGATGCGCAGCCTCGCGGTCGGTCAAGCTACTCTACCCGGTACGGCCCGAGCACTTTCTCGTTGAGCTCGATGCCGAGGCCGGGACGCTGCGGAGGGCTGAGCGTGCCATCGGTATTCAGCATCAGCGTGTCCACGAAAGCCCTGCCCCAAAGGGGGTCAACATTGTCACGATAGAACTCTACCATAAGGCCATTGGGCACCGCGGCTCCCAGATGGACATGCACATCCTGGCTGCCGTGCGGCGAGACGGGCAGGTCGTATGCTTGGGCCAGGTCTGCGACCTTCCGGAACTCGGTAATGCCGCCCAGGAACTGCGCATCGGGCATCAAGATGGCCGGCTTGCCCAGCGTAATCAGGTCGCGGAAGCCGTATCGAGTGTACTCGTTCTCGCCGGTAGCGATGGGAATGTGGGTGGCCTCCCCGACGATGGCATGCCCGCGGTAGTCGTCGGGGGCCACCGGCTCCTCGAACCAGTAGATATCATACTTCTCCACCAGACCGGCGAAGCGGATGGCCTCGAAGTAGCGTCCGGCGAAGGCATTGCTGGCATCCAGCAGCAGGCGGACCCGCGGGCCGATGGTCTCTCGTACCACCCGCACCCGCTCGACATCCTCTTCCACCGGTGCCCCGCCGATCTTGATCTTGACGGCCTTCGCCCCGATACGCAGGCTGTCCTCGGCCTCCTGGGCCAGCTCCCGCAGCCCCTTGCCCTCGTGATAGTAGCCGCCCGCCACGTAGGCCGGGACGCGCTCGGCATAACCGCCGAGCAAGCGATAAAGAGGCTGCCCGGTGATCTTGCCCAGCAGGTCCCAGATGCCGATATCGATGGCCGACAGGACGCGCGTCTCCATCCCCCGCCGGCCGATCTGGCGCGGCACCCATACGTCGCTCCAGATGCGCTCCACGTCGAAGGGGTCCTGTCCGACCACCTTCGGCTTAAACCGCTCCACCATCTGCTTGCCCGGCAGACCGGGAAGTCCGATGCCCAGGCCGATCAGTCCCTCGTCGGTGTGCACCTTCACCAGCGTGAAGCCGGTCGACGTGAGCATATACTTTGTGCTCCACAACGGCTTGGGCCGCGGCCACACATACGATTCCCAGGTGAGATCGGCGATCTTCATACGTCTCCTCTCCTAGCTAGAGCGATCTATCGAGAGCTTCAGACAGACAGTCCCGGTCGGGTACGGCAGGCAAGCCGGCCAGCGCCTGGGGGTTGTCACGGCGGGCGCACCGTGGGCGTCGCCCTCAGACAGAGGTCGAGCCCACTCAGATCGAACAGGCAATGCCCATCAGCGGACAGCAGGACTACCCGCCTAATCGAGCTGAACTGCTTGAGGGTAGCCTCGATCTGGGTCCGTGTGCGGGCATCCTGGCCGACGCCGGCCGAGGAGATGGTGCGACACAGCCGCACTATCGCCGTATCGCCGTTCATCCTCAGAGTGAAGGATGGTCCGCCGCAGTTTGACTCGCCGTGCAGCATCCCCTCGAATTCTGAAAAGTAGCCGGCAGTCTGCTCCGCCGGCGTCGGGCCGGCGATGAGCTGTTCCAGCGCAACCCCGGCCAGCCGCTCCTGACTGCCATCGAGCACCTTACGCTGCACCGGGAAAACGGCCGAGAAATCGTCGTAGGACTGGGGCTTGCGGGAGAAGAACACGTCGATCAACGTCGGGCGGGCGGCCGGCACAGGGCTAGCCACGGCCACAGGCGTGGCCGGGATGGGTACCGGGCTGGCCGGCGTGGCCCGTAGCTGTGCAGTCGGCTTCGCCGGAGACCGGGTTGCTATCGTGGCCGGCGAGGAATCCGGAGTCGACGATGGCGCGGGAACCGCAAGCGTGGCGCGGGTAGCAGGCTGGACGGCAGCCGGTGCACTGCAGCTTAACAATAGTGCCGCCAGCACCAGGCAACTGGCTATCCCGCTTCTCTTCATGCCGATCGCTCCCAGCCGACGCCGACTCCTGCCGCCGGCTCGTCCCACCTGCTGGCCCGCCACTCCTGCGGTTCCCGGGCCCCCGCCATATATTTCTCGGGCGAGATAGGGTAGATGATGGAGAGATATCTTTACCGCTCGTACACCTCCGGGTTCACCACGCCATTGGGACGCCGGCCCTCCAGCACGGCCACCATATTGTCGATGGCCATCAGCCCCATCCGCTCCAGGGCTTCGTAGGTGTACCCGGCCTGATGCGGCGTCACGATGCAGTTGTCCAGCTTGGCGAAGGGAGTGTCGTAGGTGGGCTCACGGCTGAACACGTCGAGGGCGGCCCCGGCGATGCGCTTTTCCCGCAGCGCAGCCAGCAGGTCGGCCTCGTTCACCAGGCCTCCCCGAGCGGTGTTGATGAGAAAAGCCGTGGGCTTCATCAGCGCGATGGTGCTGCGGTTAACCATGCCCATCGTCTCCGGGGACTGGAAGCAGTTCAGGCTGACGAAGTCGGACCGGCGGAGCAGCTCTTCCAGCGACACGAAGGTCGCGCCGACCTGGCGGGCGAACTCGTGGTCCCGGACCACGTCGTTGGCGAGTATCTCCATACGAAAGCCGTGGGCCCGCCGCGCCACCTCCTTGCCGATGCGGCCGAAGCCGACGATCCCCATCGTCTTGCCCGGCAGCTCGATGCCCTGGTAAGGCCCCCACTTGCCAGCCCGCATGATATCGTACCCGTACCATGCCCGCCGCGCCAGCTCCAGCATCAGGGTCAGCACGAAGTCGGCCACCGCGTCGTGGTTGGCCCCGGGGGTGAAGGTGACCACGATGCCCTTCTTGGTGGCCGTCGGCAAATCGACGTTCTCCACGCCGATGCCCGTTCGCGACACAATCTTTAGCCCCTGGGCGGCCTCCAGCACCGCCGGGGTGATCGGCTCCGCGCCGGCCAGCATCGCATCGTGGCCAGGAACGGCGGCGATCAGCTTGTCGGTTTGGGCAGCATCCTCCGGCTTCATCATCGTTATGTCGTATCCGGTCCTGTGCAGGGCCTCGATTGCCGTAGGGTTCATCTGGTAAGTGCGCGAGGTAACCAGAACTTTAGGAGCCATTCGAATCAGTCCTCCTTGCGTAAATCGATGGCATTATGCGGCCTGCTGTGTTGGCCTGTCAATCCGACGAGGAATGCCGGTGGCTCCTGCTCTTTTCTGCCTCATGTTTGAATGCTGCAAGATTCCTGCTAGAATAGGTGAGCGGAAGCTTATAGGTTGCGATGCTGATTAGGATAGAGGTCGATCGATGAGCGAGGCTCCACGCCTGTATGAACTTCAGACCATTGACCTCGAGATCGAAGAGAAAGAGCGGCGGCTGGCCGAGGTCGAGGCCAGCCTGGGCGAATCGGAAGCTTTACTCCAGGCCAGGGCCAGGCTGCAAGAGGCCCAGGCCACGGTAGCCCAGCAAGAGACCCAGCTACGCGACACGGACATGGAGCTCGGCAACCAGGCCGACAAGACCAAGCAGGCCGAGGAAAAGCTCTACGGCGGCACGGTGCGGAGCCCGCGGGAGCTGGGGTCGCTGGAGCAGGACGTCCGGGCGCTTCGGGCACAGCGGTCAGTGCTGGAGGACCGCGAGCTCGAGATGATGGTGCAGTTGGACGACTCCCGGGCGGCCCTGCGGGACCGGCAGGCCGAGTACGCCGCCGCCGAAGCCACCTGGCGACAGGAGCAGGCCCGATGGGAAGAGGAGCGGGCGGCGCTTCTGGACCGCCTGGCCGTGCTCCGGTCCCAGCGTGAAAGGCTGGCCGGTGGCCTGCCATCGGCCAGCTTGACGACCTACGAGGACCTGCGCAAGACTAAGCGGGGCCGGGCCGTGGCCAGAGTAGAGCAGAACATCTGCCAGGGCTGCCGCATCACCCTACCCAGTCAAGAGGTCCAGCGGGCCCGCAGCAGCCCAAGCCTGGTATTCTGCAGTAGCTGCGGCCGCATCCTGTGCGTCAGCCGATGAGCGCTGCCCCTCCGCCCGCCTCGCGGGGGAGCGCCCATCGGGAGCTGATCGCCTTCTGCGATGGCGCCAGCCGGGGCAATCCCGGCCCGGCGGGAATCGGTGTCGTGCTGGCCGACCCTTCCGGCCGGACGCTGGTCGAGATCTCCGACTCCGTCGGCACGGCCACCAACAACCAGGCCGAGTACCGGGCCCTGCTCCGGGCACTGGAGACCGCGCTGGCTATAGGGGCTTCCCGCCTCCGGGTGCATATGGATTCGGAGCTGGTCGTTCTCCAGATGCAGGGCATTTACCGGGTGCGGAACGCCGCGTTGCGCCCCCTTTGGGAGGAGGCTTGTGCCCTGGTGCGTCGCTTCGAAAGCGTGGAGCTTGTGGCGGTGCGCCGGGAGCTGAACTCCCGGGCCGACGAGCTGGCCTCGCGTGGAGCGGCACCGGCCCGTAGAGGGTACCGGACGTCCATTCAATCGCCACCTCGCTCGCCTTCCGGCTGAGCGGCCCTCCTCGCCTCCGATGCCCCGCAACTGGGCCGCCCTCCTCCTCGATCTGCTCTTCCCGCCCCGCTGCATGGGCTGCGGACGGCGCGGCGACTGGCTCTGTCCGGTCTGCCGTGGAGATCTCCACCCCATAACCGGCCCCCTCTGTTGGAAGTGTGGCCGCCCCTGGGCTGGGCGAGACGAATGCCCCCTGTGCCAGGGCCGCTTGAGCGCCCTGCAGGGCCTGCGCGCCGCCTTCTTCTTCGATGGCCCCCTGCGGCAGGGGATTCACCGCTTCAAGTACCGCGGCGTCCGCTCCCTGGCTGCCCCCCTTGCCCAACTGCTTCTGCCGACGCTCGATGCGTTGCCCTGGTCCTTCGATGTGGTAGTTCCCGTGCCCCTCCACCCTGCCCGCCAGCGCCAGCGCGGCTACAATCAATCGGTCCTGCTGGCCGCCGAGCTGGGCCGGCAGCGCGGTCTCGCGGTCGTCACGAGCGCCATCAGCCGGACTCGCAACACGCCGCCGCAGATGGAGCTGAGCGCCGCCGAACGGCAAGCGAATGTCGCGGGGGTGTTCGCCGGGCGACCGGGCGCGCTGGACGGGCAGCGCGTCCTGCTCCTGGACGATGTCGGCACCACGGGCAGCACGCTGGATGCGTGCGCAATGGGGGCGCGGCAGGCAGGCGCCGCAGAGGTGTACGCGCTGGTGCTGGCGAGAGCGCGGTAGCGGAAATCCAACGGTCCGCCTTCCCTACGTACAGTCTTTTCATGCTCCAACGTCACTGTCCTAGAGTGCTCTGGGTCGGACAACCACAGAGGCACCGAGACACAGAGTCCGCTAGTTGTCGTCCTCTCTGCGCCTCGGTGTCTGATATGAAAGAAGGGATCGGGAGGTGAGGCCTGAGCAAACCTTGCGCAGGTTCCGAACCTGCGCAAGGTTCCGGCCGGTGTGCCATAGCTTTCATTTGGGGTGGTGGCCGCCAGGCTATGAGAACTCTGTGGTGAGGCTTATTCGCCGTCGGCCCGCTGTTACCCTCGGACAATAATAAGACCCTGTCCCTACGCGGCCTTCGGCGTTTGGCTGTATCATTGATTCATGATATGGCGCGCAGGAGGAGGGGAGATGGAAAAGGCGAAGAGAGCGGAGATCGTACCGTTGATCGTGAGCATCGTCATTTCGCAGGCCGCGGGCGGCATCGGCGGCGCCTTCACTGCCCGGGCCATCCCGACGTGGTACGCGAAGCTCACGAAGCCCGCCGAAACCCCGCCGAACTGGGTTTTCGGGCCGGTGTGGACCACGCTTTACACGCTTATGGGCGTGGCGTCGTTCCTGGTGTGGCGCAAGGGCCCGGCCAGGCCCGACGTGCGGCAAGCGCTGGGGGTCTTCGGCGCGCAACTGGCCCTCAATACCCTCTGGTCCGTGGTCTTTTTCGGATTCAGGTCGCTTGGCGGCGGAATGGCCGTTATCGCCGTGCTGTGGGGGGCTGTACTGGCGACTATATGGAGGTTCTCCAGGCTGTCCATACCGGCTGGACTGCTGCTGGTGCCGTACCTGGCGTGGACGAGCTTCGCCGGGTACCTGAATTTCAGGCTATGGATGCTTAACCGCTGAAGCCTTGACCCCTGAAGAATTGCCAGGCAGCCTCCTGGCCATACGCCCGTGACCTCATCGTTTAGCTAGCCGGTAAACCGAAGAGAGTGGTTCCCTCTCCCTGGCAGGGAGAGGGACAGGGTGAGGGTCGGTCCGAGAATGAGGTCTGACACCCAGCCGGAGGCTCTCTGTTTTGCTGCTACTGGGCCGGCTTCGTCGCCCGGATAAACGCCGAGACGATCTTCGTTCCCGGGTCCAGCGCCAGGCCTTCCGGTATGCAGCAACGCGCCTCCGTCGGGACATCCTCGACACCGTACTCCTTCAGCACCTGCAGGCCGATGTCCACGAAGCCGGCGCGGCCGAGCTTCTGGCGATACTCATCATCTCGCAGGGCTCCGGCAATGCATCCGGCCCACAAGGCCATGAGCTGGCGAACGGACGGCGAAAGGGGCCCGCCCTGCACGACGATGTCGGCCACGGCAAACCGGCCGCCCGGCTTCAGCACCCGGTAGGCCTCGGCGAGCACGGCATCCTTGTCGGCGGATAGATTGATGACGCAGTTCGAGATGATCACGTCGACGCTGGCGTCGGGCAGGGGGATGGCCTCGATATGGCCTTTCAGGAACTCGACGTTGGTCACGCCGGCCTGCCTGGCATTGGCCCTGGCCAGCGCGAGCATCTCGTCGGTCATATCCAGCCCGTATGCCAGGCCGCCCGGCCCGACGCGCTTCGCCGACAGGATGACGTCGATTCCGCCGCCGGACCCCAAATCGAGGACCATCTCGCCCGGCTTCAACTGTGCCAGCAGCGTCGGATTGCCGCAGCCCAGGGACGCCAGGGCCGCTGCATCGGGCACTTCCTCCAGATCCCTTCCATCGTACAGGCTCGAAGCGATGAGGCTTGTAGGCCCACTGCAGCAGCTCGAGCCAGACTTCGCCCCCTGAACCAGGCTGACCCGCCTCGCCGCTTCGGAGTACTTCTCTCGTACCGCCTCTCGAATCTGATCGGCACTTGGTTCTGTCGCCATATTCTTTCTCCTTCTCCTTTTCCTTTGCCGGTGCATACCGGCTTCCTTCCTCAAGCAACATCTATGTGACGCCACTCAAGCATCATCCGATCATCACCGGCAGGCATGTGGTGGCCGCCGATACATCGACAATCATCTATATATTCGACCAGCAGCAACCCTTGCAGGAATGTACAGGAACAATGTCTAGGGCAGCAGCGACCGCAGGGCGTCCAGCTTTGCCGTGTTCAACGTGTAGTGGACCCAGAGCCCGCGCTTGACGGCGTTGACCAGGCCGGCGTCACGAAGGACCTTCAGATGATGCGACACGGTTGGCTGGGCCAGCTCACAGCAGGCGAGGAACTCGCAGGCGCACACCTCGCCTCGCTCTCGTAGCTGCCTGAGAATGGCCAGCCGCGTCTCATCAGCCAGCGCCCTGAACAGCCTGGCCGCCTCCTCGAGGCCCGCGTATAGCCGCTCGCACGACGCGTCCGCCGGTGCGCAGCAACTTTTGTCGCTTTGGACCAATCTCGGCTCGCTCATTATGCTCAAATGATAAACCATATATCGACGCATGTCAATATACTGACGCGCCAGACGCGGGATTTGGCCAACGTCACGTGTGCAGTGCTCGATCCGCACGGCTGCACCCGTGTGTGCGTCCTGCCTGATTGTCCGTCCGGGGCCGACACGCAGGTCGGCCCCGGCGAGGGTGCGAATAGTCGATCAGGGTACTCGAAGGCCCGTGGCCAGCTCCTCCTCGATGCGGAGGAACCGGTTGTACTTGCTACTGCGCTCCCCTCGTGCGGGCGCGCCGAGCTTGATGTACGAAGCCCCGATAGCCACCACGACGTCCGCCACTGAGGTGTCCTCGCACTCGCCCGACCTCACCGATGCCACGACGTCGTAGCCCGCGCGGTAGGCCGTGTCTGCCGCCTCCAGCGCCTCGGTGATAGTGCCCACCTGGTTGATCTTGAAGAGCATCGCGTTGGCCGCCCCTGCCGCAATGCCCTTCTCCAGCCGCTTGCGATTGGTGACGAAAAGGTCGTCTCCCACCACCTGGATGCCGAGCATCTCCTTTGCCAGCCGGAACCCCTCGAAGTCATCCTCGTGGAGCGGGTCCTCGATCTGGCGTATCGGGAATCGGCCGATGAGGTCCTTGTAGTGGGCCAGCAACTGCTCGCGGCTCAGGTCGCCCACCGTGAGGCGATATTTGCCCGTGTCCGGCTGATAGAACAGACCGGAAGCGACATCGATGGCGAGAGCGAACTCGCCCTCGTATCCGGCAGCGGCGATGGCCTCGCAGATGGTGGTCATTGCCCCATCCTCGTCGCCGATGGGAGGGGTGTACGCGCCGCCCACCGCTGGCACAGGGCCGTACCGCTGCTCCAGCATAGCGCCAAGCTTACGGTAAATCTCGGCGATGTGTCGCGTTGCCTCGCGGAAAGTCATAGGCGTCACGGGAAATATCGCGTGGTCTTCGAAGTCGAGCTCGTTGCCAGAAAACTTGGCCCCGGCCATCACGTTGGCAACGGGGACGGGCAGCCGGCAGCCGCGCAGCCCGCCGATGTAACGGTACAGCGGCAGCCCCACGGCCTTAGCCGCGGCGTTGGCCGTCGCCAGCGACACGGCCAGGATGGAGTTCGACCCCAGGCGCGCCTTATTGTCGGTGCCGTCGAGCTCCACCATCGCGCCGTCCACGCGCCGCTGGTCGGTGGCATCCATCCCCACCAGCCGCGGGCCGATGATTTCGTTGACGTTCTCCACCGCCTTCAGAACGCCGCGCCCATCGAAGCGAGGCCCGCCGTCGCGCAGCTCCAGGGCCTCGTAGCTGCCGGTGGAGGCGCCGCTGGGCACCGAGCTGCGCCCGATTTGCCCTCCGGCCAGCCAGACGTCCGCTTCCACCGTGGGATTGCCGATGCCGTTCATTATTTCGCGGGCAACAACCCGCTCGATATCATATGCGCTCATTTTCCTGCCCTGCCAGTGTTGGTAATGTTGGTGCGCACATTCTAGCATCAGGCGCGCCCGTGCGCCAACGCGGAAGGCCCGCGGGCATAGAAGCGCGCACAGCCCAGCCCAGCCCAGCCCAGCCCAGTAGGGGCGAAGCTTGCTTCGCCCGTAGAGAGACCCTTCAGGGAGTTCCTCCCGAACGAAGTGAAGGGCTCGTTAGTTGAGGCAACGAACGCTTCTCGGATTGACGGTCATTTGTGGCTATGCTAGCATCAGCGTCGAGATGGGGCCGGTCGGCCCGCGGAACGCGCAGTGCCTGTAGGAGGCGGACGTCACTTCGGGTGAGGAGATTGCCGGTGGCTGAACTGCATTGTCGGGCCGTGTCACTGCTGTGGGCGACGTTCGGGCTGATATCCAACAATCCCACGCTGATCGACGCGCCGGAGTTCTTCGAATCGAAAGAGGTCATACAGTCACTGCTGACCGACGTGCGGGCCGTGCCGCGCATCCCATTCCTCGGCGAGCTCGACGCCTACATCTACATCAACGACGTTCCATCCCTGCCGCCCGAGATCAGGGTCACCGATCGCGCCGTCTTCGCGGCCGCCGATTTCACTCGCCTCGACACCGAGGCGTCCGACCGCCGCTACAGCCTTTTCGGCAACTTGGGGCTATTCTTCAAGTATGCTATGGCCACGCTGGAGCGCTACCACTGCATCTACAGCTTCCACGCTTCCGGCGTGTTCATCCCCGACGACAATGAGCTTCTCATCATCATCGGAGGCGCCGGCGCTGGAAAGACAGTGTTGCTCCTGGAGGGCCTCAGCCGCGGCTATCAGATATTCAGCACCGAGATGGTGCACTTCCAGTTCGGGCCCGATGGGTGCCGCTTCTTTAAGGGCGCGATGGTGGACAACATCCGGATCGGCAACCTGTTGTTCGATTTTCCCGCGGCCGCCGAGCGCCTGGGCCTCGTCCTCCCCGAGGTGGGCGACCCTTGGGCCACCAAGATCGCCATCGATCTGGAGTCCGTCTCCACGCCTTCCGACATTCTCCTGAATCCCAACGTCACGCTGCTTTTCCCTAAGATCGAAGCCGGACGCGGCGCCGCCATCATCAACGAGGTGCGGGACAGGCGCCGGCTGGTGCACATGCTATTCGATAACGCCACCGAGAAGATAGGCGGCACGACGCTCTTGTACGAGGTGCTTCCCCTGGACACTTTCGACACCCCGGCGCTGATGCGGGCACGCCTGTCCTCTATGGAACGCTTTGTTTCGGGGGAGGCCTTCCCAATCAAACGGGCCAGGACGATACTGGCCGGACCAAAGAACAGTATGGAGGGGATCTGATGAAAGCCTGGGGTGACTGCTTTGAGATGCCGCTGCCCGGCCGCTCGGCAAAAGTCAACGGCAAGCGCAGCGTCGGCATAACGATGGTCATCGACAAGGGCCTGGGGCTGAACGCCACTCGCGACCTCATGGCCAACGCAAGTCACTGCATCGACTGCTTAAAACTTACTTTCGGCACCTCGGCCTTCCTGGAGGAGGGATTGCTCCGGGAGAAGATCGGCATCGTGAGGGACGCCGGCGTCGACATATATCCCGGCGGGACATTCCTGGAGGTAGCCGTGGCCCAGGGCACCTACGGTAAATACCTGAAGCGGGCCAAAGAGCTGGGGTTCGGCGCCCTGGAGATCTCCGACGGCACCATCCAGATGGACGACGAGACCCGCCGGTCGGTCATCAAGCAGGCGCTGGATTCCGGCTTCAAGGTAATCTCGGAGGTGGGCAAGAAGGACCCTAAGGAGGAGATTGCCATCGCCAAGATGCAGGAGGAGATTGCCTCCGACCTGGAGATGGGGGTCTTCAAGGTCATCGTCGAGGCCCGGGAGTCGGGCCACGGCGTCGGCATCTTCGACGCATCCGGCAACGTCGAGGTGTCGGAGCTCGACCAGATAATCTCCGGCGTCAAAGACGTCAACGACATCATCTGGGAGGCGCCCCTGAAGAACCAGCAGCTTTACCTGATCCTTCGCTTCGGCGTGAACGTGAACCTGGGCAACGTGCCGCCGGATGATATCCTGGCCCTGGAGGCGCTGCGCAACGGCCTGCGGGGCGACACCCTGAAGGTGGCGTTGGACCGGCGCGGGTAGCGCGGAGGATGCCATGCGACCGGTGGACCACACAAGAGACCGCCGGCGACGATGGATGCGGTGGGGCGCTTTGCCCGCCCCACCGCGATCGCGGCGAGGACCGAGCAGATCGACATCACAAGCAGCAACACATAGTATTCCAGTTTATTTGTTGCATCATCCAACAAGATGTGTTATATTCAGCCCGTAGTATACTAACGGATGAAGCAATCATTAGCTGGTCTTCACGCGACACGAGCTGTGGGAAGACGGGCGCCCTCGGATAGGACAAAGGGCAAGAAGAGAGAACCATAGGCGGCGCTGTTTCCGTCATTTGTCAGCCTGGCAATCAACGAAAGCAGGCGATGCTATGCGTAGCAGATTCATCGACGTCCTGCTGGTCAATGAGTTGCGGGTAGCGAAACGCCCCCGTCTGCTTGTGTTTGTCATGGCTTTCTCCCTTTTCTTCATCCAGGCCGGCGGCGTGATCGATGACTGGCCGGCGGAAGGGTCGTTCCCGACAGCACTTCGAGCGGACGGAATCGTGCACAACTGCAACACGGGCCTTGCCTTCATCCGCTTCGATGCCAGGCTCAGGCACGACCCCCGTGCGACAGATGACATCGAAATGCACATCCGGACCACAACCTCGCCGGTTGATGGATCGGAGCAGACGCTTCGACATTCGGCGGCTGTAAGCCAGAATACTCTTGTGAACAGGCCCCTCACGATTCCCCGGCGGGAATAACCCCGCTTCAATGCGCCGGGCGCCAAACACGCCTATCGCCACGGAACAGGAGTTGATCCAGTGAACGATGCACTCAGACCTGCTCGCTCGAAATCCGCGAACGGCGCGAAGTCGAAGTCCGAAGTCGAAGTCATAGATGACCACAAGGCGATTCTCTATCAACTGTATGGCGAACGGCCTTTAGAAAACGATTTCGTGCACCGAAACCACAGCAACGCTCGATGGCGAGATGCAGGCCGTAGTCAGAGTGTAGGCCGGTGAGGCTCCAACATTCCGAAAGGATCGCTGTAGTGGGGTCGATGGAGGTACGGCTGTGAAAATGCCTGAACGTATTGATCTGCTGGAACCGGGGGAGATCGATCTGCTGGTACGAAGACGCGGCTACTGTTCGGCAAGGCTGATAGCCTGGGCAGAGATGACGCGGCTCCGGGCATTGCTCCTGGATATGTTGCTGGATGGTCAACTCGCGGTAGCGGGATGGGACGACTCTGACCCGATCCTCAGCATCCCAGGATACCCATGCCGGGGACCTCAGCCAAGCGCACAGTAGATTCATGGCAAAAGAAAGACCGGGGCAAGCATAGTACTCAAGCATAGTACTATCGGAGTGCGCCAGTTCCGCCAACTATGAGGGACCGTTCCATGCGGTCCCGCGCTATTGTAGGGGCGCACCCGCGTGTCATTGGCGCCCTGGCGCCAATCGAACCCAGTGGGCGCCAGGACACGGCCCGTGCCGTGTTCGGGCTGACACGCGGGTCGGCCGCTACGACGGGAAAACCCTGGTTGCCGGTACTGCCTGATGCACCGCGCCGAGCTTGGAATGCTCTCTCGCGTGTGCTATATTTGGGAAGCACGTCCGGGTACTACCGGCCCATTAATTACACAGTCCTGTATCGTAGCTTCCGCATACCAAGGAGGTTGTTAGTTGGCTACCCAAGCGAACCTCATCGAGGTCACCATCTGGTTCCGCGGCGTCACCGAGGCGCGATTAGCCCGGCGCCTGGCCAATGCTATCGCCAGCGCCGGAGCCCGAGAGGGCAAGTTCGTACAGGCATTCGACAACTACGCCGACTCACCCGACCGTATCGACGTCCCCTGCCGGTCGTACGCGCGGCTTTGCGTCGAGCCCATCGCCGAGCCTTATATCTACGAGAACCACAGCCCGTCCGTCGTCATCGTGACCGAAGCCACCCTGCTTAAGGGCTGCAACGTATTGAAGGGACTGGAGCCGGGAGGCGTCCTGGTCGTCAATACCAACCGCGGGCCGGAAGCCATGCTGGCTCTGCTTCAGGACCTGCCCAATTTGCATCGTCTCAAGACCCTGGCCACCATCGAGGTAGGCAATGTGGCGCTTCCCTACGTTCCATACGGCGCCGGCGAAGGGGCAGTGGACACGGCCACCCAGTTGAAGGGCGCCCCCATACTGCTGGGCGCATTCAGCAGAGCATCCGGCGTCGTATCTATAGAATCCCTGAAGGCCATCGAGCGCGACCACCACGGGCTGGAGCTGGGCTACAACGAAACCGAGCTCCTGGAGAACCCGGGCTACATTCCCGAGGAGCCGACGGTCGAAGTGCTGGCCGAGGGCTACCGCAGCAAAGTGGACCTGGTGATACCGGCGCCCGCGCCCGGCGGCGAAAACGAGGACATGATAACCGGCAACTACCGGCAGCAGCGGCCCGTCATCGATCTTGGGAAATGCACTCTTTGCCGTATGTGCTGGATTAGCTGTCCCGACTCGTGCATTGAAGTCCCTGGGCGCAGCGGCGAGCGAATTGCCGTGAACCTCAAGTACTGCAAGGGCTGCGGGGTGTGCTGGTCGGTGTGCCCGGTTGAGGGCGCGATCCGTCCCGAGCCAGAGCTGAACTACGCCGGCGATGTCGTCCGGATCACATATTAGGAGAAGCACAATGCCCAGGAAAGTCCGAATTGCGGGTGCGAAGGCGACGGCCGAGGCGGTGAAGGCAGCCAATGTCGATGTGATATGCTCGTACCCCATCCGACCGTACACCGGCACGATGATCGAGCTGGCCCGTATGGTGGCCGACGGCGAGCTGGACGCCGAATTCGTGCACGGCGAGGGCGAGCACGCCCAGTTGAGCGTGGTGCTGGGAGCATCCGCGGCCGGCGCACGCGTTTTCACCGGCACTTCCGGCGTTGGGGCCACTTACGCCTTCGAGCTGTACTCTCCCATCGCCGGCGAGTTCCACCCGGTCCAGTGCATGATCGCCAACCGGACCCTCGATCCACCGGGCGACTTCGGCTCGGAGCACACCGACGCCCTGTCCGCCCGCGACCAGGGATGGCTTATGGGCTGGGCAGCCAGCCCCCAGGAGGCGTACGACAATACCCTCATCTACTACCGGCTGGGCGAGGACCCGCGCGTGATGCTGCCTCAGTTCCCCTGCCAGGACGGCTACTTCATATCGCATATCTCGGGGGAAGTCGAGCTGGCCGACTCCGACCAGGTCGAGGAGTTCCTGCCGCCGTTCAATCCCCGGAACAAGCTTGACCCGCGCCAGCCCGTGCTGATGGGCCCTCAGTGCCGCGCCGACCAGGGGGCGGCCATCGAGCTGGGCCGCGCCGAGGCAATGGTCCGGGCGCGCGAGGTCATTCCGTCGGTCATCGCCGACTTCAACCGGGTGTTCGGGCGCAATTACTCGCCTTTCCTGCAGGAGTACATGACCGAGGACGCGGATATGGTCTTCTTCGGCCAGGGCGCGCACACGGTCCCGGCCCGGCTGGCCGCCGAGCGCCTGCGCAAGGACGGCCTCAAGGTGGGCGTGGTGCAGTTACGGTTCATGCGCCCCTTCCCGACAGACGAGGTTGCGGAGGCGCTCTCCCGCTTCAAGGTGGTCGGCGTCCTGGAGATCAGCAACTCCTTCGGGGCCGTCTACGACAGCGGCCCCGTCACCGCCGAGGTGCTGTCGGCTCTCTACTACGCCCCGGCCCAGCCCAAGGTACTGACCTTCCTCGGCGGGCTGGGCGGCGAGAACATCCGGCTCGCCGACTACTACGAGATGGCCAGGGCCATGAAGGCCGCGGCGGACGCCGAACGGCTGAAGAAGCGGGTCTTCTGGCTCGGCTTCGAGCCCCTACACGTTGCATAAGGAGAAGCACGATGGCACAAGCGCGATTGGGCGCCCAAAAGCCCGACAAGATAGAGATAGCTGACTACGAGCCGATCCGCAGCATGCGGAACGTGCCCACGACGGAGTACTATGTGCCGGGGCACCGCACGTGCGGCGGCTGCATGCCGGCCCTCGCCTACCGCCTGACTGCCCTGGCCGCCGGCCCCAACACGGTCTTCGCCGGCCCCACCGGCTGCATGTACGTCGCCAATACTTCATATCTTTGTGGTCCCTGGGCGGTGCCCTGGATACACACGCAGATTACCAACGGCGGGGCGGTCATCTCCGGTATCGCCGCCGCCTATAAGGCGATGATCCGCAAGGGGAAGTACGACGGCGAGTACCCGAACATCATCTGCTTCGCTGGCGACGGCGGCTCGTCCGACATCGGACTCCAGGCGCTGTCCGGGGCGATGTACCGCAACCACGACCTGCTCTTCATCACCTACGACAACGAGGCATACGCCAACACCGGCATCCAGGTCTCGCCGATGACGCCGTACGGCGCCTATACGACCTTCACCCCACCTGGAAAGGTGGTGCCGGACGCGAAGCCGCTCTTCCCGAAGGACCTCCTGAAAATGGTCGCCGCTGGCCATCCGGCGGTGAAGTACCTGGCCACGGCTTCCGTCTCCTACCCGCTGGACCTGATGAACAAGGTACGGAAGGCGCTGGCGGTGAAGGGCCCCACGTTCATGCACATCCACGCGCCCTGCCCGAAGGGATGGAGCTTCGAGGCGCACCGGGGCCCGGAGATCGGCAAGCTGGCCGTAGAGACCGGCATGTGGACGCTGTACGAGATCGAGGACGGGCACGTGAAGGTCAACGTGCGGCCCCGCAAATGGCGGCCGGTGAAGGACTACGTGGCCACCCAGGGCCGCTTCTCGCACCTGACCGACGAGATGATCCAGCGGTTGCAAGCGTTCGTGGACGCGAAGCTGGCCGATCTCGGCCTGGAGGCCGAGCCGCCAACGCCGGTGCCGCCGGTGGCGGGGTAGAGGGCGCGCCCTCACCCTAACCTCGCCATAGGCGAGTCGTCTGCCAGAGGCGGACCTCGCCACGGCGAGTCGCCTACGGAGACCGCCTCCGGCGGGCCTTCGGAGACCTCTCCCTGTGGGAGAGGGAACAACAACCTCCCCTCTCCTCGCCCGGGCGAGGAGAGGGAACAGCAACCTCCCTTCTCCCTTTGGGAGAAGTCGCCAAGGGCGACTCGCCTCCGGCGAGGGACGGGGACGAGGGTGAGACTGTAGGGGCCGGGTGACCCGGCCCCTTCGCGCGCCTATCTGCTTGACACCCACTTGCACTGGAGATATGCTGCAATTGCTGGCCCAACCGACGAAACCTGCCAAGCCTGCTCCGGGCGTGCCATCGTCAGCGTGAGTGCTGTTCACCGGCTTGTCGGCAAGACGTTCATAAACTGATAGGCGGATTTGCAAGATGACTCAGATGAAGGTTGATCCGTTGACGGACTGGAAAGGCTTCTACGAAGAGCTTCAAAATGAATCAGCGAGAGGAGCGGTGCTCATTGCGGCCGCGTTCCTAGACGCTCAGTTGAGAAACCTACTGTCAAGGTCCTTCGTGAAAAATCCGAAGATAGTGAAAAAGCTTCTTGGCACAGGACGTGAACACGCTCCTCTGTCTTCGTTTAGCTCGAGAATAGATGCTGCGTACTGCCTCGGCCTGATAAGTGAAAGTATGTATGACGACCTTCACAGGATAAGGGACATCAGAAACAATTTTGCCCACAGGATGCATGGCTATAGTTTCGACGATCCTCTAATTGTCAGTTGGTGCAAATCACTGAAACTGCCGAAGATGGTTACGGATGCTCTTCCTGAGTTTCCAAACACTCATAGGAGCATGTTCCTTTTGGGTGTGACCCAGCTCGCTAACTGGCTCGCTCTGAAAACCCTGGAAGCAGATCACATCGATAGATCTGCGCCGAAAGACCCCAGTTTGCTTCAAGTAGTGAGGTAGAGCAGCCCAACCATACGCTACAGCCGACGTGCCACAGCCGAGCAACTGGATGCTGACGTTAGGCCGAAGGACGATTTCGATATGAATAGGGATGAATTTATTCAGGCCAAGAACTTCATCTTCACCGACATCGAAAGAGAACTGCAGATCGCCAGAGCAGACCACGACCGGCTCCTATGTATGGGAATCACACCTGGCGGTGGCAATTTCCTTGCAGCACTGGGATTGCTCTGTTACACCGAGTTCGGCGGGAAACTGCGTTTCTGTAGGAAGCGCGACGATGGAAAGGACTTTGCATCAGAGAACTTCAACCTCTTTTTCGACGAGTTGGGACCCGGGTACAAGGCCTTCAGACAGCATCACAACGTGTACGACATTTTCCGGTGCGGCTTAGCGCATGAATACTACGTCAAGAAGAGTTGTGGAATCGCTATGTTTGGCGATGAAGACAGCCCAGGAATTGGAATCGACCCGTCGGGCGAATACTCGTACTTGTTCGTTGTACAGAGCTATAACCGTGACCTGAGAAATGCATTTGATAGGCTCGAGAAAGACCTCTTCGGACGGCAGGCCTCAGTCTAATGAAAATACCCCTGCGCGGGGTTACCGAACCCGCGCAGGGGCGTTTTCTGGTACTACTCCGCCGGTGGCTCGTCTGCTCGCAGCAGTGAATGGCCGCTGAGCGGCGGGTCGATGGCAGCCAGATCGACGCCCATCCGGTCGAGGATCGTCGGGGCGATGTCCGCCCGGTCGCCGGATTCGGCCGCCAGCACATCATTCGTCGCCAGGAACACGTACGGCGCGTTGTCGTGCGTCTTCTGCCCCTCGTCGAAGCCGTGGTCGGCGGTCACGTACACCAGCGTCTGATCGTATATCCCCTGCTCCTTCAGCTTATCCACGAGAGCACCGGTCACCTTATCCGCACCCACCAGCGCGTTGTAGTACTCCGGCGAGTCCTCGCCGTTGTTGTGGCCCCAGTGGTCCGGCGCCAGGATATGGAAGAAGATGAAGAAGGGCCGGCCCTCGTAGCGGTCGAGGAAACCCGCCTCCCTGGCGAGGGCAGCCGGATCGTCGCCGAAGCCGCTGACATAGATGTCCACGCTGTCCCGGACATCGAAGTACAACCTCCCGAAATTCAGCCCGTACCCGGCCAGGATGTCATCGATCATCCTATCGACAATGCCGGGCCGGCTGCCCGGCTTCAAACGCGGAAGCTGCATGAGCGGCATTTCGGACAGGAGCGGGTGGTCGACGCTGATGACGGCTGCCGCAGCAAAGTCCTTCGCCCCGGAATGGGTCCGCAGCCGCTCGAAGAGCGTGTACTCCTTGGGAATGGGCTGGACCTGACTGTTGCTGTAGACGCCGGTGATGTCGGGGTCGTAGCCGGTCAGCGCCTGGGCCCAGCCGGCGGCGCTGTCAGTCGCCCCACGGATCTCGATGGGCACGAAAGAGCCACCTTGCGCCAGTGAGGAGATGACGGGCAGATCGCCGGCGGCCATTGCCTGCTCGACCCGGCGCCGGTCGGCACCATCCCAGCCCACCAGCAAGAAGTTCCTCGGCTGTGGCCGGTCAACCGCTGGCCGAGCGCCGTCGGGGTTTCCGTTGGCCGCCGACTTGCCGGCGGCAAGGATGCCAGCGGCGATACTACGCGTGCCCTCGGGGCCGGGGATGGCCCCGGTGCTGATGCCTCGGAACAACGACAGAATGACGGCAAGCGCCACCACAATCAGTAGGACAAGGACTCTACGATTGACCACGATTTGCCTTTCTAGTGACCAGTCACAGCCGGAGTGATGGATGTCATTCTGAGCCGAAGCGCAGCGGTCGCAGACTCGCCTCTGGCGAGAGGCGAAGAATCCCGGCCTCAGAGGGCTGAGATCCTTCGCGAAGTCTATCCTGAGCGGTAGCGAAGGGCTCAGGATGACAGACCATCATCGCGGTGTTGACGTACTACTAGAACCGGGCGGCAAATGATAGACAGCAGTCGTAGCTTATGCTACAGTCCCGCTATGCCTGCGATACGAATGGCAATGCCCGATATCGTGAAGATCTGGCTGCCCTTGGCGGCGACCGCAATCGGCCTCCTGGTTGCAGACAGGCTGCGGTAGCGGTGAAGCAGCTCCTGAACCGCTTCACAGCTTCCCCGACTGCTCCCTTGCGTAATGCTTCGTGCTATAATCCAGCTTGCCATCATTTGTGGCCCGAAGCGATGCGCCTTCGCCGCGCAGCCGCGACATAATCTCGTTGACCGTTAAGTAAGTGAGCTGACCTGCATTGTTGACCGGGGCGCCACGGGGGTGGTGCCCCGCCGGAGGCCATCGTGGAAAGGCTGCTATGGGTAGCCCTCGGCGCCAGCCTGACGCTGGCGATGGCGCTGGTCGCTGTATTCGTGACTGGAATGGGACAATACTATGCCCACAGGATGGCCCTCCCTGCAATAGTCCCCATCGGCGTCACCTCGGCGATGGTCGAGCTCGGCGTCGAGCCTCCCAAGGCTGCCGCTGACACGCAAGACGCGGGGCAACCTCGGTCCCCAGCAGAAGAATCGGCGGCCTCCACTCCGGCGACCACACCGACATCCACGGCCACGGCGACGGACGCCCCCTCCGCTACTCCCACGGCAACCGGCACGCCTACGGCATCGCCCACCGTGACACTCACGCCGAGCCCAACCCTCAGTCCCACACCGCTGCCAGCGCGGGTCAAGGTCCCCATCCTTATGTACCACTACATCCGGGTGAACCCCGATCCCACGGACATGGCCGGCTTCAACCTTTCGGTCACGCCGAAGAACTTCGAGGCCCAGGTGGACTACTTGACGCGTAACGGCTATCACACCGTCTCCTTCGAGCAACTGGTCGCCTACTTCAAGGCGAAGCAGCCGCTGCCCCCCAAGCCTATCATCCTCACCTTCGACGACGGCTACCGCGACTTCTACACCAACGCCTACCCCGTGCTGAAGAAGTACGGCCAGACGGCCACGGTGTTCATCATCACCGACTGGGTGGGCCGGCCACAGTACCTGACCTCGCAGGAGATCGTCGAGATGGCGGCCAACGGCATAGATTTCGGCGGCCACACAGCCCGCCATACCGACATGCGCAGTATGGATGAGACATTGGCGATCACGGAGGTGATTGCCAGCAAGCGGGCCCTGGACACGATGCTGGGGAAGAAGACTATCGCCTTCGCCTATCCCAGCGGCAGCTATAGCGATTGGGCGATCTCGCTGCTGAAGGCTGCGGGATACCAGGCGGCCGTGACCACCGAATACGACACATGGCATCGCGAGGCCGACCTTCTGGAGCTGGGCCGGGTGCGGGTCGCCGGCTCTACGACGCTGCAAAGCCTGGCTATGCAAATCCAGGCACAGTAGCCGCGCGGGCTCCAGGGAAACATCTGCGAGCCGCCCGAGCGAGCGAGAAGACGGCCGCTGCTGCAAGCGCGGCCCTGCCGCTATCCCGACTCCAGCGGAATGCAGCAGACGAACCGCAGGGTGTCCACTCCCCTGTTGGCGAAGGCGTGCTGCTCGCCGGGAGCGACGTATACCACATCGCCGGCGCCGATGGCCCGCTCCCCGTCAGCCGCCGCCACCACGCCCTGACCGGAGACGACGAAGACCTCGTGCTCCCACTGGTGATGGTGGAGCGGTGTGGAAGCGTTCGGCTGCACCTCGAACACCCGCATTGCGAAGTGCGGCGCGCCCTCTTTCGCGCCGATCACCGTGCGCATCGCCACGCCCGGCATCTCCTGTTCGGCCTCCGCCTGACGATAATGGCGAACTTTCATTGAGCAACCCTCCCTCGCGCACAAACGGCACAGCAGCATTATGTATGTAGCCCCACGGACGGATTCTATGCGCCGGGCCGATGCCTGTCAAACTCGGCACGTCGAGCCGGCCGCCATACTACGGCCGGCCAGAGCTGTGTTATACTGGAAACACCATGGACCAACAGCATATACGGAATTTCTCCATCGTGGCACATATCGACCACGGCAAGACAACTTTATCTGATCGGCTTCTTGAATATACCGGCACGGTCTCTAACCGGGAGATGACCGAGCAGCTACTGGACTCGATGGACCTTGAGCGAGAGAAAGGCATCACCATCAAGGCCCGGGCGGTCCGGATGGCTTACCGCGCCCAGGACGGCCAGCAGTACCAGCTCAACCTCATCGACACGCCGGGGCACGTGGACTTCACCTACGAGGTCAGCCGCAGCCTGGCGGCCTGCGAAGGCGCCATACTGGTGGTGGATGCCGCCCAGGGCATCGAGGCCCAGACCCTGGCCAACGTCTACTTGGCGATGGAGCACGACCTGACCATCATCCCCGTCGTGAACAAGATCGATCTGCCCGGTGCCCAGCCGCAGAAGGTGGCGCAGGAAATCGAGGATGTGATTGGCTTTCCCACCAGCGAGGTCATCTTCGCCTCGGCGAAGGAAGGCATCGGGACAAAAGAGATCCTCGAAGCGGTCGTGAAGCGCGTCCCGCCGCCGAGAGGCAACCTCCATCAGCCGCTGCGGGCGCTCATCTTCGATTCGCATTACGACCCGTATAAAGGTGTTGTGACCTATGTGCGGGTGGTAGACGGGACAGTGCAGCCAGCGGGCCGGCTCACGATGATGGCCACGGGCAGGGAAGCCGAGGCCCTCGAGGTGGGCGTGTTTCGCCCCCAGATGGTGACGGTGGACAGCCTCGCCGCCGGCGAGGTGGGATATATCGCGACCGGCCTGAAAACGGTCGGCGACTGTCGCGTCGGCGACACTATTACTACCTCGGTGAACGGGGCCAGCGTGCCCCTGCCCGGCTACCGGCCGGCCAAGCCGATGGTCTTCGCCGGGCTGTATCCGTCTCAGAGTGCCGATTACCTCCTGCTGCGAGAGGCGCTGGAGAAGCTGCGCCTGAACGACGCCGCCCTTTCCTTCGAGCCGGAGACGTCGCTGGCCCTCGGCTTCGGCTTCCGGTGCGGCTTCCTGGGAATGCTGCATATGGAGATCGTGCAGGAGCGGCTCGAGCGCGAGTACAACCTTGACCTGCTCATCACCTCTCCCAGCGTGGAATACCGCGTGCAGACCACCGACGGGCAGGAAATCGCCATCGACAGCCCGGCCAAGCTGCCCGACCCGTCCAAGATCGTCACCATCGGCGAGCCCTGGATGAAAATCTCCATCGTCGCTCCCAGCCGCTACATCGGCACCATCATGGAGCTGGTGACGAACCGGCGCGGCTCCTTCGAGCGGATGGAGTACCTGGACGAGCAGCGGGTGCTGCTGAGCTACGAGCTGCCCCTCAGCGAGATGCTGGTAGACTTCTACGACGAGCTGAAATCGCGCACGCAGGGCTACGCCTCCCTCGACTACACTTTCGCCGACTACCGGCCGGCCAGGATGGTGAAGCTGGAGATACTGGTGAACAACCAGCCGGTGGACGCCCTGTCCCTGATCACCCATGCCGACAACGCCTATGCCATCGGCCGCGAGCTGGTGCAGAAGCTCCGGCGGCTCATCCCACGGCAACTGTTCGAGGTCCCGATCCAGGCAGCCATCGGCGGCAAGATCATATCTCGAGAGAACATCGCGGCGATGCGGAAGAATGTCCTGGCGAAGTGCTACGGGGGAGATGTCACGCGAAAGCGCAAGTTACTGGAGAAGCAGGCCGAGGGCAAGAAGCGAATGAAGAGGGTTGGAAACGTCGACATTCCCCAGGAGGCATTCATGGCCGTGCTCCGGCTGCGCTAGGTCAGTGGCGCCGCCGGTAGGGCTTGGGCCCGCTTGCCCTGCCGACCACCAGGACCAGCAGCGTGCCCAGGAACACGGCCGCTGCGGCGAACAGGCACGGCGACAACTGGCGGAGCAGCGCCACCGGGTCGGGGCCCGGCGAGCGCTTCATCTCCACCCTCACCTGGAGCAGCACCTGTTTGTTCTGCACGACAAGGTTGGCGGTCTGCAGCACGCTCCCCGACTGCCGCTGCACGCCCGGGTCCCAGTCCCACAGCAGGCGAGCTGCTCCGTCCTCACCGCTGTTCTGAACGTAGGCCACGACGCGCGCCAGCGCCAGACTCAGCTCAATGGGCTGATATATCACCTTTCGAAAGCCGCTGGGCAGAATCACGACGCGGTTGGCCCCTTTGAGGGCAGTGGTGACCTGGGTGCCATCGAGCAGTTGGATCGTCCGGGTGCCCCTCGCCCCATCCACGACAGGCTCCCCCAATGGAAACCACTCCTCATCGTACTCGAGGAATAGCTCGAATTCGCGCCCCTGCAGCTTTATGTTGTCCAGAGGCTGGTCCTTCTGCACCTTGAAGCCGGCGGCCTGGACCACATCCATCCAGCGTTCCGGGTCGTTGTACAGCAAAGTGGCCAGATAGCGGCTGCTGACTCCCGCATCGAGAATACGCATCCGGTAAGTCGCACCGTAGCTGTCAACCTTCGCGCGGTAGATGCCCGCTTTACGCCGCTGCTCATCCTGGTCGCGCTGCATCTGCTCCACTTCCGGAGGCAACTGAGCCGATGGCGGCGAAGGGATCGCCACTTCCTCTATGGGATCATCGGTGAACGACAGCCCCGGGGCCACGACAATTCGCAGCCTGTCCAGAGCAGGGGGTGGCCAGTTGTTGACGTCGACGCCGGTCTGAGAGATGAAATGCTCCATTGCCTTGATGGTATCCGCTCCGTAGATGAGCGCCACGGCCTGCTCAAAGGTCTCATCCGCCCGATACTGGTATTCGAGCAGGCGCGCACCGGCAGGCACGGGGCGGTCGCTGGTATCACCGGGAACGGCAAATTCCTGAGCCGGCTTATCGCTGGGAAGCTCCACCACGCGGGCGTTCGCCCGCCGGCGCTCGACTGCTCCGTTGTAGTAGGTGTTTATCTCCCAATCGCCCTCGCGCCTGCTGTCTTTGAGCACGAAAGCCACCGAAGGATCGACGGTAACGCCGATCTTCAGCCCCACCGGGATGTGCTGGGCATCGATGTTCGGCTGTCGCTTCCGGACCAGCTCTAACAGCTCGGGAGCGCGGCGCTCGTCGCCGTAGAGGACGAGAGAGGCATCGGCCAGGGTGCCGCCAGGCTTGATAGTCACTTCGAAGCGCTGAAACCAGCGCCCCTGGAGGTCTTTGCCTTCCTCCGCCAGGACAAGCTCCACCCCCAGGTCGGCCAGCGGGACCGCCGATACCCCCTTTTGAGGGGTGGAGGGTGGGGACGAGCTGGGGACGTCCCCTGCCTGCCACGACGGCACAGCCTGCCAGGATGGCTCGCCATGCCGCACGAGGGCAGGTGGGGGCGTCAGCACCTGCGAGTACGTCGGAACATCAAAGCCGAGAGGTATCACAAGACTCACCGCGCGGTCTGGTGCCCGGCCGCCAAGCACCTTGGCAGCCGAAGGCTAGCCCCGGCCGCTGCCGAATATGGCGGATGCCAAGGTCCAGGCCTCAAGAGCGTAGAGACCCAGCGAGGCAAGCACGACTGCCCACCCTAACGCCTCAACAACACGCCCGTGCGAACTGGTCCAGTTCTGCATCACGATCCTCAATGGTCCCACTCCGGACAGAAGCCGATGCGCTTACCTATCCAATTAGGCATTGGCGGAGGCTATTTGCCTTCGCCGCTTAGTAGCTGTCCGGCCAACCGGTATAATATAGCACAAGACTTGTGGGTCCGCACTGGCGCGACCCCCGCACGCAGGAGTCTTTTTCAAAGTCCGTACTTCCATCATATCTACAAGATCGGAACGATGCGCAGGCGGACTTTTGAAAAGTTGCCACGCTCCTTCAGGGTACCACCGCGGATGAGAATGCTCACTTATTTCGAGAACAGACCCCAGGACGATGTGAACATCAGCCAAGCCGCAGGCAACATCGATTGGTTAGAGCGACACTCGAGCAGCCTCCGTAAACCGCCAGAAAGATCGAAAGATGCTCTCACTTGACAGTTAGCGCTATACTAAGCTCGGACTGGCGCGTCGAGTCGATGGCGAGCGAAGCTTGTCACAATGAAGTCCGGCTTCGGCCAGGTCCGTCATCGCGGAATGGACGCCTCGCCGGGCGAGAACCTGCGGCGGAGACACGATGAGGGAAGGAGGGCAAGGAAAGAAAAAAGGAGAGATCAAGCCTGGAATCGCAACCAACCGGCGACAGGACTTGCAGTCAACATCTTTCTCGACGTGGAGAAGGCAAAAGGGGCAAGAGACCAAAGGAGGAATAGAAGGTGTCTCACGCCATTTGGAAGTTGATTGCCGTGACGATGATTATCAGTTTGGTCGCCGCTTGCGCACCATCCCAACCGACGGAAGCACCAGCAAAGCCCCCTGTGACAGCACCGGCGGCCCCGGTAGAGGTGGTCCAGCCCTTGCCGACGACGGCCGTGCCCGCCCCGAAGGTCAAGAGAGGCGGCACTTTGCGGGTGGCCGACAATGAGGAATGGGCCCCTAACCTGGACCCCCATCAAATCACTTCCCGGCCAATCGGTTACGAGTTCTTGCATGACACACTGGTGCGCGTCTCGCTGGACCCGAAGACAGGTAAGCGAACGATGAAGCCGGGACTGGCGGAATCCTGGGAACAAACGACCCCCAAGGCCATCGTAATGAAGCTCCGGAAAGACGTCGTCTTCCATGACGGCAGCAAGTTCAATGCAGAAGTAGCCAAGTGGAACTTGGACCGGATGCTGAGCCATCCCAAGTCCGCGGCCAAGACGGACGTGGCCGTGATCGACAACGTGTCCGTCGTGGATGAATACACGATCAGCATCAATCTGAAGAGCGCCCCCGCCGGCATCCTCTACCGTCTCAGCGACGCCATCGCTCTCCGGCCCTGGATAGCTTCGAAAGCGGCGATAGAGCGAGACGGGGACGAAGCTCTCACCCGCCGCACAGTGGGCAGTGGATCGATGCAGTTTGTCGAATGGATCACCGGTGACCGGATGACGATGAAGAAATGGGACAAATATTGGGAGAAGGGTGAGGACGGTCAGCCCATGCCTTATGTGGATGGCGTAGTCATCCGGATCATACGGGACGAGACCGTCGGCATTACCGAGCTGAGAACTGGCAATATCGACGTTCACGATCGTATTGAGCCGCGCAGCTTCTCCGCTATCCAAGCGAGCCCTGACCTGGAGCTCATCGTGTTGCCGTGGATTGGCTGGCTGAACTACATCATCTTCAACGTCCAGAAGCCGCCCTTTGACAATCTGAAGCTACGTCAGGCTGCCGCCTACGCCATCGATCGTGAGAGCATCGCTAAAGCACTTGGGATGGGCTCTGGCTACCCGAGCTACTACTACTGGGGGCCCGGAGACCTGGCCTACGACGAGACTCTGCCTCGCTACACCTACGATAAAGACAAGGCCAAGCAGCTTGTAAAGGATGCAGGCTTCCCGACCGGCGTGGATATCACCGACGACTTCCTGCAGACAGAGCCAAACCCGCGCACCGCTCAAGCTATGAAGCAGGCCTGGGACGAAGTTGGGATTCGGACCACCCTGAACCTGATGGAGCGCACGCCCTTTGTCTCCAAGCTACAGGTGGGCAATTTCCAGGTTGCCAACTCGCTCCGAACCTGGGGGGAGGCCGATCCAGAAGCCTACTCATACCGCTTGACATCGACGGGAACCTTCAACTTCGCTCACTTCGAGAACGCCGACATGGACAAATGCATGGAGGAAGGCCGCAACACCGCCGAGGACGCCAAGCGAGTGGAGATTTACAAGCGCTGCCAGAGAATCATCTTTGAACAGGTCCCCTACGATCAAGTCTGGTTTACACCATTTGCCTTGTCGGTCAATAAGAAAGTTAAGGGCTGGGAACCCCATTTCTTCAATCAGGTGATGCTGAGAGGCGCCTGGATCGACAGGTAAGCGAGGATGGCAACATCCAAGCCCGAACGGGACCACATATTTGATATTCGAGAGACGCTTGCTCATCTGCGAGGGCGACTCAGAGACGGCTCAGAGAAACGGGCCGGGGCCAGTAACCCTGGCCCGTTCACGGAACACGTTCGAGGCATCCTTTTCCGTGGTTGTTCAACATAGGGGAGCGCGCTATATTGTGGCATCGTATTGCTTTTTTGCCGGTCTAATGATAGGATTTCAAGAGAGCAGAGAAGGACGGGCACGCTGCTTCTTCTCAAGAAGCTAGTACCGTTCCCCACTGGAGATACAGTCAGCGATGCGCATCCTTTTCGGAATCACCGGCCAACTGAGCTACGGCGGCCTGGTGCAGCAATCGGTAGTCCTGGTCAAGTACCTGCGTGAGTTTGGCTGCCAAGTGCTGCCCGCCGTTGCCCTCGCTCCTCCGCGCAACGACGAGGTTGACCTCGACGACCTCGAGTACATCTTCGGCGCCTTCAACATCGCCGACTACGTGCTGCGGGACAAGCCGGCGCTGCTCCGCTGGCTGCTCGGCTGGTACGCCCGCTACCAGGTGGCCAACGGCAACCCCCATAAGCTTAAGTCCAGCCCGGCCGCCGCTCGATCCATGCGAGAGGTCGACGTCAAGAAGGTCATCGAGAACCTGGTCTATCGCCCCGACGAGGGCGATCTTGAGAAAGTCAACAGGCTGCGCCGACGGTTCAATCCCGACATCGAATACGCCTGCGAGCTGTCGATGGCCGGATACTTCGGCGTGCTGGCCGATCTGGGAGTGCCGCTGGTCAGCGCCGCCCAGGGATATGAGCTCTGCCAGCGCTACGGCGTCGATATCATTCCCGCTATCGAGACCAACGCGCCTCGTATCGATGCCCTCATCTCAGGCTCTCACGCCAACTTGAAAGAGAATATTGCCCGCGACCTCCCCTTCCTCGCTCCCAAGACACGGGTGATCCATTACGGCGTGGTCAACGATCAGACCTTCGATATGTCGATGCAGGAAGCACGGCGCCGCGCGGCAAGTTTCGCTCCCCTCACCGACGACTTTACGATGATCTCCCTCGGCCGCGTGGAAGTGGAGAAAGGGGTCGACCTAGCCCTCCACGTGGTGCGCATCCTGCTAAACAGCGGCTACCGTGTGCGCCTGCGCATCGTCGGCGATAGCCTCCTGGGCGAGCATTACCGGCGGGTCATCGACAACAAGATCGGGATGATGGACCTGCAGCCGTACGTGGACTTCGTGGGATTCGTGGAGAGCAAGGCCGACAAGGTGGCGCTCCTCAAGACCAGCAATGTCCTCCTGGCCACCTTCATCAAGTCGGAGCCTTTCGGGCTTGTGATCTGCGAGGCGATGGCTGCCGGCATCCCGGTCATCGCGCCGGACACCGGCGCCGGTGCGGAGATACTCGGGTGGAACGGCTACCAGTCCGGTATGGTCTACCGCACCCAAGACACAGGGGACATCGCTGACCGAGTGGCCTACCTCATAGATAATCCGGCGGCAGCCGAAGAGATGGGGCGCAACGGCAGACGGGCGGTAGCCGAGCACTTCAACGCCGAGCGCATGTCCAGCGACATACTGCACCTGTTCGAGGAGCTGGTGAACAGGCCCCCCGTTCACGCGGGGGTCGGTCCCCCGAAGGCAGCCAGCTAGAGGGCGGGCAGATCTATGCCGCCCGGGAGCCAGCGCTGGCCAGCTTGGCCTCCAGCTCTTCCCGGTCGAGTCCCAGCCGCCGCGCCGCTTCAGCCCGGTCCCCTGCCGACTGGCGCAACGACTCCTCGATGGCACGGCGCTCTACTTCCGTCAAGATGTCGCTCAGACGGCGGCCCTGCCGCACCATGTCCTCCAGGCCCGCCATCGCCCGCTCGGTCACCGGCGACAACAGAAGATGATCATTGGTGATGACCCCTCCCTGGGAAAGAACCACCGCCCGCTCGATGGTATTCTCCAGCTCGCGGACATTGCCCGGCCAATCGTAGTCGATGAGCTTGACCAGCGCCTCCTCAGTTATCCGCGCCGGAGGGCTGGCCGGCGTGAGCCGGTGCTTCTCCAGGAAGTGCTGCACGAGGAGGGGGATGTCATCTTTGCGCTCCCGCAGGGGCGGCATATGGATGGAGATAACATTCAGGCGATAGTACAGGTCCTCGCGGAAGCGTCCCGCGGCCACCTCATCGGCCAGCCGCTTATTGGTGGCGGCGATCACCCGTGTTTCCACGTGGATCGGGGTCGACCCGCCCACGCGCTCGAAGGTCTTCTCCTGGAGCACCTGCAGCAGCTTCTTCTGCGTGCCCAGGCTCATCTCGCCGATCTCGTCCAGGAAGATGCTGCCCTTGTGGGCCAGCTCGAAGCGCCCCTTCCGCTGCGCGTAGGCGCTGGTGAAGGCCCCTTTCTCATGGCCGAACAGCTCGCTTTCCAGCAGGGTCTCCGGCAGCGAGGCGCAGGCCACCTTGACCAGGGGGCCGTGCCGGTTGTTGGAGTTGTAGTGGATCACCTCGGCGACCAGCTCTTTCCCCGTGCCGGTCTCGCCGGTGATGAGGACAGTTGCCTCGCTGCGGGCCACGCGGCCGACGATCTTATAGATATCCATCATCTTCAGGCTGCGACCGACGATGCGCTCCGAGGGGTCGGGCTCCCCCAGGCGGACCCGGAGCGTCTTCACCTCGGCAGCCAGGGCCTGGTAGTCGAGCAGCCGGTTGACGGTGACCAGCACCTCCTCCAGGTCGAAGGGCTTGGCTATATAATCAAAGGCCCCCAGTTGGATGGCCTTGATGGCGATGCTCGAGGTGCCGAATGCCGTCATAATAAGCACCGGCAGGTCGATGCCCTGCTCTTTGACCTTCTGAAGGATATCCAGCCCGGAGAGGTCCGGCATGCGGACGTCCATCAGCAGCACGTCCGGCTTCGCTTTGTCGAGGCGGGCCAATACCTCTTTGCCGTTGTGCGCTTCCGAGACGGAGAAGCCCTCGGCCTCGAGGAAGTCGCGCAGCAGGCCAACAATGGCAGGGTCATCGTCGGCCACCAAAATATGTTTTAGTGCGCCTTCGTCAACAGACATCGAAGCATCCCACAATCTCTTGAAGGTCTGGCCCAAGCGATACTATTATAGACGACTGCTTTAACGTCTGCAACGCCCGAGCATTACGCCCCAGAGTGGCCCTCCTTCGTATCTGCTAGAGAGAGTGTTGAATAGAATGAGAACGACGAAGGCCATCCCTATTTTGGCCTCGAATCAAGCCCTATGCGCCCCACAGGTCGGGCATGACTTGGGCCGAGTGGGGACAGTCCGCGATTCATTGGTTCCCATTCAACACTCTCCTAGACCCGTTTGACAAACCAATGGTAGTGACGACTCAAGTCGTCACTACATCAAGCAGGGGCGCACGGCCGTGCGCCCCTGCCGCCGAGAGGCCGATTAACCGAAGTCCAGCCCCCACGACGCCAGCTCATCCTTCACTCGGTCGTACAGGGCCTGGTACGCCGGGCTGGGCCGGTTGTGCGGCAGGTCGTAGCATACCCGCACGTCGATGCCCTGCTCCATCGGACGGCCCTTCAGCTTGGCCGCCACCTTCCGCATAAGCTCTTCGGCGAAGTCCACCTTCGAGCCGGCCCGCATCATCGCCTGCGCGCACTCCAAGGCCAGCAGTACCTCCAGGCCCGACTGGCTGGCGTTCATCATCGCCCGGCCCTGCCGGCCGCCGCTGACATTTGCGCCGTTGACCGGAGCGACGATGCCGGCCGTCGCCTCCTCCCACAGATGGGTCTCGGTGCCCGGCCCGGAGGCATCGCCGCCGCCCCCACCGCCGAAGTAGACGGTGTTAGCGTGCCGGTTCAGCGCCTGGCAGACCACCGAGGACGCCCACACCCGCTCGGGCCGGATGTCGCAGGTCTTGGCCAGCGTCCGCAGGGCGAAGGAGACGCCGGCATAGGAGATGCGGTCACGGTACACCATCATCCCCACGATTGGCTTCACCAGCCCCTCGATGACGGCGCCCTCCACGCCGCCGCAGAAGCCGCCGATGTGGCCGCTGCCGCCGCCGTTCACCTTAAAGGCCCCGTAGTCCTCGTACACGATGGCCGCCGTCAGCAGATCGGACTCCACCTTGACATCGGGCAGGACCGATAGCAGCAGCCCATCGGTGCGCCGTATGCCGTAGTCGGGGTCCATCGGAGCAATGAGGACGGGGGAGCGGGTGCTGATAGGATAGTACGCGATAGCCAGCCCGGACCGGCCCGCCTTGCGCACACCCTCCCGCATCCAGGCCAGCTCGCGCCGGGCGGCGTAGGCCTCGATGGGCATCCCGTACACCTCGCGGCCGTCCGTCTGTGTGAAGTTGAAGCCCTCCAGATAGTCCACTTCGGGCAGCGAGGCGAAAGACCTGACGATAAGGGGCGCGACCTCTTCGCTGAAGGGGGCGTGATGGCCGGGGCGGAAGTTCAGGTGCTCCGTCTCGTTCAGGCGCCGCTTTCTGAGATACCGCGCGTCCCGGCCCTCGCCCACGATCACCTCGCTGGGCGTCTCCCGAATGGCAGCCTTTACCTCGGCTTCCGTGAACTGGATGAGCCGGCCGGTCGTGAAGCAGTAGACCCCGCGCGTGGCGAGGAACTCGAGGGCGGCGGCGAAAGCGCGGTCGGGTAGTTGCGCGTCGCGGCTGAAAAACGAGCTGTCGTTGGGCCATTTTATGTCATGCTTCTTGACCAGCTCGTTCATGGTCTTGAAGTGGCCCATCTCCCAGTCCCTGACCTCCATCTTGGGACCCTTCATGCTGCGTTCGGCGATGTCCAACAGACTGAGCATACCTTTCTCCTAATGATCTGCCTATGGGTTCGCGGGGGCCGGCGTGGTCGTGGGGGTGGCCGGCGCGTCCGGGAAAGCGAGCGTGTAAGTGGCGCCATCGGTGGTGACGGCGATGCTGCCGGACTGATCGGTCCGATAGATGTCGGCACCGGTGGCGGATAGGCGCGTCAGGGCCGCCGCGCCGGGGTGGCGGTACCGGTTGTGCGCACCTACCGAGATGACTGCTACTCGAGGCTGCACGGCCTCGAGGAAACCGGATTCGGAGGAGCCGTTGCTGCCGTGATGGGCCACCTTCAGCACCTCTGCAGGCATGACCGGCGGATCGCTTCCCGCCAGCGACGCCACCAGCGACTCCTCAGCCGCCTTCCCGATATCGCCGGTGAACAGGAAGTCCATCGCCCCGTAGCTGACCTTCAGCACCAGCGAATTGCCGTTGATATCGGGATCGGAGATGTCCGCGGGATGCAGCAGGGTAGCAGAGACGCAGCAGCCCCAGTTGAGCGTCTGGCCGGCCCGGCCAATGGTGTCGGTTATGTCATTCGACTCGCGCAGCGAGACGAAGACATCGTCCGCCGGACCGGGGTTGCGCTGGCCATTCTCCAGGACTTCCTTGACGGGAACGTTACGCAAGATGGTGTCCAGCCCGCCGCTGTGGTCGTCGTGGGGATGCGTCAATACCATCAGATCGACGCTGGACACCCCGTTGTCTTGCAGGTACTGCAACAGGCTGGAACCGGCCTGGACGGGCCCCCCGTCGATGACGATGTTGTAGCCGTCGGGGGTGCGGAGCCATGCGGCGTCGCCCTGTCCCACATCGACAAAGGTGACAGTGAGCGGCTCACGCGGGCCAGCGGCCGTTGGGGTTGCCTCAGGCATGGGCACATCGGACGGAGGATCGGCCGGTTGGGACGGCGCGCAAGCAGCCAGAAGCCAGAGTGAGAACAGCGCGGCCAGCACAAGAAGACGCCCCTGCCCGCTGGCAGTTGCCCTGAGCTGCGGGCCCGGTCCTGGCTCGCGCTTACAGTTGCCGCTCTTCATGGTTCAGTATGATAGCCTACGTCCGCTCATAATGCCAGCCGATAGGTCACCGCCTGGGAGACAGGATTCTAGCTGCGGCATCTGGAGTGAACAGGTATTCTGATGGCACCCATCCTTCATTCCCCGCCGGATCCTTGACTCTCTTCCAGGTCCTCCCTTCGGACTGAGTGTCTGGTCCGACAACGATCATCCGTGTCCCGTCTGGCCAGGCTATTATCTTGTCGGAGTTTGCAGGCGTCCGGCGGATGAACACCCCGCTACCGCCCGTGTCGGCGACGACGAGCACCTGGGGTGGTGAGGCGGCATTCAGAACGGCGACCACGATCGTAGGCGTCAGGGTCGGCCGCGGGGCCAGGGTGGCCTGTGGCGTCAAGGTAGGAACGGGCGCAGCAGTGTAGGTCGGGTATGGCGTCTGAGTTGGGAACGGGGTATAGGTCGGGTATGGTGTCATAGTCGCCGGCACCTGCTGTTCAGAAGTGAGGTGCTGGTCCACGTTGGCTACCTGAAGGACAGGGATTCGTGCTGTCTGGACTTCGACCCTGCTGCCGCTCAGAAAGGCACCAGCCATCGCGCCGATAGCAGCTCCGGCCAGCATAGCGACAATTGCTGCAATGCCAATCAACAGCTTCTCGATCACTCCGCACCTCCTGAACGCTGAGACAATTAGCGGGCTTCCTGCGTCGACAACGCACCACTGGGCCGTCTGTGACAGAACGTCGACAAAGCTGCTGGCTTGGACGTATAGAGTTGTTTGCCTTCTCGCGTCTTCCTTCTCTCTCCCGGGTCTTGACGAGACGTCACATCTCCCAAGTATCACGGTCGATGGCCCTTGGCGGACCTGCAATAGCATTTTATTGCCAGAGCGCTGCGAATGCAATTCAGTAATTAAGAAGAAATGCACAGGAAAGCGGACAGACGGCTTTTCGCTTATAGACACCCTTCCCCCCAAGCGCTATACTTCCAATCATAGGTATATCGCACAAATCACGAGCAGCCGACCTCAGGCAAGCCGTACAGGTCCAGCCCGGCCAGGAGCGTGCCTGGCCCGCGACGCGAGAAGGAGGGAGCGCTAGCGATCGGTAACAGTTGTTCACACCACCAGGCCGACAGGTGCACCGGGCCGCAGTGCCGGGCGCTGTGGCAGTGAAGTCCACACTTGAAGAGGAGGAAACTATGGCATCAAGGCGAGTGACGTTCACTATCAACGCTTTCTTCGGCGACGACGAGATTGAGCTACCATTTCCCGATAACTGGGCGCTTGCGGAGTGCCGGATGGCCGGCCATGGCCGGCCCGCCCTGACCCCAGACCAGATCCGGGCCGCCCTAAGCAAGCCCATCGGCACCCCCCGTCTGAGCGAGATGGCCAGAGGCAAGCAGAAAGTCTGCATTCTGTTCGACGACCTCCCCAAGCCGACGCGGGCCGACCGCATTGTGCCGTACGTTATCGAGGAACTGCACGCCGGCGGCATCACCGACGACCAGATCCGGTTCATCTGCGCCCCTGGCACCCACCGGCCGCTGCTTTACCCGGAGTTCGCCGCCAAGCTGGGCGCCGACATCGTCGAGAAGTACCTGGTCTTCAACCACACCGTCTGGGAGAACCTCGTCTACAAGGGCAAGACCAGCCGCGGCACCCCGGTCTGGATCAACCGGGAGTTCGACTCCTGCGATCTGCGCCTGGCCATCGGCAGCATCTTCCCGCACGGCTCGGCCGGATTCGGCGGCGGCGGCAAGATCATCCTGCCGGGCGTCGCCGGTATGGAGACAGTTGAGTACCACCACAAGAACCAGACGCAGAACGCCGGCCTCGCTCGGGTGGACGACAATGTCTTCCGGCTCGACCTGGAGGAGACAGCCCGCATGGCCGGCCTGATGTTCAAGGTCGACTGTGTGCTGAACGAGAAGCGAGAGGCCGCCGGGCTGTTCTGCGGCGACTTCGTGCAGGAGCACCGCGAGGGCGTGAAGCTGGCCCGTGAGATGTACAGTACGCCGGTGGCCAAGGACGCCGACATCGTGGTTACCAACGCCTACCCGGACGAGCCGCAGATGGGCCGCTCGCACTGGGTCGTGCGCGTCTCTCTGAAGGAAGGCGGCGATGCGGTGGTCCTGACCCATTCCCGAGATGGACAGAACCTGCACCAGTTCTCCAGCCGCTTCGGCACCGACTACGGCGGACGCAACTACAAGCCATCCGGCGGGCGCTATCCGAACCTGGCCAAGGCCGGGCGGGTGATCCTGATGGCGCCGTTCCTGTCCAAGTACGACCGGGAAGACGCCGGCCCGGCGGATAAAGTGATCTGGTGCAAGGACTGGGGTGAAGTGCTGGCCGAGCTGACCAGCAGGCACGGCGCCGGCACGAAGGTCGCCGTGTACCCGTACGCGCCGCTTCAGATACCGGCAGGTGTCGAATGCCCAACCCCAGAGTTCATCATGGGCGCGGCAACCTGTCCTGAGCCGGCCCCCACTAAGGAATTCGAGCCGGCCAAAGCGTAGGCATTACCGGAGGTCTACGCCAAACAACCGCCTTCCGCAGGGTCCGGACCCTGCGGAAGGCTTTCTTGCACCGAGGATCGCGTCCTGCAATCCTTAGCAATTAATGCCTTGCCCTCAGGCCGCTGCTGTGCTACCCTAATTGGAGAATGCAGTTCCATCCATCAATGGGGTGCCGGCCGATGACACAGTTGGGACGCTTCTACGAGCGAGTCGTAGAGATGGGCTGGCTGATGGCCATCGCTGCCACGCCCATATACTTCAACATCTACAGCAGCCGGGTCTTCGAGCCGGACAAGGCTACCATCCTGCGCAGCGTGGCGGTGTTCACCGCCGCTGCCTTTCTGCTGGCCCAGCTAGAGCGGCGGGGCGGCCAGAGCGCAGCCGGCGATGACCAGCAGGGCGGCTTGCACAGACCGCTGATGGTATCCGCCCTGGCCCTGGCGGGCGTCCAGATTCTGGCCACCATCACCTCCATCGCTCCGCCGATAAGCTGGTGGGGCTCCTACATGCGCCTCCAGGGTGCCTACACTTTCCTCGCCTACTTCACCCTGTTCCTCATCATGCTGGCCAGCTTGCGCCGTCGCGAGCAAGTGGACCGGCTGATCACGGTGGCCCTCCTGGTGAGCGCGCCCATCTCGCTCTACGGCATTGTGCAGTTCCTGCACAAAGACCCTCTGCCCTGGGGCGGAGACGTCGCCGCTCGGGTCACGTCCTCGCTGGGCAATGCCATTTTTCTGGCCGCCTATCTTATAATGGTCGTGCCGCTCACGCTGACCCGCTGGGTGGAAAGCCTGCGGCGCTGGCAGCGGACGCCTCCGCCGACCGCCGCGGCCTGGGAGGCCAGCGTCCCGTCGCTCCTGGGGCGAGTCGGCCTGGTCCTGCTGATGAACCTCTTCCCGGCTTTCCTGCTCATCCTGAACGGGCGGTCACCGAATGTCTGGTGGGGCGCGCTGCCTGCCCTGGCGTCGTTTGTAGTTCTCTGTCTGCCCTTCACCCGCCAGAGTAAGCCCTTGCCTCCTCTGGTTGGCGTGTTGTCCTATGGCCTGCTGTCTGCCCTGCAAGTGCTGGCCATCTTCCTCACCCAGAGCCGCGGCCCCTGGATCGGCCTGGCCGCCGGCCTGGTATGCTTTGTGGCCTTGCTTGCGCTGCGCGGCAGACGCCGGCAGCTCCTGAAAGGGGCGGTAGGGGTAGCCATCCCCCTGGCCCTGCTGCTTGTGATCGTCAACCTTCCCATCCCGCAGCTCGATTCCTTCAGGCAACTGCCCTACGTGGGCCGCCTGGGCACCCTCACCGAGCTAGAGAGCGGCACAGGGAAGGTACGCTCGTTGATCTGGCAGGGCAGCCTCGAGCTGCTGCGAGAGCGCCCGGCGCCTGGGCTGCAACCGGACGCCCTGGCCGCGCTGCGGCCCCTGGTCGGCTACGGGCCGGACGTGATGGCCCTGGCCTCCAACAAGGTCTACCAGCCGGGCCTGGCCCAACTGGAGGCTCGCAACGCCTCCCCCGACCGCAATCACCTCAACCTCCTCGATCACCTGATAATGACCGGAGCGCTGGGGCTAGCCGCCTACCTGGCAATAGTGGTACTGGGGCTGCGGCTCGCCTGGGTGTATCTCTGGAAAGCCGACCAATGGCACTCGCAGTTGGTCCTGATCGGGATCATCTCGGGACTGGCAGCCCACCTGGTTGAATCTCAGGTAGGCATCGTCATCGTGGCCACCTGGACTTATTTCTGGATGTACCTGGCCATCATCGCCCGCACCCCGGCGTGGACCGCAGAGCCCGCGCTTGCCGGTGTCGCCCAGGCGGTGGCCCTGCAGCCCGCGCCGGCGACCGTCATCGCATCCGGCCGTAGACGCAAGGGCCGCCGCACCCCGACCGGCACCGAGCCCGAACCGGCAGCGCTGGCTTCAACTTCAAACGATATCTTCAGCCCCTGGTACTGGCCGGCCAGCTACGTCGGGCTATCCATCTTCGGCGTCATCCTGCTCCTCGCGGCGCGCCCCATCGAGGATGCGTCTCTTCTCTACGCGCTCTCCTATGCCTGGGCAGTCGTGGGCATTCTGGTCGGCGGCATCACGATGAGCGGAACCACCGCCAGCCTGCGCCGCGCCCTGCCGGCGTGGTCTGGAGGATGGGTCCCCGTACTGGCGCCTGTGCTGCTATTGCTGGTGCTCACGCCCATCACGCTCAAGAACCTGAGCGTGGTGACCGCCGACGTATACTACAAGCGGGGGACCGGTGCGGAAGCAATGGGGCGCATGGACCTGGCCGTCCTGAACTACCAAAAGGCATTGCTCCTCGAGCCAGACCAGGACTGGTACTACATCTTCTTCGGTAGGACGCTCCTGACGCTGGCCGAGCAGCGCCCGCCTCAGGCGGCTAACCCGGCGAGCGCGGCCAGCGTGCCTCTAGCCGCCGACCAGATCCTTACCCTGGATGCGCGGGCCGTGAGCGCCATGCCCAGAGAAGAGCTATTAGGGGCAACGCACGCCCTCTTCGACCGGGCGCGGCAGTTGAACCCCCTCAATCCGGACCATTATGCCAATCTGGGCCGCTTGTACCGTTTCTGGGGAGAGACCGCGGACCGCAAGTATCTTGACGACTCGGTACGCCTCCTCGATGAAGCGATAACGGTCAGCCCTCGGTCAACCCTGCTCCGAAACGACCTTGCCCGCACCTACATGTCGCGTGGCGAGTTCGACCAGGCATTGAAAGTCCTGGAGGAATCGCGCCAGCTCGATCCCACCTTCGCCAGCACCTACGCCCTTCTCGGGTATGCCTATCAGGAGCTACAAATGTGGGACCAGGCCCTGGCCAGCCACGACAGAGCGCTGGAGATTGACCCGTCTTCGCTAATGGAGAGCGGCGCCGAGCAGCGGATAGTCAAGTACATCGAGGCCGGCAAAGGAGAAGAGCTGGCGCAGATACTCCGTCGCGCAGCGGAGAAACACCCCACCAGCACCGTGGTCCATAGCACTTACGGCTTCGTCCTCTCCCGACTGGGCAAGACGCAGGAGGCGCTGGACCAGTACCGGATCAATGTGGAGCTGGCACCCAAGGACTGGGTCGGCCATCGCAACATGGCCATCAGCTATCAGCAGCTCGGGATGCTTCCCGAGGCCCTGGCTTCGGCCCAGCTCGCCCTCCAATACGCACCGGACAATCAGAAAAAGCCGATGCAGGACTTCGTGGCCAGCATTCAGGCCGCGGCGAGGCCACACAATTGATCACCTATATGCTGATATTCGCCACGGCCCTGGCCCTTGCAATCGGGGGGACACCCCTGGCCCGACGGGTCGCCCTCTCGACAGGCGTGGTAGACAGGCCGAACGCGCGCAAGGTCCACCAGGCGGTGGTCCCCCTGCTGGGAGGCGTGGCCATCTACAGCGCATCGATACTTGCCCTGGCCATCTTCGGCGACCGGTTCTATGTCGCCCAGTCGGTGAGCATTCTGATCGGAGCATCGCTCGTGTCGTTCCTGGGCGTATGGGACGACCGTTCCGGACTGGGGCCGTTGTTCAAGCTGGGAGGGCAGATCGTAGCGGCGCTGATCCTCGTCTTCACCGGCGTGCGGGTCGAGGTGGTCCGGTTGGAGACGTTACTGGGCCCGTGGCTCAGCAGTATTCTCGGACCGGGGCAATCCTTCGAGGTGGCGCAACGAGCGATGACGCTGGCCGAGCCCTGGCTGAACGGACTGGTAACCGTCGTCTGGGTAGTGACCATCACCAACGCCCTCAATCTGCTCGACAATATGGATGGGCTGTCCAGCGGTGTCGCGGCCATCGCCGCGGCCTTCTTCTTTCTGCTGGCCGTATGGAACGGGCAATTCCTGGTCGCAACGCTGGCAGCAGCGATGCTGGGGGCGTGTCTCGGATTTCTGTATTACAACTTCAACCCCGCCAGGATATTCATGGGCGACAGCGGCAGCCTTTTCCTGGGGTTCGCGCTCGCGGCCCTGGGCATAAAGCTGCGTTTCGAAAACGTCGATATCGTCACATGGATGATACCAGTACTGGTGCTGGGTCTGGCCGTCTTCGACACAACCTTGGTCGTGGTCTCGCGCCTGCGGCGCGGGCTCAACCCGTTCACCACCCCCGGCCGCGATCACGTCTCCCATCGCCTGGTCGCCCTGGGCTGGACCCATCGAGAGGCGGTTATGCTGCTGTACCTGGTGTGCGTCATGCTGGGGATGCTGTCGCTTTTCCTCATGAAAGCTACCATCGTGGAAGGATATACGATCGGAGCGATTGTGCTGATAGCGGCAGTGTTGGCGCTGGTACGGCTGGAGAAAGTCCCTCTGGCACGCCAAGAGTCCGGAGCGCAGGAGTCGCCGGGCGAGCAACCAACTGATGTAGAGCGAGAGGTGAGAGGTGAGCTTGGAGGATAAGCTGCGTCGCAAAGAAGCGGTGGTAGCCATAATCGGCCTCGGCTACGTCGGGCTGCCCCTGGCGACCGGGTTCGCGTCTGCGGGCTTCCCGGTGGTCGGTATCGACAGCGATCCGGCACGGGTGGAAGCCTTGCAGTGGGGGGAGAGCTATATAGGCGACGTGCCCTCCGATGTCGTGCAGGGCCTGACGGGGAACGGTCGCTTGCGAGCGACCGCCGACTACGATGTCCTGCTGGACGCCCAGGTGGCCTTCATTTGCGTGCCCACGCCCTTTACCGACACCAAAGCGCCCGATGTAAGCTTCATCGAGACGGCAGCGAGGGAGCTGGGCCGGCGGCTGCACCGCGATCAACTGGTGATTCTCCAGAGCACCACTTATCCCGGCACTACAGAGGAGGTGGTGCTGCCGATCCTGGAGAAAGGCGGACTGAAGGCAGGGCAGGACTTCCATCTGGCCTTCTGTCCGGAGCGCATCAACCCCGGCGACCGGGAGCACACCGTCTCCAACATGCCGAAGGTGGTGGGCGGGATCACCCCCCGGTGCACGGATATGGCACGGCTGCTGCTGAGCCAGCTCTCCCCTGAGGTGTTCGTGGTGTCATCCCCACGGGCGGCGGAGATGGCCAAGCTGCTGGAGAACTCGTTCCGCAATGTGAACATCGCCCTGGTCAACGAGCTGGCCCTGCTGTGCGAGCGCATGGGCGTCAATATCTGGGAGGTGATCGCCGCAGCCTCCACCAAGCCCTTCGGCTATATGCCGTTCTACCCTAGCGCGGGCGTGGGCGGCCACTGCATTCCGGTCGACCCCTACTACCTTTCCTGGAAGGCCCGCGCCTACGACTTCTACACCAAGTTCATCGAGCTGGCGGCCGAGGTGAACCAGAGCATGCCTTATCACACGGTCGATCTGGTCCGGCTGGGGTTGAACCACCAGCGGAAGGCGCTGCGCGGGGCGAAGATATTGGTGCTGGGAGTGGCCTTCAAGAAGGACATCGACGACGCCCGCAACTCCCCGGCGGAGCGGGTGATCGAGCTCCTGATGGACGCCGGCGCTCAGGTTATGTACAATGACCCGTACGTCCCTGTCTACAATGTGGGGAACGGTGCGTTCCGCCACGATCAGGTGGTGCTGCAATCCACACCGCTGGACGAGGCGCTGGCGTCAGGGCCGGACGGCGTGGTGGTCGTGTCGGCCCACTCGGGCTACGACTGGGCCGATATCGTGGCCAGGGCGCCATTAGTAATAGACACCTGCAACTGCACGCGCGGCGTAACGTCCGGAAGAGAGAAGATCGTGCTCCTGGGCGCAGTGAGGCCGCGGGTCCGCGGCGGCGACTGAAGTCGCCACTACTGCGTATCGAGGCAGATCCCGTAGTCACGACTGCAGTCGTGATGCTCAATCCAAGGTACAGCGTGTTAGCGGCTGAAGTCGCTACTACGAGTGCATCGGGGCGTACCCTGTAGTCACGACTGCAGTCGTGCCACTAGACTCCAGGCAATGGCAGCCGGAGCTGCCGTTGCCCCACCCACCTAAGCCTTCGTTTCCTTCGGCCGCGTCGCCATAGTGTTGCTGATGACCACGCCCAGTCCGATCACCACACCCGCCACCAGCGCGATGGCGGTGTCGAACGGCCACAGCCAGGCGCTCACGGCTACGCCTCCGGCGTAGATGGCGGCCCCTCACAGAATCCCCGGTATCAGACTTTTCAACACCCACATTGCCGACCTCCTTTGGGCAGCTACCGCTGGGCCAACAGGTCCTTCTTCTTGGCCTGGAATTCCTCTTCAGTGAGAATGCCCTGGTCCCGCAAGGCTGCGTAGCGAGCGATCAGGTCGGGCACCTCCACCGCCGTTTGGCTGGCTCCCCGTGCCGGCGCGCCCGGCAGGCCGCGCTCCAGCTCCTGCTTGGCGTTCAGCATAGCGGTCTTGAATGCTAACGGCCGCGCCACACGCACGAACCTGTTCACCCCTATCTCGCTGGCCGTGAGTATCTCCACGTCGCCGTAGTTCAGCCACCGGCCGATCAGGCTCTGGTGCATCATCACATCGTTCACCTTTTCCAGCGAGGAATCGATGACGTTTTTTTCGAAAATGCCGGAGAGCTGAATGACCCGCAGGTTAGTTATCACGTACTGCTCCGCCCGCCATTGATAGTAGTGCAGCAAGAAGCGGACCGCGGGATACAGCACGAGCACAATTACCGCGATGACGCGGACGATCCATTGCTGCTCGCTCGACAGCCCGGCAACCTGCGGGACGGCGTACACATCGAAGGCGACCGCCGCCGCGATGGCCGCGATGAGCAGCAGAACCAGCGACAGGTTGCGGCCCAGGAAGGCGATCCAGTGCTGTTGGGTGGCGAACACCGGCCGTTCGCCCTCGCCGAGCAATTTATCAAGATAAGCCATCGAGCACCTCTCGTTAAGTTTACGCCTCGCCGGCGCTGGTGGGCAAATCGGCTGCCGCCGATGGCGATTATAGCATCGGGCACATACGCCAACAATCGGGCAAAAGCGGCAGAGGCTCTCCTGCTTTGGCCGGGGGATCTCGGTGAGGAGAAAAGACGAAGGGAAAGAAGAGGCTTGGCCTTGCCCGGCCCTCACCATCCAGCAAAGAGAGCAGGCAGCCGGCCGGGGACTGGCAGTGAAGCGACACATACACTATAATAGCACAATTGTTCTTGGGCCTTCAGATATGTCAAAAGGTGACGGACGAGCGAACACAATACAAGCACATTGCACAACACGCGCGCCTGATGGAACGTATCTTGATGGTGAATCTCACAATAACCTGTTTATTACTGGATAGTGATTGACTGGGCGACCCATCACTGTTACAATACACTAGAACACCAGTTCACGGGGGATCATACCTAAATGGAGAAGATGCCGCTGCGCCGAAGGAGCGTCCTGAAGTTTGTGCGGCAGCACGTCGACGAAAAGGGTTTCCCGCCATCCGTGCGGGAGATCGGCCGGGCCGTCGGCATTTCCTCTACCTCAGTGGTGGACTTCCACCTGCGGGCATTGGAGGCGGCCGGGTATATCCGCCGCGCCCGGGATATCTCTCGCGGCATAGAAGTCCTGCCCAACGGCAACGGGGATACACGTCCCTCGTCTTCCCCGAGTATCCCCATTATGGGCAGGATCGCCGCCGGCGTCCCCATCGAGGCACTGCCCACCGATGTGGAGCCCCTGTCAATGCCGCCCTATCTGGCCGAGTCGCTGGACCCCAGCAAGCTCTTCGCCCTTTACGTGAAGGGTGATTCGATGGTGGATGAGCTTATCGGCGATGGCGATTTGGTCATAGTCCATCGCCAGTCTACAGCTCGAGATGGCGATATCGTGGTCGCCCTGCTCACGAACACCCCGACCGACCAGTGGGGCGCGACCCTAAAGCGCTTCTATCACGAAGGCGACCGCATCCGGCTCCAGCCAGCCAACCCGGCTATGGCGCCCATCTACGTATCGCCCGATGAATTGCGGATTCAGGGCAAGGTAGTGGCGCTCGTTCGCCGGTTCTGAGAGACCTGCCTGCGCCGCGACCCCAGGGCTACCTCGCTGATGAACACTTCCAGCGCGACCAGCGGGTCGGCCTGCCCGGTCTTCCACCTCAGATCGATCTCCACTAACCGCCGGTACAGCTCCTCAAGCTGCTCGAGGCTATAGCGCGCTGCCTGCCGGCTCACCTTCTGGGCCACGAAATCGGCTAGCCTCAGTTGCTGTCGCGCGGCGTATTCTTGCACGCCTGCGCTCCTGAGCTCCCTCCACAGCAGCAGCAGGCGGAACTGCCGGCTCACCATCGTCATGATCTGCGGGAGGGCCATCCCGTCGGCAAGCAGGCGGTGCAGCTCCTGCAGGGCACCCCTGGCGTTGCCCTCGGCGACCCGGTCCACCAGCGCGAAGATATTCGCCTCCTGGGCGGCGCTCACCAGTAGCTGCACGTCGTCCCAGGTGATAGCGCCCTCGCCGGCAAATGTGACCAGCTTGTCCAGCTCGCCGTCCAGGGACTGCAGGTCATCGCCGATCATCCCGGCAAGCCGCCCGGCTGCCTGCGGGCTGATCCGGCCTCCCTTGGCTTCGACCCGCTGCCGGATCCACGCCGGCAGCTCGTCCGGCCGGAGCGGGCGCAACACCTCGGCCTTGAGCTCCTGCAGCGCCTTCACGAGCAAGCCTTGCTCTCGCCAGGGTGCCGCCTCCAGCAGTACCAGGTCGGTGTGCTCGGGCACCTCGCGCAGCGCCGCGGCGAACTCCTGCTCCAGCCCCTTCGCCTTCTCTCCATTTGAGCGTCCGGGCCGTCCGCCGCCCTTCGGACGCTCCTTCGGCTGGAAGCGGGCCAGCAGGCCGCGGACCACCACCAGGCGACTGGGGGCCAGGAAGGGAAACGCCAGACAGGCGTTGCGGACCTCTGCCGGGGTGGTCCGTTGCCCGTCCAGTGTCGAAGTGTTGGATTCGCGCAAGCTCGGATCCCCAAGGCCGGCCCGAATCCGCGCCAGTCGCTCGGCCCCTCGCGGGTCTTCAAGGAGCAGGTAGATCAAGGGGAAGCTTCACCCCCATCCGCAGGCATTTAACCCTTGTGGTCCAGGTCGACCAACTGCACACGGATGCCCATCGTGCTCTTGGGATCGATGTTGGCCACCCGCCATCCCGTCGGGGCGATCTGCGGGCCGTCGGTGAGCAGGTTAATGCCCCTATCTTCCAGGGTCTTAACCACGCCGTCCAGATCGTGTACCCCGTAGGCCACGTGATCGAGGGAAGGGCCGCCGCGGTCTTTCAGGGTCTGGTGGTGGCGCGAGGTCGGCGAGGCCGGCGACAGGAACTCGAACACGAAATCGCCCACCAGGAAGGTGGCAAACTCCGTTCCCGCCGACTCGGTCACCCAGCGCCGCTCCAGCTCGAGGTCAAACTTCTTCGAGAAGAAATCGATGGCCTTGTCCATATCGTCTACGACATAGGCGACGTGATGTACTTGGTCAAACATAGCTCTCTCCTATCGAATGTCTTCTGGAAGTATTCCCGGACGATGCCCCATGGTCCTGCAACTAAGAGCGCCTGTCAAAACCCTGGCTTGCAGCGCGGGCCTCGCCACAGGCGAGCCGTGGCGAGCGGCCCGTCGGCGACGGGCGGGGGCGCGCCATCGCGCTACCGGCTTTGTTAGAGGCTCTGACACGGGTCGAAGTGCCCTTCTTACAGAGTTACCGTAGCCTGGCGGCCACCACCCCAGATGAAAGCTATGGCACACTGGCCGGAACCTTGCGCAGGCCTCACCCACCGAGCCCTTCTTTCATATCAGAGCAGCAAGGGCGAGCCACGCCCGCCCCTGCCCAGGCCACAGCCAGACCGGTGCTAGGATTTCACCAGACTGCGCACCGCTGCGGCGATCTTGTGCTCGTCTGGCATCACGTACTTCTCTTCCGGCACGGCGAACGGGATGGGCGCGTCCAGGTTCGTCACCCGCTTCACCGGCGCGTCCAGATAGTCGAGGGCCTCTTCGGCGACGATTGCCGCAATCTCGGAGGCGAACCCGCACTTCGGATAGCCCTCGTCGGCGACCACCAGCCGGCCGGTCTTCTTTACGGATTCGAGGATGGTGGCCTTGTCCAGCGGCACCAGCGTTCGCGGGTCCACCACCTCGACGGAGATGCCTTCCTTCTCCAGCGCCTGCGCCGCCTGGAGCGCCTTCACCACCATCATCGACGTGGCGACGACGGTGACGTCGGTCCCCGGCCGCTTGACCTCGGCCACGCCCAGCGGAATGACGTACTCGCCCTCGGGCACCGGCCCCTTGGTGTTGTACAGGAACTTGTGCTCGAAAACGATCACCGGGTTGTCGTCGCGGATAGCGGCGGTCACCAGGCCCTTCACATCGGCCGGCACGGAGGGCATCACTGCCTTCAGCCCCGGCACGTGCATGAACCAGGCGTGCAGGCTCTGGGAGTGCTGAGCGGCCGACGACCGGCCGGCGCCGATGGTGGTGCGCAGCGTGAGGGGCACCTTCAGCTTGCCTCCCGTCATATAGTGCAGCTTGGCGGCCTGGTTGACGACCTGGTCCATCGCCACGGTGAAGAAATCGCAGAACATCAGCTCTACCACCGGCCGCATACCGGTGAGGGCCGCCCCCACGCCGGCACCGATGAAGCCGGACTCCGATAGGGGCGTGTCGCGCACCCGCTCGCAGCCGAACTCCCCCAGCAGGCCCCGGGTCGAGCGGAACACACCGCCCAGCACGGCCACGTCCTCGCCCATCAAGAAGACGTCCGGATCGCGCCGCATCTCGCCTTCCAGCGCCTCTCGCAGTGCTTCGTTGTAAGTTATCTCACGCATCGGCCTTCACCCCCGTCGTAATCGCCCAAATCAGCCTATGGCGCGTATACATCTTCCAGCGCCTCCTCGGGCTCGGGCAGCGGGCTCTCTTCCGC
>JAMCWG010000134.1:0-1759 GCA_023475235.1 Chloroflexota bacterium
CTGCGATGAATGAGGCGCCCGTATACCGATAGCGTCCGACCGACTCCCAGGCGCGCAGGAACACCTGCTGCGTCAAGTCTTCGGCGTCGCCCTGGTTGCCGACCCAGTGATACACGTAACGGTAAACGCGCTCTAAATGCTGGTCGTACAGGGCCGCAAACGCATCGGCGTCGCCGTCGATAGCTGCATTGATCAATGCTCGTTCTGCTTGGTCGCTCGTGGCCGGTAGCTCTCTCTGTAGCACCTCGTCCACCTGTATACTAGATTAACGCTTGAGCGCCGAGATTGTTACAGCAGGTTTGGTCCGGTGGCCCACAAAGGATGGCGGCGACGGAGAGCATGAGGCGGCGCGGCCACATAGGCTGTCGATGACGGGTCCTCCAGCCAGTGGCAACGAGGCGGCGCGTCGCGGTCGCCAGGAGAGCTGCCGGGAGTCAAGCGCCTCGCCCCGGCTGGTCCTCGGGCTTCTCCTCGGCGGGACCCTGCGCCCGACCAAGGCGGAGCTCGGCGTAGCGGCGAGCCGCCATATTCAAGCGGTACAGGCCGAATGCCAGGAAAGCGACGCCGAGAATGAGTGCGATGGGATTGAACTCGGACGATAGCAGCCGCGAGATGATGACGGCTCCGGCGATCACGCTGACGAGGGCCGTTATCAGGCGGTATATGTCCATCCAGCTAATGCGCTGGGGGGGAGGTAACCTTCTTATCACGATTGGCCAAAGCCTCCTTGTAGGTCTCCAGTAACTCAAATTCCTCGGCGCCGGTCAGCACCTGCACCTGCTCCTTCTCCCAGTCGCGCTTGACATCCCCGATTGGCAAGCCGCGTCTCCGCCGGTACCAGATATAGTACAGCAGTGAGGCGAATACCCACGCCGGGCCGGCAATGCGCCCCAGAGGATGGGTGAGGATGACCTCGAACAGGATCGTGGCGACGCCGAGCATACCGATGAATCCCAGTATCGGCACGTCCACGCTGCGGCCCCCCTGGTTCCACTTGATGTTGATCGGCATCTTAAACGGGCGCGGCGAATAAGGGTCGGAGAAGCGTAGCTTGATGAGCGAGATGAAGACCAGCGTGTAACCCAGCGTCGCGCCGAAGGCGTACATATTGCCCAGCGTATCCATCGCGCTAGGGGTCAGGAACGAAAGCAAGGTCTCCAACACTCCGATCAGTGAGAAGACTATGATGGTCCGCGACGGTGTTCGATACTTCGGATGGACCTTGTTGAACCACTTCGACAGCAGGTCATAGCGGCTCATCGAGTAGGTGAGCCGCGAGGCGCTCATCACGCCGGAGTTAGCCGAGATCGCCAGGATGGAGGCCCCCAGCATCGCGGCGAAGGGGCCGGCGATGACCCCCAGGAATGGGATGTTGCTGGCCAGCATGGCGATGGCGTCCTGCTCGTGGCCGACGAACTGCTGCCACGGCAGGATGCCCAGGCTGACCGTGGAGAAGAACACGGCGAAGATGAACACCGTCAACACCAGGGTCACCGACGTCCGCGGCACGATGGTGGCCGGACGCCGTGTCTCCTGGGCTGCCTGCGAGATGGACTCCAGCCCCACGAACGAGATGATGGCCAGCGAGCTGCCATACATGAAGCGGTCCAGGGTCGGGAACTCGAAGCTCCACTGGTGGACCAGCAGCTCGGGCCTCCAGGCGAAGAACAGGCCAAACATAATGATGGACGACTCGGTCACGATGTCGATAGCGCCGATAAACTCGTTGAACAGGGACGATTCCCGGATGCCCCGTAAG
>JAMCWG010000134.1:1769-17950 GCA_023475235.1 Chloroflexota bacterium
GGCCGGGGCACCTACTTCTGCCCCGTATGTTGAGCCAGATGAGGGCGGCGATCAGGAACAGCGACTCGAACAGCCAGATGACTTTCAAGTTCAGTGGTCCGACGGCGACGGAAACGCCGGTCATGTCGGTGCCGGTGATGAACTGGACGAGCGCGTTCAGGTAGCCGGTCGAAGCCACCGAGAACAGGGCGATGTCGATGGTGTAGTCCAGCAGCAGGGCCGACCCTGCCATCGCGCCCCAGAAATCGCCGAGGCCCCGCAAGGTGAAGTACTGCCCGCCGCCGGCCACGGGATAGGCCGCCGCCAGCTCGGTGTAAGCCAGGCCGATCATTATGTACACCAGGCCGGCCAGAGCGAAGGCCAGGTTCGTCGCGCCCTGGGCGGCCGCCATCACCAGCCCCAAGGCCGCGTAGATATCCGCACCGACGTCGGCGTAGCCCCACATATACGAGCCCCAGATGGTCACATCGCGCCGGAGCTCGACCTCGCCTTCATTGGCCTGCGCGACGCCGGCCTTACCTGCTTCCATTTGTCCCACCATAATCCTCTTCAAGCATCATCGGTTCGCGGCCAGGCATAGCTAAAATGGTCGCTGAACGGCTGCGCCACATTATATAGGCCGATTGACCGCAGGCGCAAGGGGCACGGCGCTGGAGGAAGGGCAGCACTCATCGTCGTCGCAGCGTGCGTCAGAGGCCGGGGGTACGCTATCCTCACCGAGAATTCTCGCCCTTCAATGTGGCAATCGGCGCAGGCTTTTGTCCCTGGGGCCATGCCCTGCCGCGAGGATGCCGGTATGCGGCTGCCACGCCGGAGCGGTTGGGTGCTTGTCCTGCTCGAGTACGGCAGTACAGCCACAGTATAGCACGCCGGTCTACACCTGGCAGGTGGGGCAGAAGTAGGTGCCCCGGCCGCCGATGCGCACCCGCTTCACCACGCCATCGCACCCAGGACAGGGCTTGCCCTGCCGCTGGTACACGGCCAGGGCCAACTGGTTGCGCCCCGGCCGGCCGAGCCCGTCCCGGTAGTCGGAGAACGTGGTGCCGCGGTTCGCGATGGCCCGCTGAAGCACCAGCCGGATGGCGGCATGGAGTCGGACTACCTCCGCGGGGGACAGGCTGTCCGCGGCGCGCAGCGGATGCAGCCGGGCCTCGAACAGCACCTCGTCGGCGTAGATGTTCCCTATGCCCGCCAAGAAGCTCTGGTCCAGAAGCAGCGGCTTGATGGCCCCTCTGCGATGGCCCAGCATTGCCGCCAGGACGTCCGGCGTGAAGGCCTCCGACAGCGGCTCAGGCCCCAGCCGGGATTCGCGCGCCGCCCACTCGGCCGCCTTCATCACCCAGAGGCGTCCCAACTGCCGCGGGTCGGCGTAGCGCAACTCCTGCCCATCGTCCAGCGTCAACGCCAGGCGGGTGAAGCGGCCTTCCGGCGCGCCGGGGGAGCGCAGGACCAGGCGGCCGGTCATCCTCAGGTGCACCACCAGCCGTTCACCGCCGGACAGATCTGCCACGGTGTACTTCGCCCGGCGACACAGGCCCTCGATGCGCCGGCCGGTCAAGCGACGCTCGAAGTCGGCCAGACCCTGGGGCAGCACCTGCGTGTCGTATGCCGTTACTTTGACAATGCTTCGGCCGACGACATAAGGAGCCAGGTCGTTGACGATCGTCTCAACTTCGGGTAACTCAGGCACAGGCGTCTCCTGGGAAAAGGGGCTGCCGAGGCACTCCTCTTTCCCCCGCGGGGTGGTGACGGCGTTCGCCCTAGCGGGCCATCATTGCGCTGGTGTCCAGCGGCTGCATATCGGCCCAGTTCGGCCCCACTTTCAGGTCGGCCACGACGCGCACCTTCAGCGCCAGCGCGCCTTCCATCGCCTCTCGCACCAACGGGACCAGCGTGGGCAGCTCATCGCGGCGGGCGTCGAACACCAGCTCGTCGTGCACCTGCAGGACCATCCGGCTGTGCAGGCCACGCTCCCGCAGCGCTCGGTCCACTTTCGCCATCGCCAGCTTGATGATATCGGCGGCTGTGCCCTGGATCGGCATGTTCACGGCGACCCGCTCGGCCGCGGCCCGCAGCGCCCTGTGCTTCGCGACGATCTCCGGGAGGTACAGGCGCCGGCCGAGCACGGTGGACACGTAGCCCTTGTCTCGGGCGAAGCGCAGCACGCCGGTCCGGTAGCCCTCTACGCCGTGATAGCGGGCGCAGTAACGGCTGCTGTACCGTGGGCCGCCTCGCTCTGCGACACGCCGACCCGGCTGGCGAGCCCGAAGTCGCTCATTCCATAGATGAGGCCGAAGTTGACCTCCTTGGCCTTGCGCCGCTGGTCGGCGTTAACCTGGGAGAGGGGCACACCGAAGACCTCCGCGGCGGTAGCAGCGTGGATATCCTCGTTGGCCAGGAAGGCAGCTACCAGCCGCGGGTCATTGCAGATGTGAGCCAGGATGCGCATCTCGATCTGCGAGTAATCGGCCGCCAGCAGCACGTTCTCCGGCCCGTCGACGATGAAGGCGCGCCGCACCTGGCGCCCCAGCTCCGTCCGAATCGGAATGTTCTGAAGGTTGGGGTCGCTCGAGCTGAGCCGGCCGGTGGCGGTGACCGCCTGGTTGAAAGAGGTATGCACGCGCCCGGTGCGCTGGTTCACCAGCAGGGGCAGGGCATCGACGTAGGTCGACTTCAGCTTCACCAGTTGCCGGTAGTCCAGGATCAGGTCGACCAGGGGATGGACGCCCCGCAGGTCGTCCAGGACGGAGGCGGCTGTGCTGTATCCGGTCTTAGTGCGCCGGAGCGCCGGCAGCCGCAATTCTTCGAAGAGGATGGTCGCCAGTTGCCTGGTGCTGTTGATGTTGAAGGGGCGCCCCGCCACGCGGTAGATCTCGCCCTCCAGCTCGGCGATCTTATGGTGGAGGTCGTCGGAAAGGTGGTGCAGGAACGGCACGTCAATCATTATGCCGTTCCGCTCCATCCGGGCCAGCACCGGCACCAACGGCATCTCTACCTCCCGGAAGAGCCCCATCAGCTCCATCTTCTCCAGCTCCGGCTGCAAGACGCCGGCCAGGCGCAGCGAGATGTCGGCGTCGGCGCAGGAGTAGGCGCAGGCCGCCTCCGGGGCCACGTCGGCCATCGACCTGGTCTTGTCTATCAGGTCGCTGATGGGGGTCATCTCCACGGCCAGCCGGGACCAGGCCACGTCCTTCAGGTTATGGGCGCGGGTGGCCGGCTCCAGCAGGTAAGAGGCGAGCATCGTGTCGAACGCGATGCCCTGGAGCTCGACGCCCGCGTTGGCCAGCACGACGTGGTCGTACTTGAGGTTGTGGCCATACTTCGGCAGCTTCGGGTCCTCCAGGAAGGGCCGGATGCTCTCAAGGGCCGCCTGCACCGGCAGATTATGGGCAGATCCCCGGTGGCCCAGCGGCAGGTAGTAGGCCACCCTGGGCTCCAGGCGCAGCGGTAGGCCGACCAGATCGGCCCGCATCGGCTCCTGGTGGGTGGTCTCGGTGTCCACCGCCAGGATCTGTGCCGACGCCAGGCGGGTGATCAAGGCCTCCAGTTGGTCTTCGCTGTCTACCAGACGGTAGTCGGTGGTCTCGCCGAGATGGACGGCCCGCAGAGCCGGGCCGCTGGCGGCCAGAGGCACCTCCGCCGGGCCGAACATCTCCACCTGCACCGGATTGACGGCCGAAGGGGCGGGTCGCACGGCGGGAATATCTGCCTTTGGGGCCGGGATGCGGCCCACCAGGCTGCGGAAGTCCAGCTCGCGCAGCAGGTCGATCACCTGCGAGCGATCGTAGTTGCCGACCCGGCAGGCCTCGAGGTCGAGCTGCACCGGAACATTCCGCACGATGGTGGCCAGATGCTGGCTCTGGTAGGCTTGGTCACGGTATTTCTCCAGCAGTTCCCGCAGCTTCGGGCGCAGCTCGTCCAGGTGCGCATACACGCCGTCCAGGCTGCCGAATCGCGTGAGGAGATCGGTCGCCGTCTTCTCGCCGACGCCCGGCACGCCGGGGATGTTGTCCGAGACATCGCCCTTGAGTCCCTTGAGGTCGATTAGCTGCTCCGGCGAGAGGCCGTACCGCTCGCGCACCGCCTCCGCATCGAAGACGGCGATATCGGCGAAGGTGCGCCGGGGCGTGAGCACGCGCACCCTCGGCCCCACCAGTTGGAGGGCATCGCTGTCGCCGGTGACGATGAGGGTATCGGCGCCCATACCGGTGGCCTGCCCGGCCAGCGTGCCCAGCAGATCGTCGGCCTCGAAGCCCTCGAGCTCGAAGATAGGGATGCGCAGAGCCTGCAGCAACTGGTGTACCCGGGCCATTTGGTCGTAGAGCCCTTCCGGCGCCTCGGCCCGATTGGCCTTATACCTATCGAATTGCTGGTGTCGAAAGGTGGGAGCAGCCTTGTCGAAGGCTACGGCGGCGTAGGCCGGCTGTTGCTCGTTGAGGACCTTGATGAGAGTAGAAGCGAAGCCGTACACCGCATTCACCAGCTCGCCCTTGCTGGTTGTGAGCGGCGGGATGGCATGGAAGGCGCGGTGCAGCAGCGCATTGCCATCCACCAGGACCAGTAGCTCAGCCATGTCCCTCACCAGGACCTTCTCAGCGCCCAGGCACCCTGGTCCCATGCGCTCTTCAGCATCGATCCGTTCAACCGCTTGGCCAGCGCCGCCTCGAAGTCGTCCATCAGCCGCTGGTATTCCGGCGTGTTCAGGGGCGGGCTCCACATGATGAGGGCGTCCTCGTTGTTGTCGCTGTAGTAGCGCCGCCGGATGCCCTCCTCGGTGAAGCCGTACTTGCGGTACAGGTTCTGGGCCACGAGGTTGGACAGCCGGACTTCCAGCGTCACCCGGTCCGCCCCCAGATCGCGGGCCATATGGGTGAGGCTGGCAAACAGGAGCTCGCCGATCCCGTGCTGTCGAAGGTCGGGCCGCACGCCTATGGTTGTGACGTGGGCCTCGTCCAGCATAAACCACAGCCCGCCGTATCCTGCGATCTGGGCCGGCGGGGACGGAGGCGGGGGGGCCGGCTCAGCGGGCACGTCACGTCCATCACGCCGGATGGGGCGCAGGAGCGCGCTCAGGGTCTGGCGAAAGCCCGGCTGGCCCGACAGCGAGCTGAGCCGCGGCGGCGGAGTCTCGGCGGGCTCAGGGTACATTCGCGCCACGATGTAGCGGCTGGTATGGCTGTCCTGTAGCTCGCGCCGGTAGGCGTGAAGCGGCCACGGCAGGCTGAAGCAGGCCTTTTCCACCTCAACCACCTCGTCGATATCCTCAAGCCGCATGGGTTCTACCGCAAAACGCACCCCTATACCCCCTCGGAAGCGCACGGCCACACGACTTCTGAATCTTGCCGCACCCTGGGCAGGGGCGGCCTGGGCAAGTAGATCGCCTGTAGCGCCGCCGGATCGTCGCCGCGATTCTCGCGGAGCCGGGCCCACCCCATCTCGGCCAGGTAGCCGGCCCTCCTTGCGCCGCGGGCCGGGCTGGCCACCCCTGCCATAACGCCCCAGTATGCCCTCATCTCCGCCGCGAGCTTCGTACTTATGTCACCACAGAATAGTGTAGGACGCTCTACCGCTGCTTGCAAGTCCGCCGGCGCCACCACCCTCGGCTCCTCGGTCTCTATCCAATCATCCCCGCGCTTCTCGTAGACGGCTGTGCAGAAGCGCCCGCGGCCCGCGTCCAGCAGCGGGCGAATGGCCTGTTCGCCGTCAAAATGAGGATATGCCACGACCTTCAGCGTGCTTATGCCGGCGATGGGGATGCTCAGGGCCATCGCCAGCGTCTTGGCCGTGGTCACCCCCACGCGCACGCCGTTGAAGCTCCCCGGTCCGGTGGCCACGGCGATGCCCGTCAGGTCCCGCGGCGAGAGACCCGCCCGCTGCATCATCGCCTCCACCTCGGGCAGCAGCTCGGCCGAGTGGTTGCGGCGGGTCGTCCACGTGCGCTCGGCCCACACCTGCTCCTCATAGAGGGCGATGCTGCTCAGGGCCGTGCTGGTGTCTATGGCCAGGAGCACAGGCATTCCTCCACCAGCGCCCGATAGCGTGCACCGCGGGGGGAAAAGGTGAGCATACGGAAGTCGTCGCCCTCCAGGGCCAGCTCGATGAGCAGGTGCTCAACCGGAAGCGACGGCATTGCCCGCTCCGGCCACTCGACGACGACCACTCCGTCGCCTGCCAGGTACTCCTCCAGCCCGAAAGAATGCACTTCATTGGGGGAGCCGATGCGGTAAAGGTCGATGTGATAGAGCGGGGAGCCGGCGGCGGTGTGGTACTCGTTTATCAGCGTGAAGCTGGGGCTTTTCACATAGTCCTCGACGCCCAGGCCGGCGGCGATACCCTGGGTCAGGCAGGTCTTCCCCGCCCCCAGCGGCCCGGTCAGCAGGAGAATGTCGCCCGGCTGCAGGCAGCGGCCCAGTGCCGCCCCGACCGACGCGGTCTCTCGCGGGCTGTGGCTGAGCAGCCTCCGCTGCGACTTCGCCGGGCCACGGCCCTCGCCGGCCGGCGAGCACGGCGCGCTAGCCGGCGAAGTGGTCCCATCCACCCTTTTCTGCCACTCCAGCCCGGCCCTGCTCATCCACCAGCAGCACTTTGCCCACCGGCTCTTCCACGATCTCTCCGATAACGGTGGCCGGCGTGAGGCCGGCCACCTCGAGTGCTTGTAGGGCGCGGCCCATGATCTCCGGCGGCGCCGTGAACAGCAGCTCGTAGTCCTCTCCCCCGTAGAGGGCCATATCCAGCCAGCGATCGGGGAAGGCCGATCGCACCATCGGGTCGACCGGCACGGCGACCAGGTGCAGGCGGGCGCCGACACCACTGGCCACACACACCTTCGCCAGGTCGCCCACCAGCCCGTCGCTGACGTCCATCGCCGCCCGCACGCCGCGCTCGACGAGCGCCCGGCCCTCGGGCACGCGCGGCACCGGCTGGGCGTGGGCCCGGCGCAGCGCCTCTGTGGTGGCCGCATCGAACTGCTTCCCCTCCAGCAGCATCGCCAGCCCGGCGCCCGACCCGCCGAGGGTTCCAGTAACGGCAATCTGGTCGCCGACGCGCGCCCCGCTCCGCCGCAGGAGGATGCTGTCATCGAAAGACACGCTCTGTCCCAGCACAGTGACACTCACCATACAGGCGGTAGGTGAGGATACTATATCCCCACCCACAACCTGCGTGCCGAAGCGACCGGCGATTTCCTCCATCCCGGCGTACATCTCGGTGACCTGTGCTACCTCTACCTCCGGGCGCAGGGCCAGCGCCACCAGCGCGTAGCGGGGCGTGCCGCCCATCGACGCCACATCGCTGAGGTTAGAGGCCATCGCCTTCCAGCCAAGCTCATACCAGGTGGCCGTCTCGGGCCGATAGTGCACGTTCTCCACCATCGCATCGGTCGTAGCGATGGTGAGGAGCGGGCTTCCCCGCCAGACAGCGGTATCGTCGCCGATGCCGATGATAAGGTCATTCTCCGCACCGGGAGCGGGGCTGGTTAAGGATGCACCCGACCTGGGTTGCCCGGCGCGAGAAAGGCTGCGCGCTAACTGGTCTATGAGGCGAAACTCGCCGAACCTTCCTACTTGCATAGTATGATTATACATCCCGCGAAAGGCAGGCGACAACGCGCCGGCCGGAACAATCCAGTAGTGGCGACTTAAGTCGTTACTACGTGACGCACCTGGTTACAGCGATTGGTAGTAACGGCTTAAGTCGTTATCCCTTTATCTCCCGCGGTTTTGCTTGACAGCAAGCTCAGTCATTGGCTACTATAACTCATCACTACGGCATAGATGCAATTCCTCGAGGGAAGGACCTCCGAGGAGGAAGGAGTCCAGCAGACTTGGGCAAGATCAGAGTCGCCATCATCGGTGTGGGAAATTGCGCCTCTTCGCTAGTCCAGGGGGTCTATTTCTACAACAACGCCAAGCCAGACGAATTCGTCCCCGGCCTGATGCACGTCAATCTGGGCGGGTACCACGTCAGCGACATTGAATTCAGCGCGGCCTTCGATATCGACGCCAACAAGGTGGGCAAGGACCTGTCCGAGGCCATCTTCACACCGCCAAACAACACGATAAAGTTCGCCGACGTGCCCCACCAGGGGGTCACCGTGAACCGCGGGATGACCCACGACGGCCTGGGCCACTATGTGGGCCAGATCGTAAAGAAAGCGCCAGGTGCCACCTCGGACATCGTGAGCATACTGAAAGAGACGAAGACCGATGTGGTGGTGAGCTACTTGCCGGTGGGGAGCGAGGAAGCCACCAAGTGGTACGTCGAGCAGATTCTGGACGCCGGCTGCGGCATGGTGAACTGCATTCCCGTGTTCATCGCCCGCGAGGCCTACTGGCAGAAGCGGTTCAAGGACCGCGGTCTGCCGATCGTCGGCGACGATATCAAGTCGCAGGTCGGCGCCACCATCGTCCACCGGGTCCTGACGCGCCTCTTTCGCGACCGCGGCGTGCGCCTGGACCGCACCTACCAGCTCAACTTCGGCGGCAACACCGATTTCATGAACATGCTGGAGCGGTCGCGGCTCGAGTCGAAGAAGATCTCCAAGACCAACGCCGTCACATCGCAGTTGGAGTTCGACCTGGGTGCTAAGAATGTACACGTCGGTCCCAGCGACTACGTTCCCTGGCTGGAGGACCGCAAATGGTGCTATATTCGTATGGAAGGCACTACCTTCGGCAACGTGCCACTCAACCTAGAGTGCAAACTGGAAGTATGGGACTCTCCCAACTCGGCAGGCGTGGTCATCGATGCCCTGCGCTGCTGCAAGCTGGCCCTTGACCGTGGTATGAGTGGAACAGTAGAAGCCGCCGCCGCTTACTTCATGAAATCACCGCCCAAGCAGTATACTGATAATGAAGCGCGTGATCTATTGGAGGCCTTCATTGCCGACGCTCCGGTGCCTCAGGTTCCGCAACAGGGTGCGTAATCACAGGAACGGCTGCGGTAACGGCGATCCTGCGCCCAAGGAATGGTGGAAGGTCTTCCTGGAGCTGGCCAATCGCGGCCTGATTTCCTACTGGGTGATCAGGTTTACCGGCTGGCTGGCCTGGGTCCTGCCTCTCAAGATCAGCTATGGCGTCGCACAAGTCTGCGGCTTCTTCGTTTTCCACAGCTGGGGAGCGATGCGCAAGGTATGGACGGAGAACATCCGCCAGGTGATCGGCCGGGAGGTAGACGAAGAGACCCTGCGCCACACGGTGCGGAGCGCCTACCGCAATTACTTCAAGTTCCTGGTGGACTGGCTGCGCCTCCCCCGCGTTCCCGTCGACCAGCTCGACCAGTCGGTGCAGTCCGTCGGCTGGGAGAACCTCGACGAAGCCCTCCGGGCCGGCAAAGGCGTAATCTTCGTCGGCTTCCATCTTGGGAATTGGGAGATGGCGCCGGGCGTAATGGCCGGGCGCGGTTATCCCATCAACGTCGTCGTGGACAGCTTCGAGCCCCCCAAGCTGAACGAGCTGATCCAGAGCGTCCGTACAACCAAGGGCGTTGGCATCATACCGCTGGAGAACTCTGCCGCTAAGATAATTCGCGTCCTGCGGCGCAACGAGATACTGGCGCTACTCATCGATCGGCCCAGTCCCGGGGATGGCGTCCCCGTGCGCCTGTGCGGCGAGCAGACGGCCATTCCTGCCGGTGCCGCGCAGCTCGCCCTGCGGACGGGCGCCAAGATCGTCACCGGTGCCATTGTCCGCCAGCCCGACAACACTATCCTGGGCACCATCGCTCCCGCCGTCGAGCCGGAGCCTACCGGAGACTTCGCGCGGGATGTGCAACAGCTCACCCAGCGAATTGTAGACTGTATAGAGGAATGGGTCCGGCAGTACCCGGACCAGTGGTATATGTTCCGACGAATGTGGCCTGAACAATCAGCTACGGCGTCGGGGGCAGGCTGATGTGGGTGTACTACCTGTTCAAGGCGGCCACCTTTCTGGCAGCCAGATTGCCCCGCTGGCTGGGGTTTCGCCTGACCGACGGCGCCGGCGTGGCCATTTTTCTGTTGAATGCCAGGGCTCGCCATCAGGCTGATGCCAATCTGCGCCGTGTGCTGGGGCCCGAGGCTAGGCCGCTGCGCCGCCGGCTGGTGGCCCTGCGGGCATTTCGTACGGCCGCCCGCAACTACTACGACCTGTTTCGCCTGCCCAGCATCAAACAGCCCGGCCAGCAGGTCCGGATGAAGGTCGTGGGATGGGAGAACCTGGAGCAGGCGTTGGCAGAAGGGCACGGCGCCGTCGTCGCCGCCCCCCATATGGGAGCGTTCGAGTTGATGACTCGCCTGGCCGTGGAACGCTCGGTGCGAATAACCATACCCATCGAGCGCGTCAAGCCAGAGAAGCTTTTTCAGCTTATGGTGCAGCAACGTTCCACGGAGGGGGTGAACGTCGTGCCGGCGGATAACGGGGCGCTGCGAGCTATGTACCAAGCCCTGCGCCGCAATGAGATCGTAGTCATCGCCGCCGACCGGGATGTTTTGGGAAATGGGGCTCCGGTCTGCTTCTTTGGCGAGCCAACCACCGTCCCCGATGCGCCTGCCGTCATCTCGCTTCGTACCGGTGCGCCTATCCTGGTGGGCTATACCCTGCGGCGGGGGGACAATTCCTATTACGTCGAGCTACAGCCTCCCCTGCCCGCGCCAGCGGCTATCGACGCTCGGCAGGGAGCACAGGCCCTGACCGAAGCCGTGACCGCACGAATAGAGGACATTATCCGCAAGCACCCGGACCAATGGGTTGTTTTTGAGCCGGTCTGGCGAGACCGGGGAAATTGAAGGATGGTGTGGAACAGGTAAAGCCGAGCGAACACGGACCAGAAATGTCGATGCCGGACGGCCCCGAATCGGACGGCCGTGAGATAAATGGACAGACCTTCAGCAGGGCAGACCTGCACATCCACAGCGCCGCCGGGGATGGCGCCGCCTCCGTCGAAGCCATCGTCGAGCACGTGCAGAACTGTACCGACCTGGCCCTCATCGCCATCACCGACCACGACGAGGTCGTCGGCGCCTGTGAGGCACGGGAGATGGCAGCCCGCCGGGGATACCGGTTCGAGGTCATCGTGGGCACGGAAGTGAGCACGCTGGACGGCCATTTGATCGGGCTCTTTATGGAGAAGCGAGTGCCGTGGTTTATGTCGCTGGAGAGGACGATAGAGGCCATCCACGCTCAGGGCGGCATCTGCATCGTGCCGCACCCGATGAGCCCCCTCGCCTTCAGCGTGGGAAGGCGCAAGATAATGCGCGTGACCAGGAGCAGGCAGGCTGGCATATACTTCGATGCGGTGGAGGCCTTCAACCCGACGATGGCCGGCCGGGTGGCGCACGTCTCTGTGCTGGAGTTCAACGAAACGGTCCTGCATCTGCCGGAAGTAGGGGGATCGGACAGCCACCAGTTGGCCCAAATCGGCACGGCCTTCACCCTTTTCCCCGGACACACAGCCGCGGATTTCCGCAAAGCCCTGGAGGAGAGGAATACCCGGGCGGAGGGAGAGTTCTGGTCGGCTGAGATGCACCTGAACGGGCTGGCCACCCAACAGTGGCAGACCCTCACCTGCTACCCCCGGCAATGGCACCGGCGGATGCGGGATATCATACGCCAGGTAGGTCTAACGGACGATCCAAAATGAAGATCGCGCTTGTCACACCGTACGATTATCCTTACCCAGGGGGCGTCACCCAGCATATCCTCCACCTGGACGAGGAGTTTCGGCGTCTGGGACACGAGGTGAAGATCATCGCCCCTTCCTCCGGGGACAAAGAGGAGCTGGCCAAGGAGCGCATCATCAAGGTCGGGAGCGTCTTCCCCATCCCGGCCAACGGCTCGGTCGCCAGGGTGACACTCTCGCTGCGATTGTCCGGTCGCATAAAGCAGATCCTCGAGCACGAGAAGTTCGACGTGGTGCACCTGCACGAGCCGCTGTTGCCCGGGCTCCCCGCCACAGTGCTGCGCCATTCGCAGTCGATCAACATCGGGACATTCCACAGTTACTGGAGCGGCTACCGGCTCGCCTATTTCTCGGCCAAGCCGATCCTCCGGCGCTTCGCCAACCGGCTCCACGGCCGCATCGCCGTCTCGGCTGCCGCATTGAGCACCGTCTCTAATCGCTTTCCCGGCAACTACGTCATCATTCCAAACGGCATCAACCTGCAAGCCTTCAGCGGCGCGCTGCCTCCACTGGAAGGCCTGCGAGACGACAAGCTGAACATCCTGTTCGTCGGCCGCCTGGAGAAGCGCAAGGGCTTCCGGTATCTGGTGCGCGCCTTCGCCCGGCTCAAAGCGGAGATGTCGAATATCCGGCTCATAGTTGCTGGCGCCTACGACGAGAAGACCAAGCGCCGGTATCAGAACCTGACGGCCGAGGCCCGCCTCAGCGACGTCCTGTTCCTGGGACATCTGTCCCTGGAGGACCTCGCCCGCTGCTACGCCTCGTGCGACATCTTCTGCGCCCCGTCTACGGGCGGCGAGAGCTTCGGCATCGTCCTGTTGGAGGCTATGGCCTCCGGCAAGCCGATCGTCGCCTCGGATATCGACGGCTATCGCGGGCTGGTGACCTTCGGCCAGGAAGGCATCCTCGTCCCACCCAAGGACGACCTGGCCCTGGCGACGGCCCTGCGGCGCCTGCTATCGGACGAGCCGCTGCGCAAGGCGCTGGGCGATCGCGGCGTGGCCAAGGCGCAGGACTACGCCTGGCCCAAGGTGGCGCGACGGGTCCTCGACTATTACGGTAAGGTGCGGGAACAAAGCGGCGCCGCCGGTTTCCCGGGCCTTCGCCGGAACCAGCCCCCTGACTCGTTCGGCAGTCCTCTGGCCGCCGGCGGCCCGGTCGAGCTATGACCGCCGTCAAGGCGTGGTTCCGGGCCCGCATGCTTTCCGTGGCCCGCGTATTCGCCCGCACCGGCGTCAGCCCGAACGCCGTAACGCTCATAACCCTGGCCCTCAACTTCGGCGTCGCCGCCGTCATCGCGTGGGGAAGCCTGCCAGCCGGCGGCCTCCTGGTGCTCGTGGTGGGAGCGCTCGACTCGCTGGATGGCGCCCTGGCGCGCGCCACCGGCCGCGCCACCACCTTCGGCGCCTTCCTCGACTCTACCATGGACCGCTACTCCGAGGCGGCGCTGTTCCTCGGCATCATCTACCGCTTCCACGACGACACGACGTTGGTGATCATCGCCTACTTGGCGCTGGTGGGTTCGCTGATGGTGAGCTACGCACGGGCGAGGGCCGAGGGGCTCGGCCTGGACTGTGAAGTGGGCTGGCTGGCGCGGCCGGAACGCGTCGTGATCCTTGGCCTGGGCCTGGCCACTGGCCTGACCCTGTACGCGCTGATCGTGCTGGCCTTCTTCACCCACGTCACGGCCCTGCAGCGCATACTCCACGTCCGCCGCGTGACCGGCAAGGGCAGAGACGAAGGTAACGGCGAGGGTTAGCGAAGGGCTTTCCCCCCTGCAGGCCAGCGCGGAAGAAACCGGCGGGCCGTGGCGAGCAGCCGGCCGAAGCTGGGCGGGGGCTTGCCCTGACGACCTTCAAGTCCCAATCCTCGCCAGGACAAGCCCTCGCGCTACCCCTCTTGCCAGAGGCTCTAAGTGCAGCGGCGGACCGGCTAGGCCGGCACTGCCGGAAGCTCCTTCAGCGCTTCGTCGATCTTTTCCTGCGGGTGGGCAAAGTCCTGCAGCTTGCCCGACAGATAGTCGTCGTATGCCTGCAGGTCGAAGTAGCCGTGGCCGCTCAGGTTGAAGAGAATGGTCCTGGACTGGCCGGCCTCCCGGCACTTCACGGCCTCGTCCACCGCTGCTTTGATGGCGTGGGCGGACTCGGGGGCCGGGATGATGCCCTCGGTGCTGGTGAAGAGCATCGCCGCCTCGAAGACCGGGACCTGGAAGTAGGCCACGGCCTCGATGATCCCCCGGTTGTAGAGCGCCGACACCAGCGGCGAGTCGCCGTGGTAGCGCAGGCCGCCGGCGTGGATGCCCGACGGAATGAACCCGTGGCCAAGGGTATACATCTTGGCCACCGGCGCCATCTTCGCCGTATCGCCGTAGTCGAAGGTGTACACGCCTCTGGTGAGGGTCGGGCACGCCTCTGGCTCGACGGCCACCGCCCGCAAGTTCGGCTTGCTCCCGTTGAGCTTGTCAGCCAGGAAGGGATTGGCGATGCCGCCGAAATTGCTCCCTCCGCCGACGCAGGCGATGACCACGTCCGGGTACTCGTCCACCATCGCCAGTTGCTTCTTGGCCTCCTGCCCGATCACCGTCTGGTGCAGCAGGACGTGGTTCAGCACGCTGCCCAGGCTGTAGTTGGTGTCGGCGTGCGTGGCCGCGTCCTCCACCGCCTCGCTAATGGCGATGCCCAGGCTTCCCGGCGAGTCGGGGTCCTTGGCCAGTATGCCGCGGCCGGCGTTGGTCTCCTGGCTGGGACTGGCGTAGACTTTTCCACCGTAGGTCTCCATCAACAGCCGGCGATATGGCTTCTGATGGTAGGATACCTTTACCATATAGACGGTGCAGTCCATGCCGAGGAAGCGACACGCCATCGCGAGGGCGCTGCCCCACTGGCCGGCGCCGGTCTCAGTGGCCAGCCGCTTGATCCCCTCCTGCTTGTTGTAGTATGCCTGGGCCACGGCGGTGTTGGGCTTGTGGCTGCCCACCGGGCTCACGCCTTCATACTTGTAGTAGATCTTCGCCGGCGTCTGGAGGGCCTTCTCGAGACGCAGTGCCCGGTAGAGGGGCGTGGGCCGCCAGAGTTTGTAGATCTCCCGCACTTCGTCCGGGATGGGGATGTTCCGCTCGGCGCTGACCTCCTGCATAATCAAGCTCATCGGGAAGATGACGTTAAGGTCAGCGGGGGTGACCGGCTGAAGGGTAGCGGGATGCAAGACCGGCGGCAAGGGCTCTTTCAGATCGGCAACCAGGTTGTACCAGGTGGTAGGCAGCTCACTCTCGGGCAGCAGAATCTTAGTATACGGCTTGTCCACGGTACCTCCTCAAAAAGGTAAACTTCAAGTGAGGCTGCGGCCACTCAGCCCACTGCAGGCTTATACCATGTCGTAACGGTGGCGTCAAGTAAATGGGTCACGCGTTTCAGGCAACTGGCGCTCTGTGCTCCGGTCACGCCCGGTCCTTGTTGTGTTAGCGACCCTGCCCCAGGAACTTGACACGGTAACCATCCGGCTGCATGCTGAATATAGAGAATGCGAATACTTTCCACTATTGCCAGGCGGTAGGGCCTTACCCCTTTTCTTGGCCGCCCCAGTGGCGAAGGCCTGGCACAGCTTGCCGGCAGACATTCGGGACGAGTCCGCTATTGCCGGTGACCCGCCGAGGCCCCCCGGCAGAGGAGACCCTTATGGAGCAAGTCAAAGTTCCCTCAAACTACAAGTGGATAGCCCTGGGAATAACCACCCTCGGTGCCCTGATGTTCGCCATCGACGCAACGGTAGTCGTCCTCGCCGTCCCTGCCATCATGGCTGAGCTACATTCCAACCTCATCATTATGGTATGGGTGATCATGGCCTACATTTTTATGAGCACGGTCTTGCTCCTGGCTCTGGGCCGGGTTGCCGATATCTACGGCCGGGTGCGGCTGTACAACCTGGGCTTTGTTGTCTTTACCCTTGGCTCAGCGTTCTGTGGCCTCGTGCAAACCGACCTTCAACTTGTAGCCGCCCGTATCGTTCAGGGGATCGGGGGCGCTATGCTCCTCGTGAACAGCCTCGCCATCATTACGGAAGTGTTCCCGCCCCGCCAGAGGGGAACGGCGATGGGAATCAACTCCCTCGTCTTCGGCGCCGGCGGAGTGATCGGCCCCGTGGTAGGAGGGTTGATCCTCGCCATCACTACCTGGCGCTGGATCTTCCTCATCAACATCCCCATCGGCATCATCGGCACCACGCTGTCCTACCGGTATCTGCGTGAGCTGTCGGTCCGGCACGGGCGCGAGACGCTGGACGTCGTGGGCACGGCCACCTTCAGCTTCGGCCTCCTCTGCCTGCTGCTGGCATTCACCCAGGGCATCGAGCTAGGATTCGAAGCGCCGATCATCCTGGCGCTGTTCGGTCTCTTCGTCGTCTCTATGGCCTTTTTCTTGTTCTGGGAGCGGAGGAGTGAGTCCCCAGCGTTGGACCTGGGCTTGTTTCGTAACCGGTTGTACGATTTCTCGGTTGTGGCAGCCAGCCTCCAGTCACTGGCAATCTTCGCC
>JAMCWG010000040.1 GCA_023475235.1 Chloroflexota bacterium
ACGCCTGCGCCGTCGGCGAGCCGGCGAACCGAGATACAGGGGTCCCCGTGGCCGTGCTGGTAGATGGAGGAGGCGTAACAGTCGGGGTCGCCCCCACAACGACGGTGCCCGTGCTCTCTGGGCTTGGCTCGGGTGTGCCGGTATAGCCTGGATCAAGCGTTGGAGTCTGGGTGGCGCTGGCATCGGGAGTCCGGCTCGGCGTCGGGGTCTTCGTGGCCGCCAGCGCGGTGGGTGTCCCGGTGGCACACGGCGTGGGCGTGGCCGTCGGCTTCCTGTTCGCCGGCGTCGCGGTCGGCGCAGGCGTGCCCGTGAAGCAGGGCGTCGGGGTGGCCGTAGGCACAATGGTGCGTGTCGACGTCGGTATCAGGTCGGTCTTGAGCACGCCCGTCGGGGTGGGCGTGGCCACCGGCGTACCGCTTTGTCCCGGTCCGCTCGTGGGACTGGGCTTGGACGCTGCTGTGGGCGTGGCTGCACCTGTCTTCGGCGTCGCCGGCGCGCGGGTCGGGCTAGGTACAGCTATGCTGGTCGCTGATGGCAGCTTCGATGCCGGGGTCGGGACCTTGGCCGCTGTATCCGTAGCCGCAAAAGCCTGAAAGCCGGTGTCCACGGCCAGCAAAGGCAGCACCACCGCCGCAGTGAGCACCACCGTGATCGCCAAGCTGCAAAGCCGATTAATGCTCTTCATCTCTCCACCCAACCGTCAACGCACTGCCCTGGCTTGGACACCGGCTTCATACGGCACCGATTTGGCGAAGGTCTAATATGCCGCGCCTATGCTAGGCGGCCTGCCTGCGCTTTCTTCGCTGCGCGACGACCAGGACGCCAATGATGATCACCAGCACTACGACAGCATCTCCCACGGCCAGCAGTATCCACATATTGCTGCCCGGCTTGCTTTCCTTAGGCGCTGCCGCCGCGTTCTCCTGCGACGGAAGGACGGTGAACGCAAGGTCCTTTTCGTTGCTCAGCTTTCCTCCGAAGTTAACCCGTCCCTTGATTGTGTAATTGCCCGGCTGTTCCAGGTTGAGATACGACAGCAGCTCGGCCTGCTGCCTGGGCAGAACGAGCACCTCTCGACTGTCGATATTGCTGACCAGCACGCCATCCCGATACGCTTCGCCAGCCAGTACCGCCGGCGTCTCGATCTGGCCGATGTTAGCGAAAGTGGCGTGGATTCTGATCGTCCAACCCTCCACTGCTTCGCCTTCGCGGATGAGCTGCACGAGCTCGCCCGACCTGGTCAGGGTCCCTATGGGCAAGACTTTGAACGGCACGTCCTGATCGGCGATGACCTGGCCGGTCCGCGTCGAGGAATCACCGAGCGACACCGTCATTCTCGCCACATAGTCGCCCTCTCGCCACCCTTTGGTAGCCAATTCCACTGGGATAGGCTCCTTGCCTTCTGGCTTCACCGCCTTGTTGCTGACCGTCTCAGATGCAATGAGCGTGGGACCCTGGTAAATGGTGGCAGTGATGTTGGGCCTCGCCGCCACATTGCCCGTGTTGCGAACGTGGACGTTTATCCGGACGGGATAGTTCACCTCTGTATCGGTTGCCACGAACTCATCTACCACGGCGCTCAGCATCTGCTGGCCCGTTACCTTGATCGTCACCGCCGACTCGGCCTCGATGGAAACGCCCTGTCCCGCCTTGATCGAAGCGCCCCCGGCATTAAGCTCCGGCGGGGCGGTCGAAACGACAATGGTGACCTGATAAGTGCCATTTGCCGCTTGCTCAGGAATGGTAAACCGTACCAGCACTTCTGTCTTGTCGTTGGCAGGAACAGTCACTCGATCTATCGGCTTGTCGGACTGCGGTCCCTCGTAGAAACGGACCCAGGCGCCCTCATCGCCGGAGGCCCTCAACGCATACCCGGCCGGATCGTCGCCTGGATTGAATATCCAGATAGACCTGTCGTACTCCCCGCCTCTCAGGGCTTGCGAAAGCTCGAGCCTGCTGGGGGCTACACCGATGCCGCCGGCCGATGCCGGAGCGGCTGGAATCAAGCAAGCTAAGACTATGAACAGTGCGATGATCCCGATTGCTGGTACTACCTTCCCTGCAAACATGCGGTGACACCCTCCATATTGAATAATATGTTGCAGGGCAGTGCGCACACCCTGGCAGGGGTGCGCACTGCCTTCCTACCTACTGTAGGGTTCCTTCACACGCATTTCCGTGGTTCTCTGATCCTACTCCTACCCCGGGTCGCCTTGCGGTTATGGCGCTGGCGACAGGATCGTCAGTTTGATCTGGCCAAGATAGGTGTCGGGAGCCAGATCGATGGGCGGCAGGACCGAGAACTCGATCTGCACCGGGGTGCAGGGCATCAGCGGCCCAACTAGGGTCACCACTTGCCTAGCGGTATACTCGACATACTGGTCGAACAGTTGCACGTCGAAGTTGGTGATCACCTTGCCGAACTGAGTGCCCGTCATCGGCGTGTTGACGACAGTCATTCCAGCTCCAGCATTGCCCTTGTTCCACACCGTGGGCTTGCCATCGTCCTGCAGGAAAACATCATCGCCGGCGACGACCTTCTTCTGGCCGGCGACGATGGTCCCGAAGTCGACCGCGCTGAAGTCGATCGCCAGGGTGCTGAAGGGCACGATCTCGAAGAAGTTGTCCAGCGGAATGCTACGGGCGCTGCCGCGGTCGATGGCCCACTCAGACACGCGATAGTCGCCAGCCGGCTGGTGCACCTCATACTGGAAGCAGCCCCACCACAATTGCGCCTGGTTCTTGGTCGGGTCCAGCATCCAGAGTAGTTGCGAGGCCAGCGTCGAGCTGATCTGCTCCGTGGCTACTGCCCGGTTCACGAGGTTGGTTACCTGGGCGAAATCGCTCAGCAGCACCTGATGGATCTGCACTTTGAGCGAGCCATTGTTGGGATGGTAGACGTCGGCATAGGCAGCCGTGATGTCCCCTACACCGGCTGGATCGCTCACTACTGCGTAGACGCAGATGGTCGAGAGCGCAGGCGCAGGGCTCGGCAGGAATACCTGCTTTCCGTTGTCCACACCTAGCCAGGTAGTGTTCTGGCCGGCCAGCTCCCACTTTGCTTCGATCTTGGGCGGTGTGTTACCCTGGCCCACCACAGCCTTCGTCGGTACCGTGGGGTCACCATCAGCGGCTGCGGGCAATACCGACATCAGCATCGTCAGTACGATCAAAAGAGTCACCGGTATGAGTAGTAACCGCTTCACTTCACAATCTCCCTTTCTTGTGTTTAGTTCTACAACGATTGCTGGACCCGCTGCCGGTCAGGCAGCGCTATGCCTCACCAAGCAGCCGAACGTCAATTCCTACGCCATCTGGCTGCAGACCCCTGCAGATGCGACCCGGAACTACCGTCCTGCCCTGCGGTCCACACCACCTCCCTTCAGTAGCGCCAGGGGCAGAGCAGCAAAAAAGCCCGGCCAGTTGCGCTGAGCCAGGCTCTTGTGCTATGATGCAAGAGCATAGGTGTGTCGCGCACCTGGTGCTACGGCCCCGCTGGTCTGCCCACCATACGGGGCCACTATTGTTTTGGCCCTTTGCCGTATCTTTGCTCGGGCGCTTCTTCCCCGAGCAAAACACAAATGCCAGCCAGATTGGCCTTCACAACCGAAATCAGGCTGGCATCATTGTGTCATCCTCCACCCTTCGCAACGGCATCCATCGACCCGGCGCTCCGTCAGCCTTGCTTTGCCCCCTCAGGGCGGCAAGCGCAGGCTGCCCGGCTCGCGCCGACCCTTCATCCGCATCCGAGGCGATCACGCGGGGCGTGATTTTGCCCGCGCAAATCCAGGAGTAATGTTCTCCAATAGGGGTTAACTAAGAGAGCCGAAGTCGTGCGCCGTCACCGTTGCCAGATTGCTACCTCGCTACTAAAAATGTTAGCTCAAGTGTTCAGTACTGTCAAGGCATATAAGCCTTCACACCTGGATTTAACCAAAGTCTTACCATAGGGACCCCACCAATCCAGGAGGTGGTAACAATCCCTTCACCTCCTTCTGGCTGTCCGCGGTGTTGGGTATTCAGACATTGTCTCGCCTTTGTGATGCACGGCGGCGGGAGTGGGCCGGCAGTCACCGGGGGGTGACGACCGGGACGCTGGGGGCACTGTCCCGGTCGATGGCCCACTCAGACACGCGATAGTCGCCAGCCGGCTGGTGCACCTCATACTGGAAGCAGCCCCACCACAATTGCGCCTGGTTCTTGGTCGGGTCCAGCATCCAGAGCAGCAAAAAAGCCCGGCCAGTTGCGCCGAGCCAGGCTCTTGTGCTATGATGCAGCAGCATGGGTGTGTCGCGCACCTGGTGCTACGGCCCCGCTGGTCTAGCCACCATACGGGGCCGTTATTGTTTTGCTTCTCTTGCTACTGGTCCATCACCGAGCCATCGATATTCAGGCGGGTCTCCACTTTTCTCTCGTAGTACGGATGCTTCTGCTCCGCGCCCTCGATCAGCTCGGCGCCGATACCGGGCACGTTCGGAATGGTGACGAAGCCGTTGTCCAGCCTGTAGGCAGCGTTCACGATCTCGGTCTTGGGTGGCTGGCCGTCGCCCAGCGGGAACTCCTGCAGGGCGAAGTTGGGGATGCAGGCCGCGATCTGCAGACAGGCGGCTGTGCTCACCGGGCTCAGCGGATTGTGAGGCACCACGCCCACGTGGCGCGCCTCGGCCAGGGCAGCGACCTTCTTGGCCCCACTTATGCCACCGCACATGCAGACATCCGGCCGGACATACTGTACGGCATTGCGGGCCAGCAGCATCTCGAACTCGAAGATGGTGTGGATTCGCTCGCCGGTGGCGATCGGGATATTGATGTGCTCTGCCACCAGGCCCATCATGTCGAAGTTGTCGGGCAAGATGGGGTCTTCGTAAAAGTAGGGACGGTACTGCTCGATGCCCCGCGCCAGAACGATGGCCTCGGCCGGGGTCAGTCGCCGGTGGATCTCGATGCACAGGTCCACCTCGTCACCCACCGCCTCACGATACTGACGGACCGCGTCGACGGCGTCACGCATCTTGTCGGAATGGGTCATGAAGTAGGGCTCGCTCTTCGGCACGTCCACGAATGGGGTCAGGTGGCCGACGGCGGTGAAGCCCCGACCTTTGGCGGCCACGATTCCGTCGACCAGCTCTTTCCGCGTCTTGCCGAAGACGTGATAATAGACACGCGCCTTGTTTCGGGTGGGGCCGCCCAGCAACTGGTAGACCGGCACGCCGAAGTGCTTCCCGGCGATGTCCCACAGGGCGATGTCGATGGCGCTGAGGGCTCCCATGATGGCGGCGCCCCGGAAGTGGCTGGAGCGATACATATACTGCCAGTGGTGCTCGATGGTGAGCGGGTCCTTCCCCATCAGATAGCGGCCATACTTATCGATGACCTGCGCGGAGGCCTCCAAGTAGCCCCAGGCGCCGGACTCGCCCAGGCCGGTGATCCCGGCATCGGTGTGCACCTTGCAGAACAGGTAACGGTCGATGAAGATTGACTCGACTTTAGTGATCTTCACGGGCATTCTCCTTCGATTGTTCATTCTAGGGATCACAGCTTTGACAAAGGGGAGTGTACTCTAACGGGAAATGCAAGGCAAGACGTGCAGTAAACAGGTGCGGCCCGTGTGAGACGTGCACGACTCAAGCGGATACCTGGACCGCTTCCGTCGCCAAGACTATCGCGCCGGCAGCTTGTCCAATATCAGCATCCTGTCAGGCTGAGGCCGGCCCTCGCTGTCGGCCACAGGGAGCCGCTCGCCTGTCTTCGGGTCGTACAGTCCGACGGCGAGCCGCCACGGTCCCTTCGTCGCATCGGCCTTCACCGGGATGTCGTGCTCGTCGACGATGCTGTCACCTTCTTCCCAGAGCGAAGTATGGAATTGCCCCCTTTTGGGGGGGCCGTCATGCTGGGCGATCATGCGTCCATCGGCATCCAGCAGATGCACGAACACCGTGTAATCGCTCTCCGGCCGCGCCCTCGCCTGCCAGTGCAGCGTCACCCGAACCGGTCCACCTTCCACCGGATGCCCCCCAATCCAGGTCGTACCCGACGAGACGGGCGAAATCTCCGAAGCTGGCGCCGCTTGGGTATGCCGGCTCCTGCGCCTGGGAAGTCCCGCGCACCTTGAACGGGCCCAATAGGAGAGATCCGCCGACAGGCCGGCTGGCCGCGTCGGTTATCGGCAGGCGCTCCATATTCGGCACCTCGTAGAGGCTGATCAGCAGGCTATAGCCCCCGCTCGGCAGCGTTTCCGGGGCCTGCGGGCCTAGCCAGGTCGCGATGCTTTCTCCGTGACACCGCGATGAGATATCAAGTCCAGCCGAATCACTCTTGGCGACGGCCTGCTGATTGCCATCTACCAGGTGCACCCCGAGCTTTAGCTCCGTGTTCACCGCCTGGTCGACCTTCCAGTACAAGCGCGGGGCTAGGATATCTCCTGCCTTCGCCTGCCGGGGAAGGTCGAAGCCGGTCAGCGTCAATACGCTGCCGAAGCTGAAGCTGGCTGCGTGTTCTGGATGGATCGACGGCTGGCCGCTCAGCTTCAGCACCGAGAAGTCTTCGTTAGATCCAAGGACCTGCGCATCTTTGAGAAAGCTCTGCTTCTGGTCCACGGGCAGCGAAGCATCGCCCGGCAGAACGTAGAGCGCCGCTGGCTCACCGTCCGGCGGCAGTACTAACCCTTCCCGTCCATAGAACCCAAACAAGCGGTGGCAGCGATGCAGGCGTTGGGGCACGCTGTACAACGTACTCTGCGTCATACTCCCTAACAGATCGCCGTTAGGCAGCATGACATAGACTGGTGTCGCACAGTCTGTCTCTTGCTCGAGGGCGTAGCGGACGCCGGCGACACGCTGCCCGTCGAACTCGCTGAGCACCAATGGATGCCGACTCCAATCGACGAAGTAATCGTATCCCGTGCGAGCGGCACCAGCGACCAGCCCCAGTAGGACCAGCGCCTTCAGGACTCGCGTGTTGGTGACCGCCAATCGACCTGACCCCCACCTGATGCCGCGATCGAGGGCCACCGCCGGGAACACGAACAAGGCCGGGAGGGTCCCAATCGCGCGCAGATAGTTGGGTATGTTGGCGACGGTCAAGACGTGGGGCAGCAGCATCACCAATAGCACCAGCAATGCCAGCCGGGGTCCAGGCCGCCGCCAGCCGGCCACAGCGATGGCAAGTCCGGCCACGAAAAGGACGAAGGATACAGGGTCCAGGGCAGGCCGCCCAGCGATATTGCGGTCCCAGTTGCGATCACCCTCCCAACCGAAAAGACCGGCCGTCTTCTGCGCGCTATACAGCAAAGCATCCACCGGCCCAGAGAAGCTCGCACGCTCTGAGAGCACGGAGACCTGACTGGGCCGCTCGAAGAAATCGTGGGGGTACTGAACGAAGTAAGCGACCAGCGGCAGCGACGCGAGGGCCAGCGCCGAGATCAACACGAGTGCGCCGACCGACGTCGAGCGCCTGCCTTGCCCGCTCACAAGCATCTGTGACGCAGCAAAGAGCACCGGGACCAGCACGAGAAACCTGGCCGCCGTATAGGTATACATCGCGAGGCCGAAGAGCAATCCGGCCAGGGCGCACCAGACCAGGCGCCAGCGCCGTACTTGCCTCGAGCTCGATACACAGGTTCCTGAGAGTTCCAGCCCCCGCCACATACAGTACAGCGCCGCAGCCTCGAACAGGGGGAGCGACACGGCCCGCAGCCCGGTCCGGCTGAAGATCACGTGCCACAGTGAAAACATCAGCCAGCCCGTCGCCAGCAGGGCCACGCGCCGGTTGAACATCCGCCGCACCAGAACGTAAGTGGTGGCCAGCGTCGCCGTGCCGATGGCTGCCGATACCCAGCGCAAGGCAAGAGTGGTGGGCCCGAAGAGGGCCACAGCGCCTGCCGGCCGAAGTTGCCCGAGAAGAAGGGGGTCACCTTGCCATTGAAGATGTCCGCGATATCCAGGGTGTTGTAGCCCTCGTCGTAGAGCAGGCCGAACGAGAGGTCGGCCAGGCCCCAGACACGAAGGATGTATCCGACAAAGATGATGGAGCAGACGGCGACCAGCTCGACCGCGGCGAGCGCCCGCGTATTGACGCCCCGACCCCTTTGCTTTGTAGCTGCCACCGTGCGCATCATCGGCCGGAGACGGTCGCCAGAGCGAGGTGGTCCCCGCTCGCCTGGCCGTCGCCTGCGCTCAGGGGCAGCCGCCGGCCGGTGGCCAGATCATACATCCCGACGATGAGCTGCAGCTTCTGCGCCGGCAAATTCGCCGGCAACACGAGCTGGTGCTGGTCGGGAATCGTCTCGCCGTCGCCCCAGAGGGAGGTGGGATATGCCCCGTTCTGGGGCTCACCGTCGTGCTGGGACACCAGCTGCCCCGTTTCATCCAGCAACTGGACGAACACCGTGTAGTCCTCCTGCACCTCCTGCCCGGCCCGCCAGTACAGCGTGACGTCGAGCGGCCGATCGGGTGAGACCGTGTCGCCGGACAGATCGTAGCCCACCAGCTCGATGGGCTGCCCGAGACGTGCCGCCACCGGGTGCTGCGGCGAGTATGCCCGCGCCGTTCCACCGGTGACCCGCAGCCGGGCCAGCACCAGCGACTTTCCAATGTCGCGTCCGGCCCCGTCGTAGACGGCGAGCCGCTGGCCGGTATGCCGCTCGAAACGCCCGAACACAAGCCGGTACGTCCCTTCCGCCATCTCCGGTGCAAGCGACAAAGGAAACGCGGAGACGACCTCGTCCCCGGCCCTCAGCTTGTCCGGAGGGCAGCCCTCCTGGTAATCGCTCGCCCTCACCGCGTCGTTCCGGTCTACGATGTGGGAAAAGAACTGCCATTCCCCCGCTTCCGTGCCAGGCCGCAGCAAGCGCCAGTAGACGAGCAGACGGGCTTCCTCGCCGCGAGGGGCGCGCGACGGGAAATCGTAGCCGGTGATCTCGATGGCATCGCCCAGCCGGATTTTCGTGCGGTGGCCCGGCGGCGCGAGGGCGGGGGAGCCGGAGCCGGCGTCATAGACCATCACCTCTCCCCCTCCGGCGCCAGCGGGCACGGCCCGCTCCAGCTTCAGCCCCTGCAACAGGTCCTCTCCATTATCCTTCTTGATGAACGGGGCGTCGGTGGTCAGCACGTAGTACATCGGCTGCTGACGGTCGGCCCGCATAATCAGGCAGGAGCCGGACTGGGGAGCAAGGCTGGCCCGCGGGGGAAACCTCAGCATGCCCAGCGGCACCGGCAGGCCCCGGTAGAACCCTGGAGCGGACAGTGCGACCTGGTTGTCCGCGGAGAGCCGGTCTGCTATCAGGCCTGCCTGCAGGGCATCGGCCTGGAACGCTTCTGCGGCGATAGGGCTGGGCGCCCAGCGCACGAAGTAATCATAGGTGGCGCTCGAAGCTCCCCAGGTGAGCGCCAGGCCGACGGCAAGGACGCCGAGCGCGTATGCCGGCAGATGATGATAGCGGCGTGCCCACGCTCCCAGGCCGTCGACCCCTGTGATGATGGCGCTAGCCGCGAGGTACATCGGGGCCGGGAGAATGCCGGCCGTGCGCAGGAAATGCGGCGCCTCGGTGCTGAGGGCGCCCGGCAGAAGCATCACCGCCGTCCAGAGGACGCATACGATGCCGGCGGGCTGGCGAAATCGGCGCAGGGCCAGCCCTTCACCCTTTGGGTGAAGGGCCAGCAGGATGCCGCCGTAGAATGCTGCGCCAACGGTCCAGTCGAACACGGGCCGGCCCGGCAGGTTATGCCGGCCGTTGGCGTCTCCGGCGAAGGTGAACATGCCCAGCGTATCCAGCACGCTATTTGAGCCAGATTGCACCGGCGAAGTGCTCACGACCACTTCGCCGGTGCGGGAGAAGAAGTCTTCAGGGTTGTGCAGATAGTGCCATCCGAGGGGGGCGTAGACGATCAGGGCGCCGGCCAGCAACGCGGCCAGGCCGAAGGCGTAGCTCCGCGCCGGCATGCCCTGTCGCCACCCTCGGTAGAACACCGCGAGCAGGAGAAACAGCCCCAGCCAGATTGGCACGAACCGGCCCGCTAGATAGGTGTAGCCGACAAGTCCCACCAGGCCTCCAGCCGACGCGAGCCACCGCAGCGAGCGCTCCTGCAGCCCGCGCCAGAGGCAGTAGGTCGCCCCAACTTCCACCAGCGGCAGGAGGCCCGCCCGCAGGCCCAGCCGGCTCAAGCTGATATGCCAGTAGGATGTCGCCAGCAAGAAAGTACCGACAGTCGCTACCCGCCAGTCGAACATCCGCCGCGCCAGGAGATACGCCAGAGGGAGCATCGCCAGCCCGGCTAGGGCGCCGATCACGCGCAAGGCCGTGGCCGAGGGACCGAAGATGCCGAAGGCTAGGGCCGTGAGGTAGATGAACATCGGCTCGCGGCCGTTGTTGCCCGTGAAGAAAATGAGATGCTCGCCGGCCAGCACGTACTGAGCGTCGATGCCGTTGGCCGCCTCGTCGTACCACAGGCCGGGGGGGATATGATCGATCTGCCAGAGACGCAGGCCAGCCCCTAAGAGTAGCAGGGCCGCCAGCACCATTATTTCCCGTCTGGTCGCGCTGCCTCCAATGCGGGCAGCCGCCCGCGCCATCGCCCGACCGAACTCCAGCCCCATCGTGACCAATCCATCCGTGTTGCGAGCCAGGGCCATCCCAACGCGGCCCTGGCCCACCGTTACGAAGTCTTTCGGCAGCTAGAATACCGGCTCTCGCAGGTACATCTGGGCCGGCGATGTGAACCGTACCGTCTCCGGCCTGGTCCTGGTGCCGGAGGCAATATCGAGGATGTGGCGGTACAGGCGCTCCCCTGCCTGCTCGATGGTCTCCTCACCGGCGATGACCGTGCCGGAGAAGAAGTCGATGCTGTCCTCGGAGCGGGCGTAGGTCACAGGATTGGCTGTGACCCACAGAAGCGGCACGACCCCCGTGGGCACGCCCTCCAGGAGCGTCCAATTGGGCAGGCCGCCCCCGCCGAGCTGGAACATCACGAGCTGGGCCCCCGATGCGGCGTACCCGAGGAAAATTGAGGTCATCGTCATCCAGTTATCCACGAAGTAGAGGCCCTTCCCCTTTGGCCGTTCCCCGTACTGGAGCACGCCCTGGATGGGCGCCGACCCGGCCTTGTGGATGGCACCGAGCGACTTTTCCTCCAGGCTGGAGATGCCGCCGGCGATGTTGGACGGTACCGGGTTCACCGTGCGGATGTCCTGGCCGGAGGCTTTGGCCAACTCCTCGATCTTCGCCACGCAGTCCAGCATCTGCGCGGCCACCTCGGGGCTTACGGCGCGCTTCGAGATGATGTGCTCGGCGCCAATGATTTCGGTGGTCTCGCCGAACATAGCTGTGCCGCCCGCCGCTACCAGCTTGTCGTAGACGTAGCCGACCACCGGGTTGCCGGCGATGCCGGAGGTGGGATCGGAGATACCGCACTTTACGCCGAGGGCCAGCAGCCCGTCGTCGCACGGGACGCGTCGCTGCCTGGATGCGCCGACGACCATCGCCCGGGCGATCTTGATCCCCATCTTCAGGGCGTCGAGCGTGCCGCCTTCCTTCGCGATGTCGAGCAGTTCCACCGGCTTGCCCGACCTGGCGATCTCCTGGACAAGGACCTCCGCCTTCAGTTCCGGGTAGTCGGCGCCGGGGCTGCCGTTGTGCACGATGCAGGCTGCGGTGTTGGGGTTGCGCCCCAGCCCGATGAGCACGCGGGCGATGGTCTCGCGGTCGTTGGCGGTCCGGCCCGACCCGCTGTCGGCGCTCTCCAGGGTGCGCGTGCCCGGCACGAAGTGGCATATCTCGCTGGCGACGAGGCCGGGCGGCAGCACCAGCACCTCGTTGCGGATGCCGGCGGAGCCGTCGGGCCTCGGATAACCCAGGAAGCTCATGCTCAGGCTCCCTTGGGAGCCAGATCGCCGCGGCCGCGAGTGCCCTCGAGGTTGTGGACGTGCACCATCGACCCCTGCTTGATATCCGTGCTGGCCCTGCCTATGACCTCGCCGTACTTGTAAATCATTCCCCCTTTGGGAATGTCCGTCAAGGCGATCTTGAAGGCGAAAGGCACTTTCTCGATGGCCTTAACGGTGAATACCTCGTTGCCCATCCGAGCGATGACGTCCTCGCCGGGCAGCACTTCCTCAAGGACGGTAGCGGTATTGTCGTTGGGCTTCATCTTCAAGGCGCGCTTTTCAGCCATTGTCTCTTCTGCCTCCTCACACAGCATTGGGGACACATCCGGGGCTGCCCCCGGCAGCCGACAGCGCAGCTATTCTAGCACAGGGAAAAGGAGAGGGGGAAGTCCAACTGTTTCCTGATTGCTGGTCCGGTCTGTTCTTGGGCCAGCAGGGCTACGGTCAGTGCCTCGCTGTCAGCCATCTCTGGCTTATGGCCACGCCTCACCGGCCTAAGGTGGGCAAACCTCTCCTTGGGGTGAGGTAACCCCGCATCGCCAAGCGGCATGAGCCGATCATCCCACAGTCTTTGCTGGAACCGCTTGCTTTTGAAAGAGGAGGCACACGGCCCGGCCAACCAGGCCGTGTGCCCCAGGAAAAGGCCGGAGGTTATCGGGAGCCGGGGTGCTTCGGCCCCAGGTCAGTGTGGCACTGGGTGCAGGAAGTCATCCGAGAAGCGTGAACGTTTTCCTTCGCGCCGCCTTTGCCGTGGCACGCCAGGCACTGCGTCACGGCAGCAGGAATGGTGTGGGCCGCCTTGAAGGAGGCCTGCGCATTGCTGTTCAGCATCTCTGCCACATACTTCGCTACCGACGCGGTGACCCATGCGCACCGCTCCGCCCGCTCCGGCGACAGCGCGGCAAACCCGGAGGCATTGCACCACTTGGTGACGGAGATATGGCAAAGGGGAGATTCCGAGGTCGAGGTGGCTATCTTCTGGAATTTTGGGTTCTTCGGTGTGTACTGGGGCATAGCCTCCTGGCTGTACCAGCTATACAGCTCGTCGATGAGCTGGTCTCGTGTCTTATCGTCGCTTACCACGTAGATGGCCGCGGCCCCTCCGTTCAGTGCTCCACAGAGGGTACCCCAGCCGTTTACACCTGCTTTCCCGTAGGCCATCATCTTCGTCGGCAAAGTGTTGTACGGGGCGCCGACAGCCGCTCGCAACTCGCCGATGATGGCCTCGAAGGCTCCATACATGCAGCCGCCGTCGTAGTACGCCTTGTAGCCCCTTTCTGCTGTGGCTACCGGGTCCAGGGCCTTGTAGGGCCAGGGTAATTGCTGAGCGTCCGCCGCTTGCTGGAGCTGTGCCACTGCCTGCGGTGTCGGGGCTTCCTTCTGCTGGGTCGCTGCACAGGAGACGAGCCCCATTGCCCCGGACGCCGCGGCAACGCTGAGCACGAGGCCACCAGCGCCCGTGAGAACCTGTCGTCTGGTCGTCATTGTCCACACCTCGCTGTTGATATCGCCCGGTCCACCTGGCTGGCAATCCCAAAATCGGCGAGATGATCCTTTGTACAGCCACACCGCCGCCCTTCCACCGGTACTGAGACGCCTTTGCCTGAGGACCGGTACCTGGGGGGAGTATACCACAGCATTAGACTTAATGCTATCCACGTACATAACGAGCGCTACATCATAGTAGTGCCGTACGTGGTAAGCGGGCCTGAGCACGGTCTATTAGGTATGACTACCAGCGAGGGCGAGCAAGGGGCACTTGGCGCTAGCGTGCTATGAGGGGCAAATGATCGGACCGGCCGATACCAGATTGTTGCGGCGCGAGGGCCTACGGAGGCGGCAGCACCCGCACCCGGCGTCCTTCCACCTTTAATCGTCCCTGGGCGAAGAGGCGGATGGACATCGGCAGGATATGATGCTCCTGCTCCAGGATGCGGGCGGCCAGCGTGTCAGCGGTATCGTCCTCCAGGACGGGAACGCAGGCCTGGGCGATGATGGGCCCGCAGTCCACATCCTCGGTGACGAAGTGGACGGTGCACCCTGCGACTTTCACGCCGTATCCCAGCGCGTCGGCCTGGGCGTGGAGTCCGCCGCCGAAGGCCGGCAGAAGCGAGGGGTGTATGTTGATGATCCGGTAGGGAAAAGCGCGCAGGATCTCCGGCCCGACCACCCGGTCGAACCCGGCCAGCACCACCAGCTCAACGCCGCACCGCACCAGCTCATCGGTGATGGCCTGGTGCTGGGCAGAGTGAGATGGGTGGGCGGAGCGCTCGATGATGGCGGTCGGCGCGCCGTGGCGGGCCGCCCGCCCCAGCGCGGGCACACCGGGATGGTTGCTGATGACCACCGCAATCGCAGCGGGGAGGGTCTCCGCCTCGATGGCATCGATGATGGCCTGCAGATTCGTGCCCCGGCCGGAGGCCAGCACGCCCAGCTTGAGGAGCATCTCAGCTAACCTCGATCACCACCGGCTCGCCCTCGCCGCGGGGCAGGGCTTCGCCGATCTCGCGCGCCTCCGGCAATGCGCTCCGTATCTCGTCTTTATCCTTGGCGGCGCAGACGAGAACCATGCCGATGCCCATGTTGAATACCCGGAACATCTCGGCGTCTTCGATCCCGCCCTGGCGCTGTACCAGGCGGAAGATGGGGGGTATCTCCCATTGCGATGTCCGGAAGCGTATCTTGATATCTGGAGGAAGGATGCGCACCACATTGCCGGGCAGCCCGCCGCCGGTAATGTGGGCCAGTCCCTTGAGCCGCGTCAGCAGCGGCACGAGTGGCTTGAGGTAGCAGCGGTGTACCTCCAGCAGTTCCTCGCCCAGGGTGCGGCCCAGCTCTACATAATATTGCTCCAGCTTGGCGCGGGCGTCGGGACTGTCCAGTCCGAAGGCGCGGCGCACCAGGGAGTAGCCGTTGGTGTGCAGTCCGCTGGAGGGCAGGCCCAAGACCGCGTCGCCGGGCACGATGCCGCTGCCGTCGATAATGCGGGGCCGCTCGACGACGCCGACGATGAAGCCGGCCAGGTCGTACTCGCCGGGAGCGTAGAGGCCCGGCATCTCGGCCGTCTCCCCGCCGATGAGGGCGCACCCGGCCTCCCGGCAGGCGGAGGCCAGTCCCTTGACCACGTCCCCGAGCTGGTCGGGCTTCAGTCCACCGGTGGCGAAGTAGTCGAGGAAGAAGAGGGGCTGGGCGCCGCAGGCCAGGATATCATTGACGCAATGGTTGACCAGATCCTGGCCGACGGTATCGTGCCTGTCGAGGGCGAAGGCGATCTTGAGCTTGGTGCCCACGCCGTCCACGCTGGACACCAACACCGGCTCCCGGTACTTGCCGAGAGCGAAGAGGCCGCCGAAGGCGCCGATGTCGGTGACGACGCCCTCGGTGAAGGTAGCCCGTGCGTATTGGCGGACGCGCCGCACCGCCTCGTCGGCGGCGTCCAGGTCGACGCCGGCGGAGCGGTAGGTGAGGTGCAACTCACGACACCTCGAGGACCGAGTCGGACGGCGAATCGGCGACAGGGTTGAGGTAGCCGTGCTGGACCTGCCGTTCCAGCGCCAGCTTGTCCAGCTCGAGCTGCACGGGAACAGGATAGTCGCCCGTGAAGCAGGCCAGGCAGAAGCTCTCCCTCGGCAGGTTCACGGCCTGTACCAGCCGGTCCAGGCCCAGATACCCGAGCGAGTTGGCTTCGATATGCCTCTCGATTTCGGGGACGGTCATACGCGCGGCGATGAGCTCGCTCTTGCGGGCGGTATCCACGCCCAGCACGCACGGGAAGCGCATCGGCGGCGCGTGGATGCGGACGTGCACCTCGCGTGCGCCCGCCTGGCGCAGCAGCCGCACGATGGGCCGGGTAGTCGTCCCTCGGACGATCGAGTCGTCCACGACGATGACCCGCTTGCCGCTGAGCACTTCGGGCAGCGGGTTGAACTTCAGGTTGATGCCCACATCCCGGATGTGCTGGTCCGGCTGGATGAAGGTCCGGCCGATGTAGCGGCTCTTGATGAGGCCCTCGCTGAAGGGGATGCCTGCCTCCTGGGAATAGCCGATGCCGGCTGGCGTCGCCGAGTCGGGCACGGCGATGACCAGGTCCGCCTTCACCGGATGCTCGCGGGCAAGCTGGCGGCCCATCTCCTGGCGGGCGAGGTACAGCAGCCGGCCGTTGATGACGCTGTCGGGGCGGGCGAAGTAGATGTACTCGAAGATGCAGAGGCCCCGCCGCCGGCAAGGAAGGCCGATGTTGGTGTCCAGCCCCTCCTGATCGATGGAGACGATCTCGCCGGGCTGGACTTCGCGGATGAACTCCGCGCCGACCGTATCCAGGGCGCAGGACTCGGATGCTACTACCCAGTAGCCGTTGTGGCGGCCCAGGGCGAGGGGGCGGACCCCCAGTGGATCACGCACGGCGAAGAGCTTGTCCTCGGTGCACAATACCATGCTGTAAGCCCCGGAGAGCTTGGGCATCGCGTTGCGGATGCGGTCTATCCAGTCACGGCCGGGGGTATTGGCAATGAGTCGAGCGATGACCTCGGTGTCGGTTGAGGTGGAGAAGCGGATCCCCTGTTCTTCCATCTCCTGCCGAAGGTGAGCGTGATTGACCAGGTTGCCGTTGTGGGCGATTGCGATCTTGCCGGCCGAGCCCTCGACGGCCAGCGGCTGCGCGTTCGCCTCGTGGGAGCTGCCCGTAGTCGAGTATCGGTTGTGGCCGATGGCGATGTGTCCCTTCAGGCGGGCCAGATCGGGCTCGCTGAAGACCTGTGCCACCAGGCCCATTCGGGTATAGACAGATAAGCGCTGGCCATCCGCGGTAGCGATGCCAGCGCTCTCTTGTCCCCGATGTTGGAGGGCATACAGCCCGAAATAGGTTATGCGTGCGACGTCTTCTCCCGGGGCACAAACGCCGAAGACGCCGCAAGCCTCTCGAGGCTTCTTACCATTGGCGCGCACGCAAGTATCCCGCAAGAGCCTCCCTCCAATCCCTGGCCAATTCCGAGACTGCGATCCTGAGCAATCTCAATTATATCACGCTCGAAAGCCGGTGGGCAGCAATTTTGGACTCGTTGCCCCAAATTCAAATCGGGTTGTGGAGGCTGCTCTGCCCCTCGAAGGCCCGATCCGCGGGGCGTGGTAGCTGGCGGCACCACAGCGAAGACGCGAGAGAATGGCGGCCGCAAAATGCATTGGACTAGCGCTCTGCCGGGACCAGGTTACGCTTCAATACTTCGATGCGCTCCAGTGCCATGCCGGCACCCACCGCCACGCATAAGAGCGGGTCTTCGGCGATGTAGCAGGGCACGCCTGTCTCCTGGCTCAGGAGCTTGTCGATATTGCGGAGCAGGGCGCCCCCGCCGGTCAGGATGATGCCCTTGTCGATGACATCTGAGGCCAGCTCGGGCGGCGTCTGCTCGAGGACCGTCCGGATGGCGGCGATGATGGCGGCCAGCGGCTCGGCCAGGGCTTCGCGGACCTCGCTGGAGCGAATGGTTATGTTCTTCGGGAGCCCGCCCACCTGGTCGCGGCCCCGGACCTCGGCGCTGAGCTCGGGCTCGATGGGCGTGGCACTGCCGATCTGGATCTTGATCTCCTCCGCCGTGCGCTCTCCCACCATCAAGCCGTAGCGGCGCTTTATGTAGGCGGCGATGGCATCGTCCATCTTATCGCCGGCCACCCGCACGGAGCGGCTGACCACGATGCCGTTGAGGGAGATGACCGCCGCCTCGGTGGTCCCGCCGCCGATGTCGACCACCATGCTGCCGCTGGGGAGGTGCACGGGTATCTTCGCCCCCAGGGCTGCTGCCAGCGGCTCTTCGATGAGATAGGCGATGCGGGCGCCGGCCTCCAGGGTGGCGTCGTGGACGGCCCTTTGCTCCACGCTGGTGACGCCGGCCGGGATGCACACCATAACTTCCGGCCGAAACAGCCGGAACGGGCCGCAGACCTTGCGGATGAAGTACTCGAGCATCGTCCTCGTGATGACGTAGTCGGCAATGACGCCGGCTCGCATCGGTCGCACCACGGTTATGCTGCCGGGGGTCCGGCCCAGCATCTCCCGCGCTTCGATGCCTACCGCCAC
>JAMCWG010000193.1:0-395 GCA_023475235.1 Chloroflexota bacterium
GGGAAAGCAGTTGGCGCTGCCCGCCGGAGAGCTGCGCGCCCTCGCCGCGGCCGTTGCTGCTGAGGACCGTATCGTAGGTCTGGGGCAGGGCCTCGATGAAACGCGCTGCTCCCGTGATCTCGGCGGCGCGGCGGATGGCTTCCTCCGGGACGCCCGGATCGCCGAGCGTCAGGTTGTCACGCACGGTACCCTGGAACAACTGCACGATCTGCGGCACGGTCCCGATCACGCGCCGTCGGTCGCCGTCTGCGAGGGCGCATGGGTCAAGCCCGGCCACCCGTACGGTGCCCTGCCAGGGGGTGTACAGCCCGGCCAGCAGGTGCAGGGTGCTGCTCTTGCCGGCGCCGGTGCGCCCTACCACAGCCACATGCTCGCCCGGCCCGCCGTTCAGCGCG
>JAMCWG010000193.1:405-17886 GCA_023475235.1 Chloroflexota bacterium
AGACACCGTGCAGCACGGGAATGCCCTCCAGGTAGCCGAACACGACGTCGCGCAGCTCGACCGTGGCATCGCCGTTCACGCCTGGGGACGGCGCCACCCGCTCGGCAGACATCTCCGATACTTCGGCAGCGCTGCCGGAGGGAGTGCCCTGCACGAGCGATGGCTCCGGCTCTATGGCAAGCACCTGGAAGATGCGCTCTGCCCCGGCCAGGGCGCGCTGCACCGTCTGCCATTCATCGCCCAGCGCTACTATGGGCTGGAAGAAGCGCTGGAAGAGCAGGACGAACGCGGTGAGCGTGCCGATGGAGATGTCAAAAGAGGCCAGGACGCTGCCCGTTGCCGCCCACAACAGGATGGCCACAGCGATGGCGGCCATAGTATTCGTCATCGGGGGGTACAGGGAGACATATGCTGTGGACCGGTTGTAAGCCCGCAGCGCCTGCACCAACGCCTTGCGAAAGCGCGCCACGAAGGCTGACTCGCGGTGGAAGGCACGCACGACCTCGACGCCGCCGAAGACCTCCTGCAGGTGGGCATTCAACACGCCCACGGCCCGGCGGTTGGCCCGCTCCGCATCGCGCGCCCGCGCCTGGAACGCTCGGGTGAGCACCGTGAGCGGTGGCACCACGATCAACGAGACCAGTGAGAGAGGCAGGCTCACGGCCAGCATGGCGATGGCGGCCGTGAGCAGACGCACTATGTCGGTCAGCACGCTGGCAACGCCGGTTGAGAAGAGGGTGTCCACCGTCTCGACGTCGGCAGTGCAGCGGCTAATCAGCGGCTAATCGTCTCACCCAGGGGCGTCCGGTCGTAGTAGCCCAGAGGCAGCGTCTGCAGGTGCGCGAACAGGCGCACGCGCAGGTGGTGGAGGGCGCTCTGCGATACCCTGGCCGTGAGGAAGTTGGTGATGAAGCTGACGACCTGCACCGCTATCGTGGCGCCCAGGAAGAACAGGGCCAGCAGCAGGATGCCGTCGGTGCGGCCGACGGTCAGGTAGTGGTCGACCAGGTTCCGCGTGATCAGCGGTGGTATAACCTCCAGGGTTGCGCCAAGCAACACGCTGCCGGCGATGATGGCCAACTGGCCGCGCCAGGGCCAGATGATCGAGCCGATCTGCTGCCAGGCCACACCGGTGGACTTGCCCGCCGCGGCGGGGAGCGAACTGGCTGCTGTGCTCATGACAGGCTCCTTGCCGAAACTGCGGCGTCCTCTACTGCGAGTTGCGCCCGGTAGATGCGCGCGTACAGGCCGTCCTGGCGCATCAGATCCTCGTGCGTGCCCTGCTCCACGATGCGCCCGCCATCCAGGACGATCACCAGATCAGCCTGCGGGAAGGCAGCCAGGCGGTGGGAGCAGAGCACGATCGTGGCCCGGCGCTCCGGCGGCGCGCCCGGGCCGAACGCTTCGCGCAGCGCGGCGATGATGCGCGCCTCTGTCTCCATATCGACGGCAGAGAATGGATCGTCCAGGACGAGCAGGCCGGGGCGATTGGGGGCGGAGGCGGCCAGAGCGCGCGCCAGGCCGATACGCTGGCGCTGGCCGCCTGACACCCGGATCCCGCCCTCGCCGACCTCGGTGCCCAGGCCGTCGGCCATACCCTGCACATCCTCGTCCAGGGCGGCGATACTAAGCGCCTCGCGCAGCGTCGCTGGAGGAGATTGGGCGCTAACTGCGCCAGAGGCCATGGCCACATTGCCGCGCACGGTGTCAGAGAAGAGATAAGGGTCTTGCGGCAGGTACCCCGTGCGGGCAGCCCGCTCGGCGGCTGGTATATCCGGCAGAGATCCGCCGTCGAGCCGCACCTGGCCGGTGTCGAGCGGATACAGGCCGAGCACGGCTCGGGCCAGGGCGCTCTTGCCAGAGCCCACCGGACCGGTCACGCCGACCATCGCGCCTGCCGGAATGTCTAGCGAGATATCCTGTAGCGTAGGCACGCTGGCGCCGGGGTAGCTGAACTGCACGCTCTCCAGAGAGACGACCATGGGCCGCGCCGGCAGCACCGGCAGCGCCTCGGGCTGCTGGTCGACGCCGGAGATGTGGAACGGGCGGAAGGAGGTGAACGACTGCGCCTCCGCGGCCACCGGCAGCGGCGGGGCGAGCAGCGGCTTGAGGCGACCGTAGGCTACGCCGCCGCTCTGGATCGAGTTGAACATCTGCGGCAGGCGGAAGCTGCGCTGGGTGAAGCGCAGGTAGAGCTGGAGGTAGCCGACAAAGGCGCCCACACTTATAGCGCCGGTGGCGGCGCGTTGGCCGCCTAGCCAGACCACCAGCACCACGCCGCAGGTCATCAGGGCCATATATACTGGGGTGAGGCCGCCCCGCAGGAGGGCCGTTGCCAGGTTCGCCTCCGCCAGGAGCTGCGAGCGTTGCTCGACTCGAGCCACAGCCATCGAGGAGCGGCCGAACAGGCGCAGCACACGGATGCCGGCCAATTGCTCCTGCAGGAGGGAAGTCAGCGACGCATTGGCCTGCCGGGCGGCGGTCGTGCGGGCCCGCACCCAGCGGCCAGTCGCTTCACCCAGCCACATGCCGAATGGCACCGGCAGCAGAGCGATAAGCGACAGACCGGGGTCGTAGACTACCATCGCCACGACCATGGAAACCGAGAAAAGGAGAGTGTCCCAGGTCTCGTTGATGAACTCCCGCAGGCCGAGGCCCAGGACTTCGACGTCGCCGATGATGCGGGCCATCAGATCGCCCACCGGCGAGGTGTGCAGGCGGGCCATCGGCCAGTCCAGCACCCCGCGCATAGCATCGGCGCGCAGGTTGGACATCATCCGGCCGATGCCGGTGAAGATCCACCAGCGTTTGAGCACCCGCGGGCCCTCGGTGGCAAGGGTGCCGCCCACGAAGGCGAGGGCGGCCCAGGTGACCGCGCTCGCGTCCGCCTGGCCTTGCTCGAAAGCCAGGGCCATGTCGATCGCCCGCCCCAGCAGGATGGCCGGCAGGACGATGGCGGTGTTCATGACGATGCCGCAGAGGGACCCCAGGACCAGTTGCCCTGCCACCTGGCGGAAGTAGGGGCGCAGTTCCCATAGATAATGCTGTTTCATCACTCCCTCAGAAGTAGGATTTGCCAGAGCTTAGGAGACCCAAACGCCTGCCTACGGCGCTTCAGACGGGCAGCCGTCTCTGGCTCGGAGACGATATATTATCGCATCTCGTTATCGCATAGCGATATTATAAGCCTGTGGGTGCCACAGGTCAAGCCGAGCCCGAGGCAAACCTGGAACACTTCACCGAAGAACAGGAATATGAGAGGGAAAACCCGGGAGAGCAGAAGCAGGAGGAATGGGTGCTCGTACAGTGGCTGCCACGACATCAGAGCCCCACACGTTGGTCTTCAGTGCCAACGTCCTGGGGGGTGGGGACCCCAATCATCGGCCATCGGCCTGATCCAGGGATCGGATCGCCTGTAGCAGTTCCCTATGACAGATAATTCTCAAGAAACTACGACAGATAATCCTAAAAGTGATACTATGGTCGCATCGAGCGACCATACCTGGTGTTCAAGCCGGTGGAGCGGCTGTCACACCACTGGCGACGGATAACAGGGAGCAACCTGTGCGGGCTCGTGGCAAACGGGAGCCAGTTTGTGGACGGGTATCTGGTAGAACGGAAAGCATCCTGATCAGGGCATGGAGATGTAGCCGAAGGTGTGCACCCGGGAATTTCCACAACAATTGACACAAGCTCGCTTGCGTGGGTGGCAAGTCTGAGAATATGCTGCGGAAGAAATGAATGGGAGGCTCGAAGATATGCGGAGAAGAAGGGCGCTGCTCTTGTGGCCACCACGGCGGGCAGTCGGGCGGCGAGGATTGCTGCTACGGCGGGCATCACGAGCACCATAGTGGCCATCATCACCACAGTGACTGCGGATGCGGCGGGCATCACGGTGGGGGCTACGGCAGGCATGGCCAGCACGGAAGCGGTAGCGGGGGCCACGGCTTCCACCGGCGGTTCCGGACGCGGGAGGAACAGGCGGCCGACCTGGAGAGTTACTTGAAGGAGCTGGAGGCCGAGGCGCAGGCGGTGCGGGAGGAGATCGCCCGCCTGCGGGCGCAGTAACAGCACGAAGGAGTAGCCGGAGAGGCCAGAACCGTAGTCCTTCTCCGTGAAGTAGTGAAATGCAAAGCGAAGCAGCGATTCGTCACGTGCCGCTCTGGGACCTGCTGAAAGTCTTCCTGAAGGTGGGCGCCACCGGCTTCGGCGGGGCGATGGCTATGCTGGCTATGATCCAGGCCGAAGTGGTGCAGAAGCATCACTGGGTCACCCCCCAGGAGTTCAGCGATGGGGTGACGCTGGGTCAGGTGCTGCCGGGACCCATCGCTATCGATACGGCGGCTTACCTGGGCTATAAGCTGCACGGCTGGGCGGGGGCGATCCTCTCAGTCATCGCCTTCGTGCTTCCATCCTTCCTGCTGATGCTAGTGCTCACGCTGGTTTACCTGCAGTACGGCACCCTGCCTCACGTGGCCGGGGCCTTCAAGGGCATCGGAGCGGCTGTGGTGGCCCTCATCGTGGCCGCATCGTTCCGTATGGGACAGAACGCCATCAAAGACGCGTGGTCGGCCATCATCCTGGCGGCCTCGGGCATAGCCCTGGCGGTATTCCAGGTGAACATTGTGCTGATCATAGTTGTTGCCGGCCTGGCCGGCTTCATCCTGTACCGTAACAAACCGCTGGGACAGGCCCCGGGCCGTGGAGGACGGCAGGTCCAACCAGGAGCAGGCGCGCAAGGCTCTCCCGGACAGGGACAGAGGGCGCCGGAAAAGCCAAAGCAGGCGGAAGGAGGCCAGTAGATGGAACTGCTGCAGCTTGCACTTGTCTTCCTGAAGATCGGGGCACTGATCTTCGGCGGCGGCATGTCGATGATCGCCTTCATCCAGCAGGATGTGGTCTACACCTACGGCTGGCTGACCGAGCGGGAGTTCGTCGACGCTGTAGCTATGGGCCAGATCACCCCTGGCCCCATCGTTATCTCCGCAGTCTTTATCGGTTTTAAGGTGGCCGGCCTGCTGGGGTCGGTGCTGGCAATCGTGTCCGTCATCCTGCCGTCGTTCCTGATGACCGTGGTAGCTACTCGCTGGCTGGGACGCATCAGCCGCAACCTGAAGGTGCGAGCGGTGCTGCGAGGGCTGGCCCCGGTCGTGGTCGGACTGATACTGGCGGCAGCCTTCACCGTAGGCCGCACGTCGATCACTGATGTCTATACGGTCCTCATCGCCCTAGCCGCGCTGGTGCTTCTCACCCGCTTCAAGGTGGACACCGCCATCGTGGTCCTGGGGGCCGCCGTGATCGGCTACGCTTTCCTTTGATTACTTGACGATGGGATGATGAGCAGGCCAGGCTTGATCCTCATGCCTGGCCACTATCCGCTCCACCTCTCACAATCGCGTCGCCGGTTTCGCCTCACGACTACCCTGCTCCTTCGAAAACGGCCCTGAACCCACCGGATTGCGGTCGAATATATGCAAAATAGACATTGGAATGTATTATTGAATTAGGGATTGCTGAGGAGGCCTCCGATACGGAGATCGGACCAGAAACTGGTTAGCGCAAGGAGGGGCAGATGATTCAGGCTGTTGGCCTAGATGAAGCTCAGACCTGGGCACTTAGCGCGGCGTTTGTTGCGCTAGTCATCGCCGTAGTTATCAGCTTGATCCTCAGTTGGCGGGCCCGTGCCGCCAGCGCCGGGGTAGTCGAAGCCCGCGTTCGCGAATCGCGTACTCAACTGGAACAGCAGCTTACCCAACATGCACATGAGAATGCCGCTCAGGTGGCTCAACTGCAGAGTACGGCCGATGCTTATGGCAGAGAGGTCGCGCAGATGGGGGGCAACTTGCAGGATCTCGCCGCGCGTGCTGACCGCTCAGAGAGCAATATACGCCTTGCCAGTACCCAAATAATACTCCTTCAAGCAGTGTCCAAGGCCACGAAGGCGCGCATACATCTCACCGAGCAAAACACCGGGCTGGCAGAGCGTGATCTAACCGAAGCTGAGGCCGCCCTTCAGCGTGCGCTGGCCGTTGCCCCCGATGCACTCAAACCGGGAATTGAAGAGAGTCGACGCGCCTTGGACGAGCTCAAGCAAAGCGTCGAGGCCCGTACGTTCCCCGTCGCGGCGGTCGAGATATTGACTGACCGGATCGAATCCTTACTCGCATCTCAGCCGGGTGGGTAAGGGCATCGCGCTCAGCAAGCACCGTCTGCACGCGGGGGTTCGGTGAAAAGCTTGGTCCTCATCCGCCTGCACACGATCAGCTAGAACACTGCCAGGACAACCAAGGTGGAGATGCTTGCTGCCTTCCAGTCGGCCTCGTGTCAGGCAAGGAAGGCCACCTTCTAGTCTCTTTTTCCGTCCAACTCCCCGACACGGTGGAACATCCTCGATTTGTAGGTATTTCCAGCGCTCAGACCTCTTGCAGATTCAGGCGCCGTAGTAGTTGGGCGTTCAGGGCCACGATCACCGTGCTCGCTGACATGAACAACGCTCCCACCGCAGGGATCAGAACGATGCCGATAGGGGCGAGGATTCCGGCGGCCAGTGGGATGGCGACAACATTGTATCCAGTCGCCCACACTAGGTTCTGAATCATCTTGCCGTAGCTGGCGCGACTCAGCTCGATGATGCGCGGTATGTCGCGTGGATCGCTCTTCACCAGGATGATGCCGGCGCTCTCAATTGCCACGTCAGTACCGGCGCCGATCGCGATACCCACGTCCGCCGTGACCAGTGCCGGGGCGTCGTTGACCCCGTCGCCGACCATAGCCACCACCTGGCCCCGCTTCTGCAGCTCCCGCACTCTGTCCGACTTGTGCTCGGGCAGCACCTGGGCGAAGTACTCATCGATGCCGAGTTCGCTGGCCACCCACCGGGCCACGTCCTCACTGTCCCCGGTCAGCATCGCCACCCGCACGCCCATGTCTCTGAGGCGGGCCACCGCCTGGTATGATTCCGGCCGGATGGCGTCGCCCAGCGCTATGGCCGCCTGGGGATGCCCATCCAGGACGAGATATACCACCGTCTTGCCCTCCCCGCCCCATCGCTCAGCAGCCGCTTCGAGGTCCCCCTCCGGTTTAAGTCCGAGCGACTCCAGCAAGCGCGGCCCTCCCACCTGAGCCAGCCTGCCGTCCACCCTTGCCTGCGCCCCACGGCCGGGCAGCGCTGTGAACTCCGATGCGGCGGGACGAGGCACTCCGCGCCGCGCTGCCTCGCTCACTATCGCACGCGCCAGGGGATGCTCGGAGTCGGCCTCGACGGCCGCGGCCAGCGCCAGCGTACCGTCCTCCGAAAGGGCGTCTACTGTGGCCAGGCCGACCACCCGCTGCTCCCCTACGGTCAATGTGCCGGTCTTGTCGAACACGACCGCGTCCACCTCGCGGGCCTTCTCCAGGGCCAAGCGGTCACGGACCAGCAGGCCGGAGCGGGCGGCCAGGGTAGTAGAGATGGAAATGACGAGGGGAATGGCCAGACCCAGGGCGTGGGGGCAGGCGATGACCAGCACCGTGACTGTCCGCTCCAGGGCGAATGCCCCGGAACCGGTAAGGGCCAGCCAGGCGACGGCCGTCAGCGTGCCTGCACCAATGGCGACGATGGTCAAATAGAAGGCGGCCCGGTCGGCCAGGACCTGGGCACGGGAGCGCGACTGTTGGGCCTGCTCTACCAGGCGCATTATGCCGGCCAGGGCCGTTTGCTCCCCTACCCTCGTGACACGGACCCGCAGCGAGCCTTCGCCGTTCACGGCGCCAGCGATCACCTGGTCGCCGGGGCTCTTGCTGATGAGCCGCGATTCGCCGGTGATGATGGCCTCGTTCACCGACGATTCTCCCTGCACAACCTCCCCATCCGCCGGGATGCGCGCCCCCGGCCTCACCAGCACCACATCGTCGGCCTTGAGCCGGTCGATGCTCACCGCCTCGACATGATCGTCCGAAACGAGCTCGGCCGTATCCGGTAGGAGCCTGGCCAGCTCGGCCAGAGCGCCACGCGCCGCTCCGACGGCGCGCATCTCCATCCAATGGCCGAGCAGCATGATCACCACCAGCGTGTCCAGCTCCCAGTACAGCGCCATTCCCCCGAGCAGGAATTCGGTGAGCGCGCTGTAGACGTAGGCGACCGTGATAGCCAGAGAGACCAGCGTCATCATTCCCGGCAGGCGGACGGCAAGCTCGTGATAGGCGCCAACCAGGAAGACGCTGCCGCCATAGAAGAAGATGGCGCTGCTGAGGATGAAGGGCATCAGGCTCGAGCCGGGGAAGGCGGGAGCGGTGTAGTGAAAGATGCTCTGTATCAGGTCGGCATAGAACAGGACCGGCAGGGTGAGTACCATGGTGACCCAGAACCGTCGACGGAAGTCCTCGATGTCGTGATGCTCGTGAACGGTGGCGTGACGCTCCGGATGCCCAGAGGTGGGGGGAGGGTGCGCCTCTTCCATTTGACGCCCAGGGACCGGGGCAAGCTCGTGCCCGCCGTGCATCCCCGCATGATCTTCGCCGTGCGTATGCCCGGTATCCATCCAACTAATCCCTTCTAGGGAGTGGCGCCCCATTCCAGGATGCAGGACCACCTCGCTCACATCAACGATGGCCCTTAACCACCCTGGAGATCGCGTCGCATCTGATCGTATTGGTCTTTCGTGATCTCACCCCGGGCATAGCGTTCCTGGAGGATGTCCAGGGCACGGTTCCCTCCGGCGCCCGGGCCTACCGGCCTCGCCTGGCGCACGGCCCAGACCACCAGCAGTACTATGCCTGCTATGACTAATGCCCAGAAGACCAGCATCGCGATGCCCATGACCACTCCCCACCAGCCAAAGCCATAGCCGTAGCCTCCCGGCCCCATCCCTGGCCCTGTGCCGTAGTAGCCTCCGTAGCAGCCGGACAAGGAAACCATGAGTAAGCCAGCCAAGACAACAGCTAGCAGGGTATTTTTGACCGCTTGCACTTTCATCCGCCTGAACCTCCATAGCGTCATTAACTATAACTACGCCCATTTACGACACAAGTATACGAGACCCGACAGAAAATAAACCGCGGCAGTGGCTTCTCGCCGTCTTCACTTGAGCGTCTTAAGAAAGGCGATAAGGTCGTCCAGGTCCATATCGGGCATTTGCCATCGGGGCATCGGCCAGTCCAGGGGTTTGCCCTGCGAATCGATGCCCTGCGTGATAGCCCGCTTTAACGTTTCGTCGTTGTACGGCGGTATCCGCTCGCCGTTAGGCTCCAGCATACCGGCAGGGCTAGTTAGATTAGCGTAGGTGATGTTTGGGCTCACGAACATCGGCGTCTGTTCGCCGTGTCCATCCGGGCCGTGACACCCCGCACATGTAACCCGCATCATCATCATCATACCCCGTCCCTGGTACGTCAGGGCCCGGCCGGAGCTATCGGTGGCGGTGAAGTAGATGAGCGATCCATTGGCCACCGCGGAGTTGGCCGCTGTCTGGGACGGAACAGGAAGCGCTCCGGGGGCTCCAACTAGCATACCCGATACTGCTGATACGGCCACGATTCCCACGATACCTACAGCCAGCGCAGCAATGCCAAGCAACGCTAATCTCGAGCGTCTCAAGCCTATCCTCCTCCCCATCGCCTGGGCCAGGCGATCACCGAGACAGAAACTGGTCGTCGTTTGTGCTGACAACTGGAGTATGACGCTCGGCTGAGCGTCGGAGCATGGTGGCGAGCCTGAAAGCAACCCGTTCGACGTGCGGAGCGTCGCCGGACGATTGCCGGAGGGCAACACGAGGGGGAAGGACCGCCAGCCGTCCTTCCCCCTCGAGAGGAGCACCAGTGCGAGCAAGCGTGCTCTACTAGTATGGTGCCATATCCCTACCGATTCCGAGGTACCGGAACGGTGAGACTTCGGTTAGTTATTCCTGATGAAATATGACGCTCAGCCCTCGGGCAGTGACGATAGGGCCTCAGGAGCGAGGCCGCGAACAAGGCCAAGTGATGGTGGGCCCTCCTCCCTCACTTGGCCTGAGCTAAGGGAATGGGAAGATTGTAAAGAGCGTTCACGTATTAGACGAGCCGGTGCTCACGAATCTCTTATGTCCTCGTGCCACATCCTCTTGGATTGACTGGCGCGCGGCAATATGTTAGCTTAATGCGCGTAAGGTCCCCACACCTGAAATGCTGGGTGGTCTCGTGCCGGCGGGCATTGGTAAATCGTATGCGGGCCGGCACACGGCTGGCAGAAGTAGCCAGGCACTACACTATCGTCTGCCCGATCGCTCGGCCAGACAGGTCCTCGGTTCGGATAGCATGGTCAAGCGCCGGAACGCACACATCGGGACTCCAACACGATAACGAAAAAATGGAGGGACGGGCTATGGCTGGAGGACTAAAGTACGAGGTGATCGAGGGCTGGGAGAAGCTTCCCCCTGGTTATGTGCATCGCGATGTCGACGGCGTCGCCGTCGATTCGCGCGACCGGGTCTACCTGATGACCCGCGGCGACCCACGCGTCATCGTCTACGAGCGTGACGGCACCTTCGTGACCTCGTGGGGCGAGGGGTTGTTCACCGAACGGACGCACGGCATCACCATCGGCCCCGGCGACTTCGTGTACACCGCGGACGACGGCGACCATACCATCCGGAAGTTCACGACTGACGGTAAGCAGCTTATGATGATCGGCACGCCGGGGGTTGCATCCGACACCGGATACGACATCAAGAAAGGGATTCCGAGCATCACCCACGGCGGGCCGCCGTTCAACCGGCCTACCAACGTCGCCGTGGCACCCAACGGCGATCTTTACGTCTCCGATGGCTACGGCAACTCCCGCGTGCACCGCTTTGCGGCCGACGGCAAGCTGATCCAATCATGGGGCGAGCCCGGTACCGGCCCCGGCCAGTTCAACCTTCCTCACGGCATATGGGTGGCCCCTGACGCGCGGGTGTTCGTGGCCGACCGCGAGAACGACCGCATCCAGATTTTCAGCCCCGACGGCCAGTACCTCGACGAGTGGACGCACGTCCAGCGGCCGACGGACATTTATATGGACCGCGACGAGCTGATCTACATCTCAGAGCTGTGGTGGGTGGTCGGCCAGAACTCCTTCAGAATGGGGCCCATCAGGTTCGACCTGCCCGGCCGTGTCAGCGTCCTCGACCCTAATGGTCACGTCCTGGTCCGCTGGGCCAATGCCGACCGCTGCGCGCCAGGGAACTTCGTGGCCCCGCACTGCATATGCGCGGACTCACACGGCGACCTCTATGTCGGCGAAGTTACATGGACCTTCGGCGTCTCCCGGGGGCACGTCCCGGCCGACTGCCACACTTTCCAGAAGTTCGCCCGCAAGTGATCCTGGCCTGACGCCAGGCTGATTCAAACGACGATCGTCGATAGAGTCACGGGGCAGCCAGACCGGCTGCCCCGGTGCATTTGGGCCACCCTTGCATCGCCAGCAGCCTTTAGGATCGAGACGATTTGGAGTCTTCACGCGTAGGGCGCGGGTGACCCGCGCCCTACTACTTTGAAAAAGCCCTGACCGCGGGTGGACTCAGTTTGATTTAAGCTTCCGATGGTATAAGATACATGGTATTCTGGTGGAACAACTGAACCAAAGAGACAGACAACGTTGAGACGGTCAACGAACATAGTAGACGTCGGGAGGGGACGATGGGGCCAATCGTGATCAACATTGATCCGGTCATCGTACAGATAAGTCATTTCTCGCTCCGCTGGTACGGCCTGGCCATCGCCGCGGCTATGGTGGCTGGCTTCGCGGTAGGGCTGCGGGAAGCGGGGCGCAAGGGCCTTGACAAGGACCAGATTTACTCGGCGGGCATGTGGGCGGTTATCGGGGGCCTCGTAGGGGCGCGCATCCTGCACGTCATTGACAAATGGCAGTACTACCTGAGCAACCCAGCGGCGGCACTGGCGGTGCAGGACGGCGGCTTGGCCATCCTGGGCGGCATCATCGGCGGGGCGGCCGCGTGCCTCATATATCTGCGGCGGCACGACCTGCCGGTGGGCAAAGTGGCCGACGCCGTGGCGCCGGCGCTGATCCTCGGGCAGGCCATCGGGCGCATAGGCTGCACCATCAACGGCGACGCCGTGGGCAGCGCCACCAACCTTCCCTGGGGATTCATATACACGCATCCGGGAGCGATGGCCCCCAGCCTGGGCCAGGCTTACCAGCCCACGATGGTCTACGAAATGGCCTGGGACATCATCGTGTTCGGCATCCTCTGGTGGGCGCGTGACCGGATCAAAGTGGAGGGGACGCTGTTCCTGGCCTATCTTGGGCTGTACTCCGCCGGCAAGTTCGTCATCAGCTTCTGGCGCGAAGAGTCGATCTTCCTCTTTGGACTGCAGGAAGCCCAGGTAGTGGCGCTCGTAGCCATCGCATTCGCCGCCGCGCTGGCCATCAATCTGGCCTCGCGCAGGAGCGCAAAGCAGTTGCCGAGCGTGGGTTGACCGGCTTCGGCGACAGAGTGCCTAGCGATAGGTTGAAGCTACGGCAGGTGGTCCTCCGCAAGCACCTGACCCGCATCCGGAGGGTAGCACGGGACTGTAGCGCTGCGCCGGACGCGAAAGCTCCGCACTCCATGCACCGGGGAGTGCGGAGCTTGTTTCTCAGGCACACCCTCGAGGCAAGGGTCAGTTCTCCTCGAACAGCCAGGTCGAGAGGTATCGCTCCCCGGTGTCGGGCAGGACCACCACGACCATTTTCCCTCTGTTCTGGGGGCGTCTGGCCACCTGCAGCCCTGCCCACATGGCGGCGCCGGAAGATATGCCGGCCAGAATGCCTTCCTTGCGGGCGAGTTCGCGGGCCGTCTCGCCGGCATCCGCGCCCTTCACCCTGATGACTTCGTCCACCAGCTTCATATCCAGGACCGCCGGGACGAAGCCGGCCCCTATTCCCTGGATCTTATGCGGCCCAGGGCCTCCTCCGGAGAGCACGGGCGAATCCTCCGGCTCGACCGCCACTACCTGGAAGCTGGGCTTCAGCGGCTTTATCACCTCGCCGACGCCGGTGATGGTCCCTCCGGTGCCTACGCCACCCACCAGTATGTCGGCCCTGCCATCGGTGTCCTCCCAGATTTCCAGGGCGGTGGTCCGGCGGTGCACCTCGGGGTTGGCCGGGTTATTGAACTGCTGGGGCATGAAGTATTTTTGGGCATCCGCTGCCAGGATCTCTTCGGCTTTGGCGATAGCCCCTTTCATTCCCTTCTCGCCCGGCGTCAGCTCCAACTCGGCCCCGAAGACCCTCAGCAGCTTGCGACGCTCGATGCTCATCGTCTCCGGCATGGTCAGGATCAACCGGTAGCCCTTCACCGCGGCGACGAAGGCCAGTGCTATTCCCGTGTTCCCGCTGGTAGGCTCCACGATGGTCATACCCGGCTTGAGCTTTCCTTCCCGCTCCGCCGCCTCGATCATCGCCAATCCAATGCGGTCTTTCACGCTCGACAGCGGATTGAACGATTCGAGCTTCGCCACTACGTCAGCCGCCAGGCCTTGCTGTAGCTTCGTGATCCGAACCAGCGGGGTATTGCCGATGGTCTCGGTGATGTCTTTGGCGATCTTGGGTCGCACCGGCCTACTGCCACTCATTGTTGTTGTCCTCCCCTCTCCTTCACTCATCTTTTCCAGTGCCGTAGCCGCGATGGATCCCATATGGGGACCCATACGAGACACCGCGGCTAATGCACTTTTTCTATCCAGAGCCGTAACTGCTCGTTTTCACCGCGCTCTACGGCGACGATCTTCTGCCCGGACATGTTCACGCTCCGGGGAACGTTAGCTAGTGCCTCCTGGCCCTGCAGTATGACCTCCAGCACCTCGCCTATTTCCAGCTCTTCGAGCGCGAGCACCGTCCGCACGTAGTTGTTCGGGCAGCTTTCGCCGCAGAGGTCCAGCGTTGCCGCAACCTTCAAACCACCGCCTCCTCGGGGAGATACTCCCGCATTGTCTCGATGCCCACCCTGTCCAGAAGGGCGCCGAAGCGCTCGGCCCTGTTGCCCCGCGCCTCCGCGAAGGCAAGCACCCCATCTACCCAGCGCGGCAGCGCCTCGGCCGGCACGAACTCGCCGACCTTCTGGCCAAGCCGGGGATGGCGACCCACTTTGCCTCCCAGAAAAACGGAGAACCCTGATCGGCTCACCTTGCACGCGCCGAAGGGACAAGTGTTCACGCAGTCACCGCAGTTGACGCAGCGCGTCCGGTCGATGACTGCCAGATCATTCTCGATGCTGATGGCTTTCTCCCGGCAGGCATCCACGCATAGACCGCAGCCATTACAGAATTCGCCGTCCAGTTGCGGCTCGACGGTCGCCACGAAGCCAAGGTCATTCACCTGCGGCGTGCTGCAACTATTGGGGCAGCCCGCAATCGCCATCTTGAGCTTCTTGACTTGCACCTCACGCCCCACATAGCGCTCGCTTAGCTGCTTGGCCAGCGTGTAGGTGTCCACCAGTCCCCGCCCGCACGTCTCAGTCCCTGGACAGGCCATCACGTTGCGCACCCGGGGACCGCAGCCAGCCGGGTAAAGATCAACCTCGGCCAGGTCGACGCGCAGCGCCTCGAAGTCCCCGTAGTGCACCCACGGCAATTCGAAGCCCTGGCGGGTAGTGAGGTGCACGTAGCCCTGCCCATACTTGCGGGCTGCCTCCTGCACCCGAGCCAGTTGGTCGACGGTAACTCTTCCGCCCGGCATCCGAATCCTGACCGTGAACACGTCATCCTGTGGTTGCTTGATGAAGCCGCCCTGCTTCAACGCCCCGAGATCTAACATGTCAACTCCCTCTCTTCTCGATTTACGCGGTGGCAGCCGGCCCTTACCACGGCACCCAACGGACTATGTTCGCGTACACAGCCCCGATCAGCGCCAGCCGATCATGGCCGACCACCAGTCCTCGCTGATTCTCACCTTCATATCACATCCTCCACCCTTATTTCAACTTTTTCAAGATTGGCCCAGGATTCCAGTGGCTGACTATATGTAGTACATCGGAGCGGCACACCGCTCTTGCTGGCGCCGCACCAATTCGCCGATGCTGGTGGTCACCAGCACTCGCTGGCTGGCGCGGTCGGCGTCCTGCCAGACCTCGCGCAGGGTGCACGCCGCCGACTTGTCGCACTCGGCCGGGTCGTCCACGCACTCTATCGAAAGGGACGGCCCTTCGAGGGCGAGCACTACATCGGCCAGCGTGATCCTGTCGGGCGCGGCGGCGAGCATATGCCCGCCCTGACGTCCCCGGCTGCTGCGGACCAGCCCTGCCTTGCGGAGAGCGCCCAGGACCTGCTCGAGGAACGACCCGGGAATGCCCTGACGGGCGGCAATATCCGCGCTCTGAACGGGCCCCTCGCCGGCATGCTCGGCAAGGTCGATGAGGGCCCTCACTCCGTAATCCGTTCGCTTGGCGATATGCATCTGTATCTTTCTAATAATTGTTGACTAAGTTGATGGAATTATTACACATTCTTGGCTGGTTGTCAATGGCCGGCGGATATGCGGGGGGCATTTCGCGACAAAGAAGGGGCCGGGGAATCAAATTGTCCCCGGCCTCGCCTTCGCCGACCTGCGGGTAGTTAAGGGGTCAAGCCGGCCACGGACCTCGCCCTCGCCCTCGCCCAGGCGAGTCGCCTTTCGCCAAAGGCGAACCTCGCCGGAGGCGAGTCGTGCCCGAAGGGTATCTCGCCAAAGGCCCGCCAAAGGACGAAGTCCCGCCTCCGGCGGGCAGGCCGCCTTTGGCAGACGAGTCGCCTGGGCGACCTGCGCTGGGCCGTCACGGCCCGGCGCTACGGACCTTCGGAGACCGCCTCTGGCAGGCTGGCGACAGGCGAGTCGCCGATGGCGACAGCCGATTGCCCCCGATTAGGGAATGGGATACAGCCCTACCAGGCCCCCTCCCATTGCCGGATGTTGAAGCCGAGGCCGGCGAACTCCTCCAGGACCTCTCGATACAGCCGCTCGTACTCCGGCTTGGGCCGGCCCTTCTCCATATCCCACAGCTCGTGGTACGTCCACCCGGCCGGCGGGTCCTTCAGCTTGTCCTCGTACTTGCTCAACAGGTACTTGCAGATTTCGTTGGCTTTGGCCCGCGTCATCCCTGCCGCCGACTTGCAGACCTGGCCCATCCAGCGCGACTCGAGCGGCGTCCCGTAGTCAGGCGTGCGGCCGATGACGAACTTGCGCGTGCCGCCCCACTGGTGGCCGCCGCTCACGGTATTCGAGATGAAGCCCGCCGCTGCCTCGTACAGGTATTGCTTGGTGCCCGGCCCGGCGGCGGGATGATCGCCGTTGGCCCCCGACAGGACCAGGTGAGTATTGCGGGCCACCGCCTGCACCGCGATGGAGCCGACCCACAGTCCCTCTCGCGTGCCACGGCTCTTGAGCTGGAAGGGCACCGTCCCCAGCCCGACCAGGTCGGCGTGGTTGACCAGCAATACTTGCAGCGCTCCGGACACGGCCACGATGGCCGCGCCCTCCAGCGAGCCGGAGAAGCCGCCCATGATTGAGATATGGGCGCCGTGGATGGGCAGCCCGGCCGCCAGGGCGTAGATTACCCGGTCCAGATCGTCGTAGTTCACCTTCAGCTCGGAGACGCCGCTCGTCGGCATCCCATCGGTGCGCCGCAGGCCTCGCTCCTCGTCCACCATCGCGATGGTGGCGATGCTGCGCGGACCGTTGTTCACCACCACCATGCCGGGACGGCCGGCCGCGGCCACGGCCTTCCGCATCAGCTCGATGTTCTTCCGGTAGCCGTAGATCTCAGCCGGGGTGCCGGCCACCATATCGTAGGTGTCGTCCACCCTGGTCACCACACCGCCCCAGACACCGTCGATACACTTGTCGCGGGCGCATTCGCTGATGATGCGGGAGGCCATCGCCTCGCTGGAGAAGACGGCCGTCTGGATGCCGCCGAAGATGCCCGGCTCCTGCGTCCCATCGCAGCTCAGGTGGACGAGGCGCGCCTTGTCACTGCCCGCCCCCAGCACCAGCTCCGAGGGCGCCTCGGCCAGGGCCTCCTCGATCTCGCTGCGGGTGAAGCGGAGCACCCGCCCGGTGTCGACGCAGTAGGTGCCCACCTCCTCGTAAAGCTGAACGCCGGCCTGGTACACGCGGTCGGCCATCACATCGTCCGTGGGCACGGGATTGCCGGGATCGTACTTGAGAGAGTACTCCTTGCGCAGCCGCTCGGCCGTGCGAAATATCCGCATGTCGAAGGTCTTTTCTTCGACCCGCTCTCCTTCCCTCGCTCGCTCCAGGACCTCAAAGATAGGGATTGCCACCTCATCCCCCTAGCGGCAAATGATGCGCGGCGGGGCGGGCCCGCCGGCCTGATAGTAGCTTAGAGGCGAAGGGGGAACAAGTCAACTGCCGTCGAGGGCCAGCGGCAGGGACACGTAGAAGCGACTGCCGTGGCCGGGCGCGCTCTCGGCCCACACCTGCCCGCCGTGGGCCTCTACCAACTGCTTGACGATGGCCAGCCCCAGGCCCGTGCCGCCCGAGGACCTGCCGTT
>JAMCWG010000166.1 GCA_023475235.1 Chloroflexota bacterium
TCATCGCCAGCACCTTGGTGATGGCCGCGGTAAGGGTGGTCTTACCGTGGTCGATATGACCTATCGTCCCCACATTCACATGGGGCTTGGTTCGCTCAAATCTCCTCTTCGCCATCGCTTCCTCCTGGAGCAAAAACTGGGGCAGCCTGGTGGACCGCTGGAGCCAGCTTCGGGCGCCCGTTAGTCAATGTTTGCTAGATTAATCCCCTCTCAGGGCAGAGCCCACGACCAGGATCGAACTGGTGACCTCATTCTTACCAAGAATGTGCTCTACCTACTGAGCTACGTGGGCACCGTAGCGCGCGGCTGCATAGCGTATTATAATCGAACACATCGCTTATGGCAACACCTCGCCCGGCGGACCTTACTATGGCCGGCACCTCATTATGGCTGAGCATCTGTCCCTTCCTGCTGGCCGCCGCTTTCTGTCTCCTTTTGGTCGCCGTTAACTTTGACCACCTCCACCAGGATCACCCCTTCGTCGAGGGGTGCTATCTGCGCAAAAGCTGCCTCACTAAGATCGACACGCCACCACGGCATGGGCTCCCACTCTTCGCCGTTCCAGTAGAACGGGCCCGTATCGTTGCAGCGCACTACTACTGACTGGCCATTGTCCATATTGGTGACCTGGAGCCACTCATTCAATAGCGACTCGTGACAGGCCGTCGAGACGGCGGCCGGATTGTAGATCTCCCCAAGAGCTGTGGGCCGGCCGGCGAAATCCCAGGAGTAGTAGGTAGCAACGGCAAACCAGGGGCCAGTGAGCGCCTTCGACTCGGGTGTGGGGCTAGCAGTCGGAGTAGGGGTGGGAGTGGCAGTTGGCCCCGGAGTTGCCGTTCCTGTTGGAGCTAGTTTTGGTATCGCTGTCCCCTTTGTATTTGGTCGAGGAATTGTCGGCCTTGTGATCCTCACTTGTGGTGTCGGAGTCGGCGTTGTCGCTGGGACTGTTGCAGCGACGGGCTGTGCTGTACATATTGCGATGGCTAGTTCGAGAACGATGAAGCTACCAATGATTGCCAGCGCATAACACAAGCGCCAGGTTATCATCACACCTCCTCGTGTCGTGTGTCCTGGATCTTTGGAAAATCTTGCGTGTTGCTCGCCCATCGAAATCGTGGGCGGCACCGATTTCCCTGGCTGTGCTTATGCCGGCAGGTGGCGCCATAACACAGCGGATACACGTTCCAATCGTTAGAATGCGGATGGCAGAGCATTTACATGGAGATTATAGCTGCAAAAGACGGATGGTCAAGAGCTTTTCTGAGGAATCAGCCTCGCCTCTGGTCGTCAGAGGCGATAGATGGACTCGGGATGCCACGCCGCTGCAGTGACCTCCCGTTCGAAGAATCGCGCCCTGCGTGCCGCGGCCCCTCTGCTTCAGGTCGTGGCACGATGCTCTCGCAGCGCCTCCAGACGGGTGGCGCACTCAAGTCCAGGCCCCGCCCAGGACGCTGGATGTGAACCTGAGCGGTTATTGTGCGTCGGATGATTCCGGCGCCTCGTCGGCCGGTGCATCATCGGCCGGAGCCTGATCAGCCGGAGGCTGGTCGGCCGCGGGCGCCGATACATCAGCCGGAGCGGGCGCAGAGACGCCTGATACCTGGGCCCAGGCACCGGCGGGATCGCTGGCGTGGCTGTCAATTGCCGCGAATGCATTTCCCGCATCGGTGAGAGGGCCGCCGCCCCCCGGGCTGATGTGGCAGGTGCCGCAGGCCTGGCCGGTGGCCGCGGCGTAATCCGGCATAGCAACGCCGGGAGCCGGCTGTGCCAACAGCATTATGATCGGCACGGCAATCACGGTCATTGACACCATCAGTACCAGTATCCGTTTCGAGTTGTTCGACATCGCGCTTTCACCTCTTTTTGGAGGTGTATTGTAAGGCTATTGCTCAGGCTGTCAAGACTTACCGCTTCGGTAACAATTTCTATTGACGCAGAACGATGCATCCCGCCGGCTGCATGGCCGGCGGGACGTCTATGATCGGGCTGTGGCGCAGCGACGGAGGACCAGAGGACATCGCTGCGCCACTCGCCCCTCGACCCAGGGTGCGGAGGTCCCCCGCGTCAGCCCCGGCGGCGAGGTGAGGCGGTCTCAGCCGGGCTGTCGCATCGAAGGCTACGGGGCAATGTACGGGTGCCTGGCCGCCACCTCTTCGTTCAGCTCGACCCCCAGGCCCGGCCCGGTGGGCGGTATGATATAGCCCTTCTCCCAGCGGATGGGCTCCTTCAGTATCTCCGCCTGCATACCGCCCCAGGTCTCGATGCCTTCCAGGAGCAGGAAATTGGGACTGCATACGCCCAACTGGATGGATGCAGCGCCGGCGACGGGGCCGGTGTGCATCCAGGGCGCGACCTGCGCGTAGTGCCCCTCCGCCATGCCGGCGATCTTCTTGGCTTCCAGCAGGCCCCCGACGCATCCCAGGGCCGGCTGCAGGATCTGGGCCGCCTGCTTCTCCAGCAGCTCCTGGAACTCGTACTTGGTGGTGAGGCGCTCGCCCGTGGCAATAGGAATGCTGGTGGAGCGGGCTACGCGCGCCATCTCGTCAACGTTCTCCAGCGGGACCGGCTCCTCGAACCACAGTGGGTCGAACTGCTCCAGCCGCTTGGCCAGCCGGATGGCCGTGTGCGTGGTGAACTGGCCGTGGGTCTTGATGAGTATGTCCATCTTATCCCCGACCGTGTCCCGCACCGCTTTCACCACATTCTCGACATAGCGGAGCTGTTCCAGCGAAAGCTCGCGCGGATTGGGCGTCGAAGGCGCGGCCGGATCGAAGCCCAGGGCCGTGAAGCCCAGATCGAGGTAGTGGGCAGCTCTCTCAGCGGCTCGCTCCGGTGGGTCGCCGGTCCGCCAGCCGTACATGTAGGTATACGACCTGAGCTTCTCGTTGTATTTGCCGCCCAGCAGGTTGTACACGGGCTGATTCGTGGCTTTGCCGATGATGTCCCAGCAGGCCATCTCGAAGGCGCTGATGGCCGGGAGACGCGAAAGGTCCGGGTGCTGGAAGAAATGATCGCCGGTGTAGAGGGTCCGCCACAGCCTCTCAGTATCGAAGGGATCGGTGCCCTTGACGGCGAAGTCGAACATCTCCTGCATCAATTGTATGGTCGAATGCTCCTTGAGCTTCATAAAGCTGGGCTCGCCGAGCCCTTCGATGCCCTCGTCCGTCATCAGCTTGAGGAATACGAAGTTCGGTCCGCCTCCCTGGCCGGGCTGATTCCCGACGATATACGTCTTCATTCCTGTAATCTTCATCGTCCTATTCTCCTGTACCAGTGTGTTTTGAGTATCACTTTCGATTACTTGGGCCAGGGATGCTTGGCCAGCTCTTTTTCGTTGATATCGGTGCCCCAGCCCGGCTTCTTGGAAAGGATAAGGTAGCCGTCCTTTATCTCCGGCGGCTCAGTCACGATGTCATCCTTCCACGGCACATCGTCGATGTCCGCTTCCATTATGCGCACGTTGTGGACGGTGGCGCACAGGGCAGCGCTCATGTACGTCGACAGGTGGCTGTAGAAGTTGTGCGGGGCGATATTGATGTCATAGGTGGCGGCGTAGTCGGCGATCTTCTTGGACTCCGTGAAGCCGTTCCACGGGACATCGATGATCATGTAGTCCGAGCACTGCAGGTCGATGTAGCGCCGGTAGCCCCTTGCGGTATACAGGCACTCCCCGGTGCAGATCGGCACTTCGCTGGCCTGCTTGACCTGCAGGACGCCCTCGGGATCGTACATATCGAACTCGAGCCACAGAAGGTTATAGGGCTCCAGCACCTGGGCCATCTTGATGATGCCATCGGTCTTGAAGTTGAAGTTCAGGTCCAGCAGGATGTCGGCTTTGTCGCCCACGGCATCCCGGAAGGTGGCGATGAGCCGCCTGGCCTGCTCGACGACCTCCTGGCTGGTGTTGCGGTCCACGCCGCCGGGGCCGCCGCTGAAGCTCTCGCCGTAGACGCGTGCCGGGTCGCCGGGGATGACGATGTTGGTCTTGAAGGCGGTGAAGCCCCGGCCCATGACTACCTTCGCGACATTGGCGATGTCATCGTAGGTCTTGAGGGGAGGCGTACCCAACAGCTTCCAATGCCTGGCCCGGGAGGTGCCGCAGTGGGACCAGTACACCCGCATCCTCTCGCGGGTCGGGCCGCCGAACAGCTCGTAGACGGGGACGCCGAGGGCCTTGCCCTTGATATCCCACAGGGCCGCATCGATCCCGCCGATCGCCTTCTGGAAGACGCCGCCGGGATTGTTCCGGCCGATCCAAATCAGCTCCGTCGTTATGCTGTCAATCGCCCGAGGATCGCGACCGATCAGGACGGAGGTGAGGTCTCTGACGCAGCCGGCGATGCCCCAGGGGTTACGCCCGTCGCCGTACTCGCCGTAGCCGACGAGCCCATCGTCCGTGGTGATTTTGACGTACGACCAGGGCCGCCAGCCGGCGTCGCAATGCAGTGTTTCGACATTGGCAATCTTCACGTCGCTCTCCTTTGTCTATTCATTTGTCTAGTCAGGCTTCTTGCAGATCGGTATCTTGGACAATGGCGGAGGCGAGTCTTCGACCAGCGGCCCGCGCTACCGGTCTTGTTTGAGGGCTCCTCTATTGGCCCCCTACGCCATGCTGCCCCACGCAGTACACTCGGCTCGAAAAAGAGGTCAGACTACGAGCTACTTGATGACCTCTACCTTGTCCTTCTCCACCAGATCCCAGTCGATCTCGTATCCCAGGCCGGGCTTCTCCGGGATAGTGACCATACCGTTGCTGTCCACCTCTATGTCCTCTACCAGGCCGTACTTGTTGGCCCCGCTGCAGGGGAAGACCTCGTAGAACTCGCAGTTAGGGACGGCCATAGTGACATGCAGGTTAGCAGCATTGAGCAGAGAGTTGCCGCCATGGTGGATCTCGCACTTCATCCGGAAGGCATCGGCCATATGGCACAGGCGAATGAGCGGGGTGATGCCGCCGCATATGGCTACGTCGCCGCGCAGGATGTCGGTGGCCCGGTGCATCACCCAGGGGGCCATACCATAGAGGCCGCCCGGGGCGTACTCGGTGGCCATGATCGGAATATCCAGCTTCTCACGCAGCTTCTCGTAGCTGGTCATATCCTCCTCGATGAGCGGGTCCTCGTACCAGTAGAAGCCCAGTTCCTCGATAGCCCGGCCGATGCGCGTGGCAGCCTCGTACGGGTATCGCCAACTGGCATCCAGCATAAGGATGTAGTCATCGCCCACGGCCTTGCGCATGGCCTTGCAGATCTCGATGTCTTCCTTCTCCACGCCGTGGGGATGGGCTTTGTAGGCCTTCCAGCCCATGTCCTTGAACTTGAGCACTTCTTCGCCATAGCCCTCGGGAGTCTCGATGTAGGCAGAGCTGGCGTAGGCGGGCACTTGGGTGCGGCAGGCGCCCAGCATCCGGAAAATGGGCATGTTGGCTATCTTGCCAGCTAGGTCCCATAGCGCCACGTCCACGGAGCCGATGGGCCGAGGCGTGACATTCCGCCGCAGCTTCCACATCTTCTCCCAGAGGGCACCGGTGTCGGTCGGGTCCGCCCCGACCACTATCGGCTTCAGGTAATCGATGAGCTGTTTAGTGAACTCATCGGCACCCTGGCGAGAGGAGCCCAGGAAGGAATGGCCCTCCAGGCCCTCATCGGTAGTGATCGTCACGATGCCCAGGTTCACCGGCTTGCCGAAGACGTTGGTGCCGGTTCGCCACTGCGGGCTTCTCCACTTGAAGGTCGTCAGGGTCAGGTCGGTTACTCGCATTGTTGCCTCCTGTTAGTTGTCAAGATCCGTTGTAGGTGTAATGGCTTGATGACGTCTGTTACTTGTCCAGCCAGGCTTCGAACATATCGAGGTCTATGATATGTGGCCGGATGCCCTTCACCTCCTTGCGATAGATAATGTTGTTCGGCATGGCATAGAGCCCTTGCACCGCCGCGGCTTCGTAGAGCAGCTTGATGCAGCGCTTGTACACAGCATCGCGGGCGGCGAAGTCCACCAGGCCCGCACCTTCCTTCATGCATTTGTCTACTTCGGTGTCGTGGAAGTTGGACCAGTTGGCGGCGCCGTCACTCAAGTACATTCGGTTGTACAGGGCAATGTCTGGCGAGGAAGTCATGTACCAGTTGGCAGCCTCGAACTCACCGGCCTTGTTCTTGTCTTTGAAGGCCAGCGAGTCCAGCCCAAGGATCTTGCCCCGGAGGCCAATGGCCTGCCACATCCGCTCGATCATCTCCGTGGCCTTGTCGGCCAGCGGCGTGGTGGTCTGGTACGAGATCTCCACGTCGAGGCCATTGGGGAATCCTGCTTCAGCCATGAGCTGCTTGGCCTTGGTCGGGTTGAACTCGTACTTGGGCAACGTCTCGTCATATCCCGGCCAGGTGGGTATCCATAGGCCATAGTACAAGGGCATACCCACACCAAAGCCGACGTTCTTGGCCAGCGCTTCTCGGTCGATGGCGTACTGGGCTGCCTCCATCAGCTTGATGTTGCCACCGAAAGGCGGTCGGTCCTGGTTGAAGCCGATTATCTGCCGGGAGACGGCCGCCGGCATCATCACCAGCACCAGCTCAGGATTGGCCTTGACTGAGGCATAGTTCTGGGGCGTGACATCCCAACCAGCATCGATAGTGCCGGACCGAAGCTCCGCGAGGATCACGGTCTTGTCGCGTATCACACGAGACTGTATGCCATCCAGGTAGGGAAGCGGCTGGCCATCGACGCCCTTTCCCCAGTATCCGTCGAACCTGGCGAAGGCCGCTCGGTCGTCGCGTGACCACTCGGTCATCTTCATCGGCCCCGTTCCCGATGGCTTCTGGGCGTAGCCATCGGCACCCAGCTTCTCGAAGGCCGATTTCGAAGCCATCATCGATCCGGTGCCACCGGTGCCACCCGTGGACCGGGTCATATTGACTAGGGTCAGCGCAGTGGGCGCTTTGAGGGTGAATCGCAGAGTGTATGGATCGACAACCGTGAAGGTGGTTATGTCCTCCACCAGGCGCTTGGAAAGAGATTTCTTGTCGTCTCTCGCCCGCTCCAGGTTCCACTTGGCCACCTCGGCATTGAAGTCGCTGCCGTCGTGGAATTTCACCCCCTTGCGAAGGTTGAAGATGATATGTGTCTGGTCCTCGTACTTCCAGGACTCGGCAAGCTGGGGAGCGATCTCATACTTGCCGGTCTTCTCATCCACCAGGTTCCAGCGTACCAGGTTCTCATAGACCGGCAGGTGCCGGATCGTTTCGGTGTTGTCCGCGAAGATAGGGTCCCAACTGTTAGGATCGTTGGAGCTGGCGTAGCGCAGCGTGCCGCCGCGTTTGACCTTGGCTGTTGGTGCCGGCTGGGTGGGTGCCGGTGCGGCTGCAGGCGCCTTCGTAGCCACCGGGGCGGCCGTGGCCGCTGGTGCGGCTGTGGCGCCGGCGGGGGCAGCGGGCTTGACTGTGGGCGCCGGAGTAGCCGGTGCGGCGCAGGCCACGACCAAGCCAAGCAATACCAGGGCAGTCACAAGTAGACCGAATCTTGTTCTCACAGTCACCCCCTTCTCTTTTCCGTTCCTTCCTACACTAATCGACATTGATTCCCACGGCAACCTCTGCCGTGAAATAGCAGGAGCTAGCCCACCCGCATCTCTCTTATCAGATCTTCGTTCAGCGTTATGCCCAGGCCGGGCCCGTCGGGCACCCTGACGTGCCCATTCACCACGTCCATCGTTGGCTCGAACAGGCGGTCGCGCAGGGGCGACGGCTCGATGGAGAATTCCTGCAGTCCCCGGCAGTTGGGGGTAGCGGTCACAAAGTGCAGGTTCGCCATCGTCCCCACGTTATGCTGCGAGGTGTGCGGCACCAGGTTGATGTTGAAGGCGCCGGCCATCGCGGCGATCTTCTTCACGTGGGAGAAGCCGTAGGCCTTGATGACATCGGGCTGGACGATGTCTACGGCGTGTTTGCGGAACATCTCCTTGAAGAAGCGGATGTCCCAGTCGTTCTCTCCTCCGGCCACGGCCATGTCCAGGGCAGCGGCCACTCTGGCCGTCCCGTCCAGGTCATCGGAGAGACAAGGCTCTTCGAAGTGCCACACGCCGAGCTGTTCAAACTTCCGCCCCATCACGATGGCCATTTCCGGGGAGTAGCCGGAGTTGGCGTCGGCCATAAGCTGGAAGTCGTCGCCCATCGCTTCCCGCACGGCCCTCACTACCGCTAGCGACCGGCCGGGGTACACATCCTGATCGAAGCCGTTCATCACCGCTACGCGCACCTTCCCGCCCCGGAAGCCATGCTTCTCCCGAAGCTCGTACATCCGCCGGGCCTCGTCCTCAGGCGAGATGTCGCGGCGCATCGAAGAGGCATAGACGGGGACCTCTGTCCGATATGGCCCTCCTAGCAGCCGGCAGATGGGCTGGCCCAGCGCCTTGCCCATAATGTCCCAGCAGGCGATCTCCACGCCCGCGCCGCACATCGCCTGGGTGCGGCCGGCGATCTTGTAGGCGCTGACCTGCATCTTCTCGACAAGGGCCTCGACATTGAACGGGTCCATGCCGAGCACCAGCGGGCCGATCGAGTGCTCGAGGTGAGCGATCTCGACCGGCAGGTTCATCGGACTGCACTCGCCGATGCCGACGATGCCTTCATCCGTGTAGACTTTGACCAGCAATGTCCTGTTCGCCAGATTAATGGGCTCGATTCGGGTGATCTTCATATAGTGACCTCCTCAAGTCTTCCGAGACTTCACTATCGAGACTCGTGCGGACAAATCCACGACGATATGAATGACTATATGATGGGCAAGCGTTCCTCGGTCTCCCCCTCGAAGGGGAAGCGCCTCTCTACCTCGGGGTCCAGCTCCACGCCGAGGCCCGGCCCCTGGGGAATTGGCACGCACCCGTCCGCCTCCACCTTCACCGGCACGCTGACGATGTCGGTCAGCAGGGGGCTGTAGGCCTGGGCGAACTCGAAGATGTAGTAATTCGGCAGGGCAGCCGCGAGTTGCAGGCTGGCCGCCCAGAGCAACGCCGAGCCCCAGACATGGGGGGCCAACTGCGCCTCGTTGGCCGAGGCCAGCGCGGCGATGCGCAGCATCTCCGTGAGGCCGCCGGCCATCGAGGTGTCGGGCTGCCACACGTCGGCGGCGCGGGCGTTCGCCAGGTCGTGAAACTGGAAGCGCGTATATAAATTTTCTCCCGTGGCGACGGGAATGCGGGTAGACCGCCGCACTTCGGCCAGCCCGGCCATGTTGTGATAGATGACTGGCTCCTCATACCAGGCGATGTCGAACTCCTCTACCGCCGTCGCCAGCTTGATGGCGTCGGTGACGCCGGTGCTGCCGTGGGCATCCAGCATTATCAGCACATCCGGACCCACGGCTTCCCGGGCCTCTTTCACCCGCGCCCGGGAGCCAGACACCATATGGGGATGGTCCATGCCGCCGACGCGCATCTTACAGGCCTTGTAGCCCTTGGCCACGTAGCTGGCGAACTCCTGTCCGATATGGCCCAGCCGGCCGTGGCCGGCGCTGGCGTAGGCCTTGATGCGGTCGCGCACCGCGCCGCCCATCAGCTTGAAGACGGGCACGTTCATGGCCCGGCCGCAGAGGTCCCACAGGGCCACGTCGACGCCGCTGATGGCGCACATCACTTCGCCGGAGGCCGCCGTGGAGCGGGACTGCGAGCGGCCGTAGTAGAAGGAGAGGCCCAGGCGGGAGCCGTTGTACATCTTCTCCCAGAGGTAGGTCACCCTGGTGGGGTCCTCGCCGACGAGTAGCGGCTTGAGCTCGTGCTCGATGATGCTTTTCATCACCAGCGGGGTGCCTTTGGCCTCGCCGTAGCCGGTAACGCCCTCGTCGGTCTCCACCTTGACAAAAGCGGCGCTGCTCTTCGTAGCCGTCCCGAAGTCGCTGGTCCACCGGCGCTCCGGTGGGATGGTGGCAGTTACGAGCATAACCTTGACATCACGGATCTTCACGGTGGTTCACCCCTTTTATTGAATTTGAGCGCGAAAAGCGCTACATCAGGCTTGCAACGGGCTTGTCGTCTCCGGAGTAGTAGCCGCAAGCGGCTGAGATTTCCCGTGCCGTCTCTCGAAGCATCTTCGCCAGCTCGGCCTCGCGCTGGGCCGACCATCGGGAGGTGATGGTGGCCAGGCTGGCCACGGCTGCGACGTGGCCAGTGTGATCGAATATCGGGCAGGCGATGGTGGCGGCGTTCGGGAAGAGCTCTTCGACCGCCACGGCATATCCTTGGGCGACGACGAGATCGAGCTCTCCGATCGCCTGGCCCAGATCGCTCCAGTCGCCCCTCTCGAAGCGGATGGGATGGATACTAGCAAGTATGGAGCGCGCCTCCTCCCTGGGCATATAGGCCAGGAAGACCTTTCCGGGCGCGCCAGGATACAGCGGCTGCACCCGACCCACGGTGAGGGCCCGGCGCACCTCGTACAGTCCCTCGAACTTCTCGATGCACACCCGGCTATTGCCCAGGCGCACGTACAGTCCGACGGTCTCCTGGCAGGCATCCCGCAGCCGCTGAAGGAAGGGCGCTGCGACTCTGCGCACGTCCCACTGGCGGGCCGTGGCTGAGCCCAGCTCGAGGAGTTTGGCGCCGAGCCGGTAGCGGCGGGTCTCGGGGTCCTTGAACACGAGCTGCCGGTCGCAGAGGGAGGAAAGCAGGCGATAGGTGGTGGTCTTGTCGAGGCCCAAGGAGCCAGCGAGCTCGACGAGGGAGGTCTCTTTGGTGGCCTTTTCAAGGTATTCGAGTATATCGACAGCTCTGTCTAACACTCGTACCGGCTGGCGTTTCATAGGCTGCAACTCATATCCGCCAGGTGAATTCGGCCACATTTTGGCATACTCGTACCGGCACGTCAAGAGCTTGCGCCATCCGGGCAAGGCATTGCCGCGCGGGAAGGGTGCGCGGAACAGAGGGAGACGAGGAAGGGGCCGGATCACCCGGCCCTGCTACTGCGCGCGGACGGCGACAAGGCGCTGGTCGCCCAAGTGCTCCAACTCGCGGGCCACAGAGTGCTGAGTAGCGCCGCGCGGCAGTCGGGGGCCGCCGAGCCGGTGCCGACCCGGCGGCCTCAATCGTCAGTGGCTAGCGGTCCAGCCAGGCGTATTTCACGTCGGGGGCGTCCCACTCAGTAGTTACGCCCTTGACGCCCTTCTGGAAGACGATGTTGCCCGGCATAACCCACAAGGGAATGACGAAGGCGTCCTGATAGATGACCTGCTGGCAACGACGGTAGGCCTCTGCTCGGGCCTTGGCGTCATAGGTGTTGCGTCCATCGTTCATGCACCGGTCCGTTTCTGTGTCCTGCTGGCCGGTCCAATTGCCAAAGCCCTTGGTCATCAAGTTGCGTGAGGCGACGTCGGGGTCGGAGCTGGGGCTCATGCCGGTGGTGAGCATGTCGAAGTTGAACGCCTGCGCCTTGCTTATCCAAGCCAGTCGCTCAATGTACTCTATGGTGGTCCGGATACTGGCGCTGTCGAGCATCGATTTCAGCAGCTCGGCATTCCGGCGGCGAATCTCCGGCGGGAAGGCCATCAGGCCCACGTCGATGCCGTTGGGATAGCCGGCCTCCCCCAGAAGCTGCCTGGCCCGTCCCGCATCGTACTTATAACGAGGGATCGAGGCATCGTAGCCCAGCATTCCCGGCATCCACTGGGCGTAGTAGTAGGAGGGCTGGCCGAGGCCCAGCCCCAGGGTCTTGACCAGCGACTCGCGGTCCACGGCGTAGGCAACCGCCTGACGCAGCTTCAGGTTGTCGGCGAAGGGTCCCTGGCGGGCGTTCAGCCCGAGGTACAGGCCATCACCAGCCCAGGGCAGTTCCCAGTACACCAGGTTCGGGTTGGCTTTGATGCTGGGGACATCCTTGGGCTCGATGCGGTGCGTCACATCCACAGTGCCGGCCTTGAGCTCGGTCGTCGTCACGGTCATGTCCAGTATGAAGCGATAATTGACCCCATCGAGATAGGGCAGCGCCTTGCCGTCTTCGCCCTTGTCCCAGTAGCCATCGAACCTCTTCAAGGTCACGAAGTTATCCGGCACCCACTCAGTCACCTGGAAGGGACCGGAGCCGATCGGCTTGCGGCCGAATGCGTCCTCTCCCATCGTCTCCACGGCCGTCTTGGGCAGTATCCGCGTCCGGTTTTGCGCCCCACCGCCGGATAGCATGACCAGGATGGAGGCTGAGGGGGCCTTGAGGTTGACCTTCAGGGTACCCGCGTCGGGGGCCTCGACGCTCTGGATGGCTTCCACGACGTCTTTGCCCACCGACTTCTTGTTCGTCATAACGCGGTCGATGCTCCACCTGGCCGCCTCGGCGTCCAGCGGCGAGCCGTCCTGGAACTTGACGCCGGGACGCAGCTTGAGCACCAGCGTCTTGGGGTCCGTGAACTCCCAGGATGTAGCCAGATCAGGCTTGACCTCGAAGGAGCCGGACTTGGGGTCGAGCTGGTAACGGACCAGCGAGTCGTAGATGAGCCCAAAGACGGCGGAGAAGTGCGTCCGAGATAGATGTGGGTCCAGTACCTCCACCGAGCGGTCCTCGGCGAAGCGCAAGATGCCGCCCCGCTTGATACTGGGCGGGGCAGGCGTAGCCGTTGCCGCAGGCGCCGTTGCTGAAGCGGATGCGGCTGGCGCCGCCGTGGAGGTTGGCGGCGCGACCGGCGCCGGTGGGCTGGTGGGAGCCAACCCGGGGCCTCCAGGTCCACAGGTCGTACTCATTAAGAGGATGATTAGAGCTGCCGCAAGTGTCCACCAATAGAATCGCATCCACCTATCCCCCATTAGTTCGCGACGACTGATGATGACGGGCGCGCGATGCATGGAACGGAGCGCGCGCCGTCGACGGTGCTCGCGAGTCCACCCCATTACTCCCCATTACCACTATTGGCTACGGACCAATTCTCGCCTCGACTACCTCCTTTTGCTGCCCGCGCCGGCCCGACAAAGCATGTCGTCCCCGCGTGCAAGCACAGACCTCGCCAGCATCATGAGGCGACCACGACTCCTGGTGCACGCCCCTCTAGCCAAGTGTCGCAATTCTATACTTTGGTCTTTGCCCCGTCAAGCTTCTGTGCCAGCTCCGAACGCAATTATTGTAGAGTATAGTCGTTGACGCGGACGGAAGTGGGAAACTATAATGTTCATGCCTTGCAGAGGCGTGCCGACGACTAGGGGATGGGGGTGCATCTGGCCTGGTGGCTGGTGCGGTCTTCAAAACCGTTGGGAGGCACCTTCACGGTGTCTTCGGTGGGTTCGACTCCCACGCACCCCCGCCAGCAGTCCCCGGTCGGAATCACCGGCCGGGGACTCCGTCTCCGTGGCAGAAAAGGCCACGATGGCCCGCAGAGGGTACAGCATCGCTTGATAGATGACAAGATTCGTAGATGCAGAGGTGATTGGGGCCGTGCTTCTGAAAGTCTTTCTGGGTGCCGTAATCGTTTTTCTTATTGGAATAGGCGCTCTACTGTATCTGGTCCGCCAGCCTCCCCCGCTGACCAGAGAGATGCGGCCGGTGCCCACCTCAACAGCGGCCGCGGCGTCTTTGGACGAGAAGATCAAGAGCCTGGAGGAGCACCTGAAGGAGCGGCAGAAGGAGGCAGCACGAAGCGGAGCGGGCGCGCCGGCGGCCACGCCAACCCCAATGGAGATCACGCTCACCGAGCAGGAGATCAGTTCCAAGGTGAACGAGTTGCTCAACCGGCAGGCCCAGCAGACCGTCACGCAGACCCAAGCGGCCGGCACGGGCACGCCCCAGCCGGCGCCGGCCGGCGGGGTGCTCATCAGGGATGTCCAGCTCAACTTCCAGGAGGACCAGACCGTACGCGGCTCGGCCACCTGGGACTACCAGAACTTCTCCGGCCAGGTGGCCGGCGAGCTCGAAGCGAAGGTGGAGGATGGCCGGCTCAACGCCGATTTGAAGACCATCCAGGTCGGTGGCGCCGGAGTGCCCGACGTGGTGGTCGATCAGGTCCGGTCGAGCATCCAGAAGTACGTTGGCAGGGTGCAGATACCCGATTGGGTGCAGGACGTCAAAGTTACCAGCGATGGTCAGGTGACGGTCAAGGTTAAGTAGAGACGCTGGGGTAGCCAGCCCGCCGGAAGCAACGCGGTGTGCGCGACGGGGCGATCGCCCTCGCCGCGCACAATGCTAATGCGGACGACCGAAGTCCTATCCAGCTTGCCGGTAAGCCGCGCCGCAGGCCGGCCTCAGCAGCCGGACTGATGGAACCCCGGCCACGGGACCTGCCCTATCTGCCGCTTGAGGGCCTGGTATCCCCCGCCGCTGGACATAGATATGGACAGGACCTCCGACGCCGGCACCTGTTTGTAGTCCTTGCCCTTTTTCTGATAATAGTAATCGATATCCATGTAGGTCTGCGGGAACCAGAAGGAGTTGAAGGCCAGGACGGTCCTGTAGATATCATCCTTGGAAAAGCCCTGCGATACCATCAGCTCGATCAAGCCCAGCGCGGCCATCCCGTGGTTGCAGTCAGGAAAAGCCGTCGAGTTCGAGCAGCAGGGCCGGTAGATGTTGCCGGCCACCTCTTTCACCGTGGCCTGCTGCTCGGGGGACAGGGTTATGTAGGAGAACTTGTCGTAGATGTCCATCGGCTTCTTGACGCCGATCTCGTAGCCGGCCGTCGACGCCAGCCGGTCGGTGTCCCCGCCTTCCACCATCGGCCCCGTCTCCAAGATATCGTTCTTGTTCGCCAGCCCCAGCCCCCAGAGAACGTCGATCCAGAACCCGGCATTATCTTGCTTGAGCTCGATCCGGTCCGGACCCGAATCGTCCAGGTATTGCTCGAAGTAATAAGGCAGGGTATCGGAGCCGACCAGATCCTTGGCCAGCTTGCGCTCGTCGATAATGCCGTCGGCCACCATTCTCTTGCCCAGGTCTCCCCATTTGATGGGGAAAACGTAGCCCTCCGCCGGCAGCACTTCTTCCTGGATCGCCAGAATGTCGGGATTCCTTCCTTTGGCGGCTAGCTCGTCTCGATTGGCCCCCAGCACCCCAAAAGATGCGAGCAAGCTTATCAATAGGCACACCGTAATGAACGATAGGAACCGGTTCCCGGCAACGGCCCTGTACGAAATAGACAGACCCTTTGTCCCGATCATAACCAAGTCACTGCCCTTCCACGCTTTGCGGCAGCGTGCCCGCTCAGAATACTTCTGCCCCGCGCTCGATGCGGCCAGATTGCTGCCCCTGGTCCGCCCCTGCGGGCCCGCTCACTCGACGGGCGCCGTGTCGGTCGGCTGGCCGTAGTCCCGATATTTGGCGTCGAGGAGACGACGGACCTCGGCGAGGCTCTTGCCCTGCCGGTGCCAGTTATCGACGTCGACCGCCTCCTTCACGCAGACATCGCAACCGGAAGCGTGGTCATCGTAGCTGCCGTCCGGCTTAATGAAACACTCCTTGAGGCTGTGGTGATTGTTGGTCTTGCCACAGCCACAGTAGCAGGGCATCTTCTCCAGCACTTCCGGCATGCGAACAGCGATACGGTAGCCCTCCAGGCTGGAGGAGGAGCTGTACACGAAGGCCGGGAAGTTGGGATCGGACGCGCCGGTAGAGGAGCACGATGCCAGCACTGCTGCAGCCGCCAGGGCGATTATTATCCATCTTCTCATATTCTCATCGCCTCACAAGGAATTGTGAACGGAATACCAGCTAATGGCTGTGACGAGGGTTCATCGGCAGGAGAAACACCGTCAGATAGACCAGCGACCAGAGTCCCACCAGGGCCAGGTGAGGCCAGGCCCGGCGGAGGGGCTGGCCCCGGCTGCCGGCCACCCGCCACACGGTGAGCACGGCGCCGGCGATGCCCAGCGATACCACCAGCAGGGCCGGCCAGTTAATGCCCGTCATCGCCGCCCCCTCGTCCATCGGAGGCACCAGGGCTAACGGGATACGCAGCTCGTCCAGCGTGGTCTGGACGGCACGCGGTCCTTCATACAGCAGATGGGAAAGATTGTGGCCCAGATGCCCGGCCAGGGCGATAGGGAGGTACGCATAGCCGTAGGCGGCGAAGCTCTGGCTCGTCGACTCGCCGGGGCCTCGGGCCAGCCGGGCCGCCGCGGCGTATGTGCCCAGGGTGGCCAGCAAGGTCAACGCCAGGGTGCCGGTGAAGGCCAGCGCGTAGCCCATCGCCGGGCTCGACTCGAGCAGCCATTTCATATACTGCGGCCAGGCAGCGGTCATATCGACGGTCTGGATGTACACCAGGGCCACCATCAGCAGCGCCAGGGCGGCTTCTCCCACCAGGGGATGCCGCAGGCTCGCCAGCTCGGTGCCGGGCATACGAAGCCGAAGCTCCATCGCGCCGGGTGCCGCCGGCGTCCCCGCTGGGCAAGCCTTCAGGCACTGGGCGCACAGATTGCAGTTGCGGTTGCTGTCCAGGTTGCCGGGAAACTCCAGCAGGGGGCAGCCGCTCGCCCGCGCACTTCCGTTGTAGCAGTCTTTGCCCGCGCACTGATGGCATTCGGCGCGGCGGGGCCGCAAGGCCAGAGGCGCCGCCATCGCGTAGAGGCCGCTCAATGCCCCCAGGGGGCACAGGTAGCGGCACCATACCCGCCGCTGGAAGGCAAGGCTGGCGCCGACGGCGCCGACGAGCAACAGGGAGAGGACGATGCCGGTGGTGCGGGGCGCGCTGGTGATGCCGCTGACCCGGTCGATCCAGGTGAGGCCGGCGAAGGCGAAGGCCATCACCCAGATGCCGTTCCGCCGGACGAGGGGCGGCACGCGCTGCCTGACCGGGGGCGCCAGACGCTGGGCGACGCTGGCGATGGCCGCGAGGGGGCAGATGGCGCACCACGCCCGACCCAGCAGTACCAGGGAAATGGGGAGCAGCGGCCACCATAGAGTCCAGGTCACCACGGTGGCGAGATTGCGGCCACCGCGGTCGGGACCGAGAAAGGCAAAGGCCAGCAGGAGGCCAAGGAAGCCTACTGTCAGCACCTGGAAGGATGTCGGATACCACCGGCTACGCAAGAATTGGCGCAACGGTGCGAGCCGCAGTAGGTCCACGCCCCCCGCCGATCGTGCGAGAGCGCTGCGGTCTTCCAGCCTCAACCTAGGTCACCACACGGTCCCTATTGAGCGACGGCCCCCGCCGGCCTGCCGTTCGCGCGTGCTACGGCCCAAAGTTGGCCTTAACATAGACCTTTTTGTCGGGCTGTTGCGGGTCGTTGGAGAGAATGTGAATCTCGAAGGTATGCGGGCCATCCATACCTGCGTGCATAGTGAAGGGAGCGGTCAAGGTCGCCGACTGTCCGGGACGAACTGTCGTGGAACTCACGACTGCATCGGGCGGTCAACAACCCTCGATGGTCGTGACGGTAGCCCTCTGTATCCGCAGGTTGCCGTCGCCATCGTTGCGGACCTGGAACACGGGCCGGACCCATTGCTGAAGGTGCACGTACCCGAAGTCGAGGGTCTCTTTATCCACGGCGATGCGCGGCGTTCCATTTGCCGACCCTCCCGCTTCGCTGGAGCAGGCTGCCAGCAGGCCCACCAGCAACAGCAAGGGAGCCAGAATAAGTACTCGCTTCATAACCTTCCTCGTCTGCCATCAATAGGGAACGCGCCGCGGTGACCGCGCAGAGCGCTCCAACTCTCTACGAGCAATCGGTCTATTTATAACATTCCAGACCGGAAAAGTAAAGTATTAGGGCATCGCGAGACCATTTCGTGTTTGAGCTAACCAGGGGCACTAGTAGTCTGCCAACACCGCGATGATGGTCTGTCATCCTGAGCCCTTCGCGAAGTTTACCCTGAGCGGCAGCGAAGGGCTCAGGATAGACTTCGCGAAGGATCTCAGCCC
>JAMCWG010000065.1:0-43354 GCA_023475235.1 Chloroflexota bacterium
CGCGTGGTGCCGTCGGCGTTTTCGGTCTGTGACAGCAGCATCCCCTTCCTCCGGCCGATTTCGCTGTTCACCGCACCCACGTACTGACTGTCGACGTCGATGGTCAGCTCCTCCAGTGGCTCGGACAGGACGCCGTCGATTGACCTGATGATGACCTGCGGCTTGCCTACCTGCAGCTCATACCCTTCGCGGCGCAGGGTCTCGATGAAGACCGACAGATGCAGCTCGCCACGGCCGGAGAGAATGTACTCACCGTTCTCCCCCATTTCCAGGCGAAGCGACACATTGGTCTCCAGCTCCCTGCGGATGCGCTCCAGGATCTGCCGTCCGGTGACGAACTGGCCTTCCCGGCCGGCGAAGGGAGAGGTATTGGCCGAGACAGCCATCTTCAGGGTCGGCTCGCCGATCTCGATGGTCGGCAGGGCCTCCGGCGCGGCCGCGTCGGCGATGGTGTCGCCGATGCCAGCGTTCCTGACACCGGTAAGGGCCACGATGTCGCCGGCCTGGGCCTGTGGCACCTCCAGCCGCTTCAGCCCGCGGCTGACGTAGACCGCTTCGATGCGGGCTGGCTCGAGGGCACCGTTCCTGCCGATGAGGGTTACCCCCAGGCCGGGCCTGGCCACCCCGCGCTTGATCCGGCCGATGGCGTACTTGCCCCGGAAGCTGTCCCAATCGAGGGCCGCGACGAGCATCTGGAACGGCCCGTCCTCGTCCGCCTGGGGCGGCGGGACGTGCCCCAGAATGCCCTCGAAGATGGGCGTGAGGTCGGCGGGGGCCGATGGATCATCCGGCACCTCTTCCCAGGCCTTGCCCTCGCTGGCTATGGCGTAGTAAACCGGGAAATCGAGCTGCGAGGCGTGGGTCGCCAGGTCGAGAAAAAGGTCGTAGGTCTCCTCGAGGACCGCCTTGATCCGGGCGCCGCGCCGGTCGATCTTGTTGATGACCACCAGCGGGCGCAGGCCGAGCTCCATCGCCTTCTTCAAGACGAAGCGGGTCTGGGGCATCGGGCCCTCCTGGGCGTCGATGACCAGGATGGCGCCGTCGGCCATGTTGAGCGTCCGCTCGACCTCGCCGCCGAAGTCGGCGTGCCCCGGCGTATCGATGATGTTGATCTTCGTGTCCCTGTAGGTGATGGCCGTGTTCTTCGCCAGGATGGTTATGCCCCGCTCCCGCTCCTGCTCATTGGAGTCCATGATGAGGGTCTGGGACATAATGCTCTCGTTTTCCCGGAAGGTATTCGATTGTTTGAGCAGCCCGTCGACCAGGGTGGTCTTGCCGTGGTCGACGTGCGCGATTATGGCAACGTTTCGTAATTCCATTAGAGTGGCTCCCTGCGGCGCGGCGCACCGGCCGCGGTTGGTCTTGATCGAAGGACCGGTGCTAGCCGCAGACTTTCAGTCGTTGGCGATGGCGAACGTGGTGCCTGTCACGGCAGCGGCCGGAGCAGGTGCGTGTGGTCGCACATTTGAGGTTATTTTGGTCTCTTCTTTCCATCGGCCCATATATTCTAACCGATGCGCCGCGATATGTATAGTGCTGGGGCAGCGGCATTCCCGCACACGTTACGGCCTCCCGGAGCGCCAGATGCTCCACGACAGCCAGGCGCCGAAGACCAGCGAGAACAACACGGCAGCCCCGAAGAGCCAGTTGCTGTACTGCTCCCAGCCGAACGGACGGTACAGCACCGCGATCATCCCCAGCACAACGACCAGGGCGGCAAACAGGAGCGAGAGGGCCAGCCGGTTGACGGCCCGGTGAAGCTGCCGCGTGAGCTCGTGCACGTCCTCAATGTTGACCCTTATCCCGACCTCTCCCCGCTCGAGCTCGGTGAGCAGGCGGGAGGCGCGGCGCGGCAGCTCCAGGCTGAGCTCGGTGGCATCCGTCGCCGCTCGAAAGAATCTGGACGCCGTGGCCTGCGGCGACCGCCGCTCCTGCCAGAAGTCCCTCAGGTACGGCGTGGCGAACGCGAATAGCCGGAAGTTGGGGTCGAGGCGGGCGCCGATGGACTCGCTCACGCTGATCACCCGGAACAGCATCACCAGCTCGCTGGGAAGCTGCAGCTTGTGATGCAGTGCGATTGACATCACCTCGCCGGTCGCCTCCGACGCGGCGAGGTCTTTGATCGACCCTTCGGCGTATCGGCCCAGCAGGTGACTGAGGTCCCGCTGGAGGGCCAGGCGCTTGGCGCGGCCGCCGGCAACCCCCAGCAGGTATAGCTCGTCGGCCAGCGCCTCGGCGTCCAGCCGGACCGCGGCCAGGCCGATGCGCAAAAGCGCCTCCTGCATTCGCTTGTCGACGCGGCCGACCATGCCGAAATCGATGAGGGCGATCGAGCCGTCGGGGCGCACGAAGAAATTGCCCGGATGCGGGTCGGCGTGGAAGAAGCCGAACTCGAACACCTCGAGGAGCATCAACCGGACGGAGTTCTCGGCCACCCCGTGCCGGTCGATGCCGGCCCTGTCCAGCGCCTCGGCGTCGGAGACCTTGATTCCGCCCACGCGCTCGAGGGTGAGCACTTTGCTGGTGGTGAAGCGCCAGTGCACGTGAGGGACGTAGATCCCCTCGTCGTCCGCGAAGTTCTGCCGGAAGCGGTCGGCATTGCGTCCTTCGAGGTTGTAGTCCAGCTCGTTGCGCAAGGTGTAGGCGAACTCGTCTACCAGGTCCGCCAGGTTATAGTATTCGCCGATGGGAGTATTGGCCTCGGCCCACTCGCTCACGCCGCGCAGAATCTCCAGGTCCTGCTCGACCTGCGCTTCGATGCCGGGCCGGCGCACCTTCACGATGACCTCGCGCCCGTCCTTTAGCCTGGCCGAGTGGGCCTGGCCGATGGAGGCGGAGGCCGCGGGCTCGGGATCGAACGCGCCGAAGACGTTCTCTGGCCACTCCCCTAGCTCCTCGTAGATCGTCTGCCGTACCTGCTCGAACGGCACGGGGGGCGCGGCGTCTTGGAGCTTCGACAGCTCCGCGATGTACTCCGGCGGCAACAGGTCGGCCCGCGTGCTGAGGACCTGCCCCAGCTTGATGAAGGCTCCTCCCAGCTCGCCCAGGGCCATGCGAAGATGCTCGGCCTGAGTGTGCGGAGTCCCGCCTATCACGCGGCCGAACAGCCGGCGCTGCCGCGGGCTCAAATGGCCTACCCCGAACTGCGCCAGAAGCCAGCCCAGCCCGTGTCTGGTGAGCACGGACACGATCTGGGTTATCCGATGGCGGAGGTGAGGGCGGGCAAACCAGGGGACAGGCCAAAGGCTAGACATAGACTGCTCTCAGCTCGATCCCGCAAGTCCCTGCAATACTGCCAGGTGCGGGACTTGGTGCACTATTATCGACCTCGCCGCGGGGCCGGCTAATACCTTGAATGGTGGATAACAATAACATCCCTCTATAAGCATTTTGTCAGAAGCAATCGGGCTTGTCCACTGTATACGGGGCTCGATGCGGGGACCGCAGGGCCGGCCTGTCGGCCACGCTGCCGCCCAAAAAGTATGCAATCAGCTCAACCTCTAACAGTATTATAACCTTTCTTACCTAAATCTGATATTGGTAAGAGCGTATAATAAATATTGATAAGCCACACTCATTTCGACAGCAAAGTAAAGGCTGGATGCCAGGCCGTGTCGCTGCTGCCGAACGCTTCATAGCTATGCGGTACCACTAGACTGCTCGTCCAAGAATTCGTGAGGTGAGATAGGCCGCGCCGCCGGTCCATGAGGGGAGATGGGGAGCAGGAGAGCCGAGGAAACCGACGGCGAGATGATATAGGAACGCGCAGCTAAGCAGGAGGCAGCAGGCGAGGAGCACGCCTACGGTACGGAGCATGGAGGGGAAGCCGTGCTCATAGCGAAGGGTCCGCTCAATCGTGCCAGCACGCCGTTGGTGCTGTGGCCACTGGGCCTCGCCTCAGTCACGATTCTGGCCCGTTTGCAGACGCCGCCGGGCTCGCTCGCCGCTGCCTGCTGGGGATGCGTGTACCTGCTCCCCACTTGCATCGCCGCCTGCTCATTCAGCCTCGGTGCCGGCTTGGCCACGGCAACCCTCGGCATCCTTTCCCTTGCGCCCGCCATCTATTCGTTGATGTCGAGCCACCAGGTCTCTTCGTCAAGCCCCATCCTGCTGGCCTCAGTGGCACTCTGCTACGCATCTGCCGTCGTGATTAGCGAAACGAGCACTGTGATCAGGAAGCCCCCTAGTCCGGAGCGGGTCCAAGGGCGGCTCGACGGCCTGGTCAGGTGGATTCCCCCCATAAAAAGGTCGCCTCGCGGGGGAAACACGGAACGAATGCTGGCCCGAAGGCTGGAGCAGCTCTCCAGGCTTCACGAGGTCGCTAAACGACTTAACGCCGCCCGCAGCCTGGAGGAGGTATGCAAGGTGGTGCTGGCCAGCGCGATGGAAACGACCGGCGCTACCAGTGGGGCGATTATCCGGCTCGGCCGTGAGCCGTCGAGGGCATCGGCGGCACTAGCCGTCTGCGACGGCGCAAGCTGGCGGCTCAAAGGGGAATCACGTTTGCCCGGTGTGTGGGAAAGCCTGGTGGATAAAGTGGTGCAGATGCGGCAACCCGTGTTGTACATTAATCCGAACGGTGCGGCCGCCGGCAAACAAGCTCCCTCGCCCTTCAGCGGACCGGTACAAATGGCGGTGCCTATTTTCCACCCCAGCAGCGCGTCCGCCGGTGGCACTTCTAACAGCGAGGCGGATGTCATCGCTATCCTCTATCTCGACCTGGCCTGGGGGAAGGACCCAGCCGAAGGCGATGCCGACGACCGAGCATTCCTGGTGCTGCTCGCGGAGCAGGCGGCCGCAGCCATCGAGCGGGCCTCTCTCTACGACGCTGCCACTAGCGAAAGGCAGCGAACGGAGCGCGTCTTGAGCAGCCTGACCGCCGGTGTGTGCACCACGGACCGCGACGGGCGCATTCTGTCCCTCAATCCGGCAGCAGAAAGGATGCTCGGGTGGAGCAGTGAAGAGGCCCTGGGCAAGCTCTGCTGTGATGTGCTGCGACGGGGAGCGCCGCGCAAGCCCGACTGCCCGTTGTTGCGGGCGATGAGCACCGGCTCCACCCTGCAGTGCTGGCCCCTCGACTGCGAGCTAGCAGCCTGTCCGTCGGAAGGGATTCCCATCTCGCGCAGCATCGCCCCTCTTCTGGGAGGGGATGGCGAAATCTTGGGAACGGTATCCCTGCTGAGGGACGTTTCCGAAGAAGAGAAGGTGATCCAGCAAAAAAACGGAGTTCGTCAGGCTGGTCTCCCACGAGATACGCTCGCCGCTGACTAATATCAAGGCCGGTGTCGAGCTGCTGCTGACGTCGCGGGTCCCGCGGCCCCTGCAGCAAGAGATACTCCAGATCATCTCCACCGAGAACGTCCGGTTGATGGACTTCGTCGAGCGGATGCTCGACGCGAGTGCGCTGGAAGCAGGTAAGATGGTCTTCGATAGAAGGCCGCTCAGCTTGCTGCCACTCATCAAGAGCAAGGTCAAGTTCTTTGCCAGCAGGTCGAGTGTGCACTACTTCCAGGTGCGCGTGCCGGCCAGCCTGCCTCTTGCGTTCGGCGACGAGAACAAGACGGGGGTCATCATTAACAACCTTCTGGAGAATGCCATCAAGTATTCGCCGGAGGGCGGGAACATAACGATTGAGGTCGATAGGTCCAGACAGGATGGATACCTGGAGGTCAGCATCAGCGATGAAGGCATCGGCATACCGGCCGAGTACAGAGAGGAGGTCTTTGAGCGCTTCTTCCGCCTCAACGCGGGAGCCGGCTGGAAGACCGATGGACAGGGTCTGGGCCTATATATCACCAAAGCCCTCGTCGAGGGGCAAAACGGCCGCATTTGGGTGGCAGACCGGCCGGGCAAAGGCGCATGTTTCACGTTTACGATCCCTCAGCTAACGGAGGAGGTGGACAGTGAAGTCGAGCGGGAATATGGAAGTAAGTGACCGCACAATACTCGTCGTTGACGACGATGCCACGCTGGTCAAGATACTTCTGGTTGCCCTGCGGGCTCAGGGCTATCAGGCGATCGGGGCAAGCAGTGGGAAAGAGGCCCTGCAACGGGTGTACGAGTACCGCCCGGACCTCATAATCCTGGATGTGATGATGCCAGAGATGAATGGCTTCGACATCTGCCGGCGCATCCGGGACCTGTCCAACGTGCCAATATTGATGTTAACCGCCAGAACGCGCGAGGATGATATAGTCAAGGGACTGGACTCGGGCGCAGACGACTATGTGACCAAGCCATTTGCCATCAAGGCTTTGCTGGCCCGCGTGCAGGCTTTGTTGCGCCGGGCGGAGCTTCCGGCATACAGCAACGGCAGGTTGACCACCAAGCTGATGTGCGGCGATCTCGAGATGGACCTGGTGTATCGAAAGGTGACCATCGGCGACAAGCCCGTTAAGCTGACCCCCACAGAATTTCGCCTGCTTACCTGCCTCCTGCAACGGCCAGGCGAAACGGTGAGCCGGCGAGAGCTGCTGACGCGAGTGTGGGGGCCCGAATACGCCGACGAGACCCAGTACCTCAAGCTGTACATCGGCTACCTGCGCCGGAAGATAGAGGCGAATCCGCAGCGGCCAGTGCACATTCTCTCGGAACGAGGGGTTGGCTACTACGTAACGTAAGCGCGAGGATGTGAGATGCAGAGATGCGCCTTGGTAATCAATGCCCGCAATGATAGCGATGATGGGCCTGTGAGCAGGGTGGTCGAAGCGGGCCTGGCGCAGGCAAGATACAAGCTGGTTGCTTCGCGGAATGGCGAGACGAACGCCCATTTGCTGCTCTCAGCCCAGCCCGACCTGGTCGTCCTTGAGGTGTTCCGGCCCGATGCGAATTCCCGGCGCATTTGCCAGTCCATCCGGAGGGTATCGAACGTGCCCATCCTGGTGTTGGGGTCGATCCTCGATGCCAAAGGAGTAGTGCAAGCTCTGCGAATGGGAGCCGACAACTATGTGGCCGGCTGTTTCTCGGCCAGGGAGCTGGGGGCTCGCGTTAAGGCGATTGCCCGGCGAGCCGCACTGCCTTCAGCAGGGAGCAGGAAAGGGCGGCCGACCGGAGCGGGCCTGGAGCTGAGCCGGACACATTGCGAGGCATGGGTAGGAGGGAAGAAGGTCAAGCTCACACTCAGGGAGCACAGGCTGCTCGCCTGTCTGCTGACGAGCGGCGGCGCGGCCGTTTCGCACCAGACGTTATTGAGGGAGACTTTCGGGCCGGAGTACGGGAACGATATCAATTACCTCCGGCTGTACATTCGCCGTCTGCGTCGCAAGCTGGAGGAGGACCCCAGCCATCCATGCTTCATCCTCTCCGAATGGGGCGTCGGATACCGCGTGGTCTGCGCTGCCCCTCTCGGGTCGCTCTCTTCGGGATCTGAGGATCTTCCCGACCCCTCGCCTCATCCTGTCCGTGCCTACTCGGCCGGCAGCACCGGTTCGGGCCCCAATAGCAGGGTATCCCTGCCCTCGAATTGACAGCCGTTGGCGAGCGTGCCGCCGACGAAAACCCTCGCCGCCGTTCTTCCCTCAAGCAATCTGATGACTTCGTCTTGCCTGAATGTCACGTGCAGCTCTGACGCGCTGTAGCCCCCGTGGCGCTGGAGTCGCACGGAGCTGAGATCGGGCTTGACGCCTGGCGTTCCCCCCTCCACGTATAGTTGTAAGGTCGATGGGTCGATGTTCTCGATGTCGTAGCCCGTAGGCAGGCTTGGCGCAAACCGAATGCGGGCGGTGATGGACGGCCTCCCGCCGGCCGGGTCCAGCGTGCGGACGTCGAATCTCAGAGTGGCGGAGAGAGGGCACAGCGGCGCCGAGCTTGCCATGTCGTCTAGCTTGAGCCTGTCCAGCCAGAGGCCGGAGATGATGAGCACCTCCATCACGGTGATCACGATGATGGCGATGATGCCCGAATTGGCAGGCAGCCGGCGCGGCAGCGAGGAAATGTATCGCATCGCAGGTAAGACCCGATCCTTCGGTGTCCGCTAAGACAGGCGGTCGATGAGATGCTTTATGCCGATGACGATCCATCCGATCTTCGGCAACAGCAGCACTACTTTGCCTTCGAGCTGGCTTTCGTCCACCGGTTCGTCCAGCACGTCGTTGTTATCGCCCTGCATGGTGAAGGTGTATCTGCCTCCGCGTGGCTCCACTTCGACCACGCGGTGCACGATGGACACCCTGTCCACCCTGAACCTGACGACGTCGCCCACCCTTATGTCGCCGGCAGGCACCTGCCGGGTCAAGATAATGTCGCCGGCCCACATGCCGGGCTGCATGCTGACGCCGGTGACGAGGGCAGGGCGGATGCCGAGGGGCCCGACGCCGATCAAGATGAAAGAAGCAATAAGCGAGATGGCGATGATCCAGCCAAGGGCCGGCCGGGCTGTCCTTTTCCCAGCCGACGCGACCCACGGCGCCAGCAGCCTACGCGCTATCAGGGCGCCCAGCGCCGGAGCGAGCGCGCCCAGGAGGGTGGTGAGCATCCATTCGGGATTCGGCAGCACGGAAGAGAGCAAACCAGGAGCCGCCAAGGTCCCCTGGTGTGCTGTAAGTGGCAACAGCCCACCAGCAGCTACCGAACAATGCATCACCGTTGACACACCTTTATGCTCGGCAGGCTCGCTACCCCGGGTTTCAGAAAAAGGAGAGGCTTTGTCACCCCTCCCTTGCTCGTTGCGTGTAATGCATGGCTCGGATTAGAGCCGTCGCCCGATGGGCGGCAGCCAAAGGCTGACTTTCCAGGGAAGGCACGGCCACGTTGCTGGTTGTCCTGAGCCCGGATGAAGGGCGCTCTCAGGACTCATCCGCCTGTACGGTGAGAGTGAACGGGCTATGGACCCTTCGAGCGGTCGGTGCGAGCAAAGAAGAGCGGGGGAGCCGGGAGGGGAGAAACCTGGACAAGCAGAATTCGATGAAGGCTGCGGCGTCCTTGCCAATCTGCTTCCCGCGCTCCTGCCTCCCCCAAAATCTCTTCCTCCCTGTAAGCGTACTACGGAATAGGTATGTAAGTCAGGTAACAAAGGATAGAGAATGGTTAGAGAATCGCCTGGCTGGCGCCCCGACGACAACGCACCCAACGTCCATAATCGAAAAGAGCCTGGACGCGCTCGAGGGCCTCTTGACATCTGGCGAGCAGTAGATATGATAAGCTCGCGCGGTAAAGTGCCACGCTCTCTCTCACTGTACATCAGAAGATCCCGCACGGACCGGCTTGCGAGCCGAAGACAGTCTTTTCTTGAGGAGGTGCCGCAAAGAGTAACTGCCAGCATAGGTCTCCTGTTGCCATTACGGACGCGGTGGAAATGGCAAGAAACGGCGCGGTCTCACTGTCAGAGAACCTTATCAGGTTAGAGTTCGACTTGGCGCACACTCAATTCTGGCGATGCGCACAGGTGCTCGTTCGCTAAGAGGAGAGAATAGGAGGAAAGATGAACGCCACAGGAACTTATCTGCGTCGGATGATACCCGTAGTAGTTGTGTTGGCCCTGATAATAACCGCGTGCGCTGCCCCGGCGGCCCCCACGGCAGCGCCAAAAGCGCCGGCTACGGCCGCCCCGGCAGCCCCTGCGGCAACGGCAGCGCCGAAGGCAGCGACGGCGGCGCCTGCTGCAGCCCCTACCGCGGCCGCACCGTCCCCAACGCCCGCTCCAAAAGTCAAGCGCGGCGGCACCATCAGGACCACCCACGCCAGCGACTGGGCCAGCGCCGACCCCCACCTGGATGTCTGGACGCGCTTTGACCAGACCGTGCACAACGAGGCCTTGGTCTTCGCCAGGATGAACGACAGCACCAAGCGCTTCGAAGTGGCCCCCAGGCTGGCCGAATCTTGGTCGCAGCCCGATCCGAAGACCTATATCTTCAAGCTGCGCAAGGGCGTGAAATTCCACGACGGAAGCGACTGGAATGCAGCCGTCGCCAAGTGGAACCTCGACCGGATGAAGACCCACCCCAAGTCTTCCAGCAAGGACAGCGTCGCCGCGATGGACTCCGTCGACGTGGTGGATGACTACACCATCAAGTTCAATATGAAGGGCCCGTCGGCGTCGGCGCTGTGGCTGCTGTCCGAATCGGCCAACGGCCGCTCGGTGGTGACCTCCAAGGCCGCTGTGGACAAGTACGGCGAAGAGTATCTGGCGGACCATTATGTAGGCACCGGCCCCTTCCAGCAGGCGGAATGGCAGAAGGGCAACCGCCAGACCTTCAAACGCTTCGAACAGTACTGGGACATGGGCGTGGACGGCAAGCCCAAGCCGTACGCCGACGGCGTAGATATCCGCTGGATCCAAGATGCTGCGGTGGCAATGATGGAGATGCGCACCGGCAACTTGGACGTCATCACTGAGGTGCAACCCAGGGACGTGGCGGCCGTCAAGTCGAACCCTGACTTGGTGCTGCAGGATATGCCCTGGGCCGGCAACGTTCGCGTGCTGGGCCTCTTCCCCGATGGCGGCCCCTTCACGAACCTGAAGCTGCGGCAGGCGGCCCAGTACTCCATCGATCGCGAGGCAATGGCCAAGACGATGGGACAGGGAATCGCCGGCAGCCCGGCCAAGTACCACGTCGCTCCGGGCCAGATAGGCTATAGCGAATCGGTGCCTCGCTACGAGTTCGACCTGGCCAAGGCCCAGCAATTGGTGAAAGAGGCCGGTTACCCCGACGGCGCCGAGTTCAAGCTCACCGTTATCTCCCGCCAGCCCGACCTGCCGCAAGCGGAAGTGGTCAAGGCAATGATGGACAAGGCGGGAAATTCCACGACGATCGACACCATCGAGCGTGTCGCCTGGTCGTCAAAGGTCCTCTCTCACAACTATGACGCCACGACCTACGGCGTGGGCTATGAGGTCGATCCCTACCAGACGCTGCGCCGCCGGATGGGCTGCGAAGGAAACGCCAACTGGGCGCAGTGGTGCAGCAAGGAGTTCGACGCCTGCCTCGCCGAATCCGAGGCGGCGAAAAACGACCAGGAGCGCGGCCAGATCCTCGAGAAGTGCCAGAAGATCTCCTACGAAAGTGCGGCCTACGTGCACCTGTGGGTGCTGGACAGCAACAACGCCTATAGCAAGAAGTTGAAGGGTTGGATGCCTTTCGTATCAATTGTCAACTTCTGGCCTGACCTCTGGTTCGACCAGTAGCCTGGCAATCTGGTCGTTCCTTCCATAGTCCGGCTGACCTGTTCGGTACTCAGGCTCACTCAGCACCCGCTGAGTGAGCCTTCTTCAGGAATCTGCGAGCATGGTCTTTCGGCTGTTAGACGTAACCTGTAGGAGCCGACCCGCGTGTCGGCCCTGGAGAGAGTTGGGCTCGATTGGCGCCAGGGCGCACACGCGGGTGCGCCCCTACAAAAACGCGGCATCGATCGCGATAACTGAAAGACGCCGAATCTGCGTGCAATCCTGCGTGACGGGCGGCGCAGCATAGTGGTATGATGCGTTGCCGCTGGCAGCATCGCAGCCTCGGCCAAGGGTGGCCGGCCCGGAGCACACTCACCGGGAGAGCTGCCTGCAAGAGGACAACGTTATCGTGCAAAGAACGGGACCAACACCCATATCACGGGCCCCGCTGGCCGACCGGCTGCCATTCTTCTATGGCTGGCTGATCCTCGGGATGGGCTGCCTCGCTACCTCGATCGCTTATGGCATACGGGGCAGCTTCTCTGTGTTCTACGTGGCGATCCTGCAGGATTTCGGCTGGAGCCGGGCTGAAACGGCCCTCATCTTCTCCACCGGCGTCGCCGTTTACGGCTTCACCGCTCCCATCTCGGGGGCACTCATCGACCGGTTCGGGCCGCGAAAAGTGATGCCCGTCGGCTGCATGCTCATCGCCATAGGGACGGCGGCGTCCAGCCAGGCCAATAGCATCTGGCAGTTCTGCCTTTTCTTCGCCCTCCTCTCGATGGGGGCCTGCCTCACTGCCTTCGTCCCCTATTCGACCGTGGTCTCTCGCTGGTTCGTGCGGCGGCGAGCGTTCGCCTTCAGCATCCTCAACGCCGGGTCGAACACCTCGTTCAGCTTCCCGCTGATGTCCGAGCTACTGATTGCCAGCGGCGGCTGGCGGCTGGCTTACCTCTGGCTCGCCGGACTGGTGGCGATTGTCCTGCTGCCACTGGAGACTCTGTTCGCGCGCCGCCATCCCGCCGACGTAGGCCAGCACCCGGATGGCGTCCCGCCTGACCCGCGGCCCATTGCATCAAGGGTCGTCCCTGCCCTCTCCGGCGTCGTCGACCGGCAATGGGCTGCTACCGACTGGACGCTGGGACGTGCGCTGCGGACCTACCGGTTCTGGGCTGTGTGCATCGCCAACCTGACATTGTGGGGCCTGGGCCAGAATCTGCTGGTGGCCCACCAGGTCGCCTTTGCCGTGGACATCGGCTTCAGCGCCACCCTGGCCGCCACCGTGGCCTTGGTCTACGGCCTCAGTAGCTCAATCGGCGCTGCGGGCGGCTACATCTCGGACCGGATCGGCCGGGAATGGACCTTCACCATCGGCTGCTCAATGGCCATCGTCGGCGTTGCGATACTGATCGCCGCCCGCTACGTGCCCTCGGTGTGGATCCTGTACGCGTATGCCGTCATAATGGGCACCGGCTTCGGATTGGCCGGGCCTGCCCTTACGTCATCCCTGGCCGACCTCTTCGCCGGCCCCAACTACGGGGCTATCACCGGGGGCATGGTGATGGGCTTCGGGGTGGGCGGCGCGGTGGGCCCCTGGCTCGGCGGCCTGATCTACGACCGCACTGGCCAGTACGTGCCGGCCTTCATCTTCGTGATGGCGGTCATCGGTGTGGCCGTAGTGTCACTGTGGATCGCCGGGCCGCGCCAGGTCCGCCGGCCGGCGCGCTGACGCGACCCACCTCCCTCTGAATCCAGTCTCCTCGAAGGGCCAGGACTTCCTCATTGTCCAAAGCGACAGCCCCTCCATGACCAATAAGTCTCACCACTGAGACACAGAGGCACAGAGAGCACGACAACTAGGGCCTCTGTGTCTCTATGCCTCAGTGGTTGTCGGACCAAGAGCGCCCTAGGATGGTGACGTGTAGGAGAAGGAAAAAGACCCTATCGAAGGGGACGGCGGCCTTGACAATGCACCATCAGAGGTTATGATTACGCCGTACCGTCGTTGGGCCGGTAGCAGGGAACTCAGGAGGGATGGGCCTATGGCGCACGAGGTCTTCTTTATGGACGATCGAGCGGCGTCCATCGAGACCAGCCTGGTCTCGAAGATGCTCAGGGTGTTCGACGAGGCGGGGCTGCCGGACCTGGTCCGGCCCCACGACCTGGTGGCGATCAAGGTCCACTTCGGCGAGTACAACAACACCGGCTACCTGCGGCCGGTTTACGCGCGAGCCCTGGTCGACAAGGTCAAGGAGCTGGGCGGAAGGCCGTTCGTGACCGACACCACCACTGCCTTCTATCACTACCACAGCGCTCGCTGCAACGCCCTGGATGCGACGCTGACCGCCGAGCGCAACGGCTACACCTCCGCCAGCCTGGGCTGTCCCCTTCTCATCGCCGACGGCTTCCTGGGCGACGACGACCTTCGGGTGGACCTGCCCGAGGGCACCATCCTCAAGGAGCAGTACGTGGCCAAGGCCATCGCGATGGCCGACAAGCTGCTGGTCCTCACCCACTTCAAGGGCCACGGCGCCGGCGTCTTCGGCGGCTCCATCAAGAACGTCGGCGTGGGCTGCGCCTCTAAGCGCGGCAAGTTCAACCTGCACTTCGGCGGCCACCCGATGGGCTTCCGGCATGCCCCCCTCTTCGAGCATCTGGCCGCGCCGTCCCACAGCCGTGAGTGGCTGGAGCAACTGCGCGACTCCTGTCCCTGGGGCCTGTTCACCATCAACGAGCATACCTTCGAGTGGGACCAGAGCCGCTGCATATGCGGGCCGGGAGGCGGCGGCCCCTGCAACGATATCCTGGGCCGGATGCGCGGCTATCACGAGGATGCCTTCGATGCCAACCCGGTCACCATCTCCGATTCCGCCCTGGCCTGTCTGAAGATGGTCGGCGCGGGCAGGGATGCCGGCAACGCCGGGTTCATCAACATGGCCGTCGACATCACCCCGCTGTGCGACTGTGCGCCGTACGCCGACCGGCCCATCGTGCCCAACATCGGCGTCTTCGCCAGCAGGGACATCGTGGCCATCGATGCCGCCTGCGTGGCGATGGCCAACGCGGCCGGCGGAATGCCCGGCTCGCGGGCCTACGAGGACGGCGTGATGGGAGCGGGCGTCCCCAAGTTTGCCGCGGCGGCCTCCCGGACCGGCTCCAGCCAGGAGATACAGTTGAACAACGGCACGAAGATCGGCCTGGGCAACCGCGACTTCGAGCTCGTGACCTGCCAGCCGGGGCCGCGCTCCCACGCCGTGTTCCACTGGGACCGGCGGCCGGTCGCCGTACGCATGCGGGAGATGATGAAAAAGGACCCGGTGTATCCGGAAGGAGGTTTCAAGCGGGAAAACGACGTGGACCTGGAGGCTTTGCGATGATTGGCCTGACTCCGTGGAAGGGGAAGCGGTGGGGTCTTGCAGCATAGTTTTGGAATACTGAACGACGATGCGAACTTCGCACTGCTGTGGATGGCCAGCAAGTACGACGCGTACAGCAAGAAGCTGCACGGCTGGCAGCCTTACGAGGAGAACATGCATTTCTGGGGCGAGCTGTGGCTTGAGTAGCGAGGGAGTCGTAGAAACGATGTAAGGGCGCACGGCCGTGCGCCCTTACGGTGCCAAATGGACTGAAAGGCTACTTCAAGGCCGCGGCCTTAGGAGAAAGGCTGATCGGTCCCATCGGCACCAGGTTGACGACCGGGCTCTTGTGGCGGGCGGCGATGGCGGCGACTGCCTCATCGATGTTCTTGAAGAACGGGAAGTCCGCAGGGATCTTCATCCGCACTTCCGCCTCGCTCAGGTTAGGGGAGCAGACCGCACCGTACCGTCCGGCGCCGACGCGGCGGCGAATCTCGTTGATCGCGTCCGGGTTCTCGAAGCGGTGCCTGTCGCCCAGACGGTGCCAGCCCACGCCGTCCACGGCAGCCGATACGAACAGGATGCTGCCGTCCGGCTTGACGGTGCTGCCGATAAGGCCGGGGGACAGCGCCTTCATCGATTCTCCGAACTCCCGGTCCATCGGATAGCCGCTGATGATGGCGGCGTCGGCGTTGGTAGCACAGGGCACAGCATACAGCTTGCGGGCCAGCTCCACGCCCTTGCGGTGGGCAGCCACCAGGTCGCCCACGAACAGGCCGGCCACTCGCCGCTTGCCGTTGATCACGGCGTTGATGATGACGTCGAGCTTGGCCATCCGGGCGATCTCCTCGATGTCCAGGCGGAAGCCGTTGTCCTCCAGCCCTCCGATGCAGCACTTCGGTCCGCGGTTGTGGGCATGGTGGTAGTCGATGGTAGCCATGCTGCAGACGCCCGGCAGGATGAGCTTGCCGCCGCCGCCAAAGCCGGCCGAGCCGTGGGGAATGATGCCGCCGGCGGCGATGCGCAGGTCGGCCTCCACCACGTCCCTGTTCACCGAGACGGGGGTGCCGCGGCTGGTATGGCCCAGATGCACCAGGTTCTCGTAGATGCTGTGGTTGATGGTCCGGCAGCGTCCCACGGCCTCGTCGCCGATCTTCTGGCGAAAGTCCGGGCCGGAGAAGACCCGGTGGCAACCGACCCCAGCGACGAAGGTGATCCCCGAATCCGGGATACCACCCTTGTTGAGCTCTTCGAGGATCAGGTGCGCGTATAGGTACGTGGGGGTGGGCCGGCCGTTGTCATCGATGATGATGACGGCGGTCTTCTTGCCCCTGGCCAGCTCCTCGATAGTTGGTGTGCCAATGGGGTTGGCGAAAGCCGCTCGCATCTGGGCCTCGGTCAGGTCCGGGGTATCGGGCAGGGCAGACCAGGTCACCTGCCAGTCGTCGGGCACCCGCACGTCCAGGAACTTGTCATCAGCGCCGAACGGGAACTTGTAGGTTTGCACTTCTACTCCTCCTAAAAACTCTACAAGGGACAGCCTGGTTGCCGGCAGGCTTTGTCTGTAGGCCACACTTCGGAGCCGCGGCTGCCTCAGTGCGCTGAGTTTAACGCAACCTTCCAAGGGGGTCAATATGTTGACGACTGGCCTGTCTTGGGCTATATTTGCCCAAAATGTTGCCTCTGTGCGGTGCCAGGTTCGGGCGATGGTTTCGCGTATGTCTGGCGCTCTGGAGCTCGGGGCAGGAGGAGTGTCCGATGTTTGCATTCGTGCACCATGTTGCCGTCGTGGTCCCTAACATCAACGAGGCCATCGACCTGTTCCAGAACCGCTTCCGACTTAAGCTGCTGCGTCGAGAGACCATCGCCTCCTCGAATATGGAGCTGGCCATTTTCGCCGCCGGCGCTACCCACGTCGAAGTGATGCAGCCCATCAAGCCGGAGGGCAGCCTGCAGGCATTCCTCGACAAGAACGGGCCCGGCATCCAGCACGTGTCCTTCGCCGTGCACGACCTCGACGGCGAGGCGCCAGGCTTGCTGGCCACGGGGCTGCGGTTCAGCCAGGGAGAGAAGGCCACCGTCACCTCGGTGGGGTGGAAGAACCTATCGGTCGTGCCTGGGTCGGCATACGGTATCAGCGGCCTGGAGATGACCGAGCCAGCGCTCGACAAGCGGCCGACCTAGTGCCTGAGTACTGCCTTGCCCGCAGGCAATCGCAGCGCCCAACGGTCCGGCAAGGGGACGCAGCAGTCCTCTACCAAAGGGTGAGGCAGCAATCAGGTGTGGGATGTATATGCAAGGAGCTACGTAATGTCTAAGGAAATCTACGGCGTCTGCCCAATCCTCGCTACCCCCTTCGACGAGCAGGGCCGCATCGACGAGGATAGCATGCGCTCGCTGATCGAGTTCGAGCTCAGGGCCGGGGCCCACGGCCTCACCCTTTTCGGCATCGCGGGCGAGGGGTTCAAACTGTCCGAGGCCGAGCGCGACCGCCTCACGCAGATCGTGGTCGAGCAGGTGAACGCGCGGGTGCCGGTGATCGTGGGCAGCGGGGCCACCGGCACCGACACTGCCGTCATGCTGGCCCAGAAGGCGGAGGCGGCAGGGGCCGGTGCCCTGCTGGTCCTGCCGCCGTATTTCGTCAAGCCCGCCGACGATGGGCTGGTGCGTTACTATCGCCGCATCAGCGACGCCGTTAACATCCCCATCATTGTCCAGGACGAGCCGCTGAACACCGGCGTCACGATGTCGCCTGGCCTCATCGCCCGCCTGTCCGCCGAGGTGCCCTGGTGCCGCTACGCCAAGATCGAGGCCCGGCCCAGCACGACCAAAATCTCGGCCCTGAAGGCGCTGGCCGGCGACCAGATCGGCGTCTTCGGCGGCCTGGGAGGCATGTATTGCCTGGAGGAGCTCCTTCGGGGCGGGGTCGGCATCATGACCGGCTTCGCCTTCCCCGAGGCCCTGGTGCAGCTATACCAGCACTTCGCGGCCGGCGACCTGAACAAGGCTACCGAGGTGTACCTGCGCTACCTGCCGTTGCTGGTGTTCGAGGGCCAGGCCGGGATCGGCCTGGGCATTCGCAAGGAGACACTGCGCCTGCGTGGGGTCATCAGCTCCTCTTATGTCCGCCATCCAGGGCCGGCCCTCGACGAGACAACATACCGCGAGCTGCATCGCCTGCTAGACTGGATGGGCATCCCGAACTGAGTTGGCTCGCGTTGGACCTTGCCCGAGGGGGCGATATAGTGGTGCGCAACTGGGAGGCTCAGCCTGACCGCTTCCCCAGGATAGCGCTGGACGGCATTGCGAGGAATCAGGCAGAGGATAGATCAAGCAGACTGAATGGAGGACTGAATTGGCCAGAAGATATGAGCCGAATTTCGAGCGACTGAGGACCGCCCTGACGGGCGGCAAACCCGATCGGGTGCCCATCTATGATTCACCGCGCCCCGGCTTCATGAGCAACTACATGGGCAAGCCGGTGGAGACCATCGAGGACGTCATCGAGTTCCGCCTGGCGGTGGGCTACGACTACGTGTCGGTGCGCACGGAGATCGACTTCAAGGGGGGCGTGGCGCCCAAGGAGGGCGTGCGCCTGGGACACGACCCCGACGGCGCCGAGCGGGAGTGGGCGCCCGAGGGACTGGGCATCATCACCAGTTGGGCCGACTTCGAGAAGCACCCCTGGCCGAAGCCGGAGGACATCGACTACAGCGAATGCCTGGCCGCTGCTAAGGCATTGCCCGAGGGGATGAAGCTCATCGAGGGCCGCGGCCACGTCTTCACCGGCGTCTGCCACCTGATGGGCTTCGAGACCTTCGCCATGGCCGTCTACGAGCAACCCGATCTGGTGCAGGCAATGTTCGACAAGGTCGGCGCGACAGTCTACAACCTCTTCGAGAACCTGACCAGCATGGACGCGGTGGGCGCCCTTCACTTCAACGACGACCTTGCCTACAAGAAGGGGCCGCTCGTGTCGCCGGAGGTGTACCGCAAGTACCAGTTCCCCTGGATGCGCAAGATAATCGACCTCTGTCACCAGCGGGGCAAGCCGTTCATCTTCCACACCGACGGCAACAATGCCAAGCTGCTGGACGACATCATCGACATCGGCGTGGACGCGATACATCCCGTCGATCCGACCGGCATGGACATCCGGGCGACCCGGGCGAAGGTGGGCACCAGGTTGTGCCTGTGCGGCAACATAAACCAGACCTATCCCCTCGGCCTGGGCACGCCGGCAGAGGTGGAGCTGGAGGCGCTGCGCCTGCTGCGGGATGTTGGTCAGGATGGCGCGTACTGTCTCGGCTCGGGCCACTCCGTGCAGGACTATGTGCCGGTAGAGAACTTCAAGGCGATGGTCGAGACGGGGCTGAAGTGGGGCAAGTATCCCATCGAGATCCCGGACAGCGTGATCGCCGACGCCGGGCAGCGGGCCGAGGCCAGCCGGGCCAAGATAGCGTAGTAGTAGCACACATAGAGACGAAGCATTGGCTCTGGTAGTAGCGACTTGAGTCGTTACTACGTGTTCTCATCCTGAACGGCAAGGCAAATGCTTCGTCTCTACGCTTGAAAAAAGCCTGCCAGCGTTCGCCCCCGTGCACGTCGGCGCGTAGCGTTATCGGAGCGGCGCCAGACTTTCTGCTATCCCCCAACCATATGGTAGCCGGCGTCGCAATAGAGGGTCTCGCCGGTGATGCCGCGCGATAGGTCGCTCACCAGGAAGAGGGCCGCGTCGCCCAGTTGGGCGGTGTCGGTCTTCGTGGCCAGGGGGGCCTTCTCTCGCAGGTATTTCGCGAAGTCGGTGAAGCCGGGGACGCCGCGCGCCGCCAGGGTGTTGATGGGCCCGGCGGAGAGGGCGTTCACCCGGATGTTGAGCGGCCCCAGGTCTGCTGCCAGGTAGCGCACGTTGGCCTCCAGGGCGGCCTTGGCTACGCCCATCACGTTATAGCCGAGCATCGCCCGCTCGCTCCCCAGATAGGTCATCGTCACGATGCTGCCGCCGTTCGGCATCAGCGCCACCGCCGGGCGGGTCACCGCGATGAGCGAATAGGCGCTCACGTCCAGGGCGAACTTGAAACCCTCCCGCGACGTATCGCGGAACTTGCCCGCCAGGTCCTCGCGGCGGGCGTGGGCCACACTGTGGACCACGAAGTCGAGCGTGCCGAACTCCTCGCCCACCCGCCGGTACACTTCTTCTATCTGCTCGTCGTTGGTGACGTCGCACTCGAGCAGCAGCGGATTAGCGATGTCTTTAGTCAGCTCCGCCAGGTTCTTGCGGAAGCGCTCGATCTGGTAGGTGAAGGCCAGGCGCGCCCCGGCGGCAGCCGTCGACTGGGCGATGCCCCAGGCGATGCTGTGCTTGTCCGCTACCCCGAAGATGATCCCTTTCTTGCCGGACAACAATCCCATAGAATATCCCCTCAGCCCAAAGTTGTTAGCAGGCGGGCCGCACGGTGCCCCGCCAATGATGCCGTGGAATCTCACAGTTTTTAACACCTGAGAGACAAGAAAGCAACTGATTTGGAAACAAGTGCGCGCTGTTGTCGCCAAAACGCGTCGCGCGTATAATAAGGGCGTTAACCACTATCGCCTGGAGGTATGTGCATATGCCGTACGCCTACAACGGAAAGATATTGAAGGTGGACCTCTCCACCGGGAAGACGTCGGTAGACGAATTCGATGAGAACTGGTACCGCACCTACTGGGGAGGCTCCTGCCTGGGCGCCTGGTATATGCTGAACGAGCAGCGCCCCGGCGTTGATCCCTTCAGCCCGGAGAACCTGCTGATCTTCGCCACCGGCGTGCCCACCGGCATACCGGCGCCGGGCTTCGCTCGCCACTCCATCATCACCAAGTCCGCTGCCTCCAACGCCATCGCCGACACCGAGGCGGGCGGCTTCTTCGGCCCCGAGCTGAAGTTCGCCGGTTACGATGCTGTGGTAATCAAAGGCAAGGCAGAGAAGCCGGTGTACCTGTGGATTAACGACGGGAAGGTCGAGATACGCGATGCTGGGGCTCTCTGGGGCAAGTCCACCGGCGAGGCGCAGGCCCTCATCCGGGAGGAGCTCGGCGACAGGCGCATCCGCGTCGCGGGCATCGGGCCGGCGGGCGAGAACCTGGTGCGCTTCGCCTGTGTCATCAACGAGCTGAAGCACGCCAACGGCCGCACCGGCACCGGTGCCATCATGGGCTCCAAGAACCTCAAGGCCATCGCCGCCCGCGGACACAACCAGCCGCCCACGGCCGATGGGAAGACCATACGCGACCTGGCCAAGTGGTTCGCCGATCACTGCATGGAGAACCCGGCCAACCGCGGCCTGCGCATCTATGGCACCGGCGAGATACTGGCCCCCTATTCGAAGGACGGCCTGCTCCCGACGCGCAACTTCCAGACCAGCACCTTCGAGCACGCCGAGGAAATCTCCGCCGAGAAGATGAACGAGACCATCCTGGTGGAGGGCGAGGGCTGCTACGCCTGCGCCGTCCGGTGCAAGCGGGTGGTCAAAGCGGACGAGCCGTTCCAGGTCGACCCAGCCTACGGCGGGCCGGAGTACGAGACGATGGCCGCCTTCGGCTCAAACTGCGGCGTGTCCGACCTGGTGGCCGTGTCCAAGGCCAACGAGCTCAGCAACAAGTACTCCCTGGACACCATTTCCACCGGCTCGGCCATCGCCTTCGCCATGGAGTGCTACGAGAACGGCATCCTCTCGCAGCAGGACTGCAACGGTCTCGATCTCCGCTTCGGCAATGGCGCGGCGATGGTCCAGATGGTGGAGGATATCGCTCACCGGCGCGGCCTGGGCGACGTGCTGGCCGAGGGCGTGAAGCGGGCCGCCGAGAAGATCGGCCGCGGCGCGGAGAAGTTTGCCATCCACTGGCGAGGCGTCGAGGTGCCGATGCACGAGCCGCGGGTGAAGGGAATGCTGGGCATCTCCTACGCGACCGCCCCCATCGGCGCCGACCACGTCGTGGTGGAGCACGACACCGACTTCGACTTCAACGCTCCGCAGGTGTTCATGGACCAGGCCCGGTCCCTCGGCATCCTGTGCCGCCTGCCCACCCACACCATCGACGAAGACAAGCTGCGGATGTACTACTACCTGGAGCAGCACTTCTCCTTCATCGATACGCTGGACATCTGCGTGTTCACCCTGGCGCCCGTGCGCGCCTACACGATGGACCAGGTGGTCGACCTGGTATCGGCGGCGACCGGCTGGGAGTGCAGCCTGCACGAGATAATGAAGGCCGGCGAGCGGCGGGTGAATATGTTCCAGGCCTTCAACATCCGCGAGGGCTTCCGGGGCAAAGACGACTGGCTGCCCCAGCGCTTCTTCGAGCCCATCCCGAATGGGCCGCGCGCCGGCTACAAGGTGGACCCGGAGCAGTTCCGAAAGGCGCTGCGGCTATACCGGCGGATGCACAACTGGGACCCGGAGACAGCCATCCCCTACCGGGCCAAGCTGGTGGAGCTGGACCTGGCCTGGGTGGCCGACGAGTTGGCGAAGTACACGGAGGTGCCGGAGTAGGGGCGGCACGCATAAGCACGTAGTGTCGACGGCCACGGAAATCACCCACTTTAGGGCATCTACGGCCAAGTAGTTCACCCACCGCCGGCGTGCGGCAAGAACCTGTGTCATTATGGCCCTATCTTCTGACCAAGGAGTGGGGCAGTGGCAAGAGGGAGCTTTGCCGTGCGTGATGTCACCGAAATCCTCATCCACTGGCAGGCCGGCCGATCCATATGAGAGATCGCCCGTCGCGTCTACTCCATGAAGTTCGCTCCGCTGCTCTCCCCATTGTCTAAAGGCTTCATCAGGGTCAATATATCTTCGACGTGTCAGATAGCTCCATCGGACCGAAGCTCTTGTATCTGGGCCTCAGTCATCCCAAGGATGATAGCCAGAATCTCGTCCGTGTGCTCCCCGAGCAGCGGGGGAGGAGTATAGGTCGGGTTGGGATAGGTGGACATCTTGATCGGACTTCCGACGAGCTTGACCCGACCTGCCACAGGATGCTCGATCGCTATCAGCATCTGCCGTGCTTTCACGTGAGGGCATTCGACAACCTCGGCCAGTGTCTGGACCGGACCGGCAGGGACATTGTGCCCCAAGAGTACCTCAGTCACCTCCTGCTTGGTCTTGTCGGCAGCCCAGCCCTCGATGATGGGCCGCAGTACCGTCTCCAGGTTGCGGCCGCGGTCGGTGCCGTGCTCCAGCCCCGGGTAGTCCACGAGTTCCGGCTTGCCGATGGCGTCACAGAACCGACGCCACAGCGGCTCCGAAAAAGCCGAAATGGCCACATAGCCGTCTTTCACCCTGAACAAGCCGTTGGGGGCCGAGCCTCCCTGGCCCCGGGCTGGTATGTTTCCAGTGACGATGTAACTCGTCATTTGGGTGGTCATCATCGATACCATCGCATCGTACATCGACACATCGATCCGCTGGCCCAACTGTGTATGCTGTCGTTGATAGAGGGCAATGAGGATGCCCACCACGGCCAAGGTGCCGGGGAAGATGTCGCCGATGGAGGCTTGAGCGGTGACGGGCGGGCCATCCTCTTCGCCCGTACCGTCGGCCAGACCACTCATCGCCTGCACAATGTAATTGAACGCAGGCCGATTCCAGAACGGGCTGGGCAGAATGTCCAGGTGACCGAACCCGCTGACGGAGGCGTAGATAATAGCTGGATTGACCTGCTTCAAAACGGCATAATCGAGGCCCAGTTCCAGCATCGTTGGCGGGGCAAAGTTCTCCAGGACCACGTCGGACACCTTAACCAATTTTAGGAAGATCTCCTTCCCTCTTTCGGACTTTAGGTCCAGGGTCATAGCCTTCCGGTTGCGACAGTAGGCCAGAGCAGCGGCGGTGATGCTCTGGCCCTTCTCGTTTGTTATCCTGGTCCCTACTCCGCGGCTAATCTCGCCCGTGCCGGGCCGCTCGATCTTGATGACCTCGGCGCCCGCATCGGCCAGCAACATAGCGGCACACGGCCCCGCCACCATCTGGGTCAAGTCAAGGACGCGAATGCCAGACAGAGGGCTATTATTAGTAACCATTGGGCACACTACTCTTCGGGGCGCATCGGGCTGCGGATGGGCTCCCTCCAGGGGCGGATACAGCCCTCGTACACGTCCTGGCCCAGCTTGAAGTGTTTCGCCTGCTCCTGGGTCTCGATGAAGGGCAGGTCCATAGGGTACCATCGGTCCCTGGTCATCGGCCGCGGCCCGGCCTTGGAGACGTGGCCGGGGGTCGGGCGACCGATTATCTCCTCCAGGAGCCACACGCAGTCGATGAGCTTGTCCATATCCACACCCGTGTCGATGCCCATACCCTCTAGCATATGCAGAAGATCCTCCGTGGGGGCCATCCCGGCGGCCCGACCATTGCCGCAGTAGGGGCAGCCGCCGATGCCGCCAATGGTCCCCTCCAAGAGGAGGGTGTCCTCTGGCCCCAGCACCCGCAGGGCCGCGTAGATGTTCGTGAGGGCCAGGCCACGGGCGTCGTGCAGATGGAGGTGGAAGTACCTGATATCGGGCCACTTCTCCTTGATGGCCGTCAGGGTCTCCTCTACCCGGTTGGGGGTTGCCCAACTCATCGGGTCGGCTGCCCCGAAGCGGGTGACCGCGATGCCGGCCTCGTCCCACACTCGGTGTTCCTGCTCCAGGGCGCCCATTTGGTCCGCAAGGCTGAACTCGCCCAGCCAGTTGGAGCCCCAGGCCGCACCGAGAAATATGCCGGCCTCGGCAGCTCCCTTCCCCTTCGCGCGGGCCACCGTCGCCGGCCAGGCGGCGATGAGCTGTTCCTGGCTTCGATTAATGTTGCGCCGGGCAAAGACGTCGCACAGCCAGTACCGCATCGTGGGAATTTCCTCTTTGATGGTCAGGGGAGGGCAGTACTGCCTGGCGCGCTCCAAGCCCCGCTCATTCATCGTCAGGGCGACATACTTCACCCCTGGCTTGGGCACGAACCGCTGCATCAGCTCGTCTATGCAGGCCATCTGCGGCGTCCACTTAGGACTCACAAAGGACCCCACCTCGATGTAGTTCAGGCCTGTCTCTCCGACCGCGTCCAGCAGCCGCAGCTTGTCGTCCACCGATATGCTGGCATCCTCGATCTGCAATCCATCGCGCATAACTTGTTCGAGGTACTCGATCTTCGGATATCTGCCCATGTCGTGAGCCTCTCTTTCCCTCAGCACAGGCTGTGCCGCACGCGGGCGATGTGGTTGTCCTGGTGCTCGCGGGTCAGGGCGGTGAAGTAGGCCTGCCAGCCACCCATCCGCACCCGCAGCCCGCGGTACTTCTCTGGCTCCGCCTGCGCCTTGAGCAGTGTCTCCACATCAGTGACCGTGATGGTCAGCATCGAGCCACCCATCTCCACAAAGCTGCGGACGAAGGCCATCAGGCGTTGAAGGCCCGCCTCGTCTCCGATACCGCTCGGGCTCATGCCCAGGTCCAGCGGCCCGCCGATAGGCAGCTCGCTGAAGTCAACCGTTGTGTAGGAGCGTACCGCGGCGGTCGGCCCCTCCAGGTCCCGTCCCGGCGCGGGAGTGAGGCCAGCGGTGATAGCTTCTCGATACGCTCGGCCATCTGGAGTAGCACCAACAATCTTGCCGAATGCCATATACGTCCCACCGATGGCGCCAGTGCCGGGGGGAAACTTGAACTGAGGATGCTTGCCGCCGTGCTTTCGCACGCTCTCCACGAAGAAGTGGGCTATCTCTCTGGCCAGCTCATCTACATAGTCAATGCCGTTGCCGAACTTCGGACTGTGGGTGAGCAGAAGCTGGCGCAGGGGCTCCTGGTCGGCGTAATTGGATGCCACGGCGTCTGCTAGTTGGGCCATCGTCATCTGGCGCTCTTCGAAAATCAGCTTCTTGATGGCCGCCAGAGCATCTGCCGTGTGGGGTACGCCTGCCACGACCGGCGCGTAGAACATGTACCGTGCGCCGCCCTCGGTCAGGTCCTTGCTCTGCTCAAGGCAGCCCTCGATCAGACAGGAAAGCAGCGGCTCGGGGGCGATGCTGTAGCGCGCGTCCCAGTATTCGGCGAAGTTATCGATGAAGCGACAAGTCTGGTAGTCTAGCTGCGCTTTGAATGCATCCATAAGCTCGTCGAACGATCGGAAAGCGGCGACGTCGCCCGTGTCCAAGCCTTCCTTCCGATCGCTGACCCGGCTCCGACCGCGCGTGAAGACGAGTTCAAGGGCCAGCAACGCATGGACCGGCCCCCAGCGGAAATCGGTCTTGCCCGGTATCAGTGTCTCCCAGCAGCCGTCGTGGCTGTACCCGTTCGCCTCCTCGAGGGGGAAGCCGAATTTCACTAGGGCATCGATGATCATCCGGTCGTTGTGTAGGGCCGGCATGCCGCCCCCGCCGCGAATGACCTCGCAGCATTTCCGCAGCAGCGCGTCGGGGAAATGGCGCGAAAGGCGCACGGATACGGTCGGCTCGTGTACCTCGAAGTGCCCTGTGGACTCCAGGCAGAGGTAGGTCAGATCGTTCGTGGAGTCTTTGCCGTCGGGGCTCAAGCCGCTCAGGATCAGGTTCTGCAACCAGTGGTTGTCGAAGGCCGAGTCCGAGTTGCCGCCCTGGGGGCCATCTTCGGGGTCGCGCCCGACGCCGGCCTTAAGGGGGGCTCGGTGGTACTCCCGATGTTCCTCCTTTATCTGTACTCGCTCGCTGAACTTGATCCAGAGGCAGTCCACAAGTTCCTGAGCATCGTCCAGGGTGGTGTCGCCGGCATCGAGGTCCCGCTTGAGGAAGGGGTACATGTAGTAGTCGAAGCGGCCAACCGGGGCGACGGTGAGCGTGCCGTTCAGGGAGGCGAACATGAACCAGAAGCTTTGCAGTGCCTCGCGGAAGGAACGCGGTGGATACTCGGGCACGTGCTGGCAGACGTTGGCAATCCCCAGCAGCTCTGCCCGCCGCTGCTGGTCCTCCTCCTGAGCGGCCATCGCGGTCGCCAAGTCAGCGTAGCGGTGGGCCAGGGCGATCACAGCGTCCATAGAGATCGTTGTCGCCTGGAGGAAGTTGCGCTGCCTTTCCGCAGCCGGGTCGCCGTCTGTGGTGGCGCTCAGCTTTGCCGCCACCTTCTGCTTTATTCCGTCCAGCCCCAGCTCCAGAACCTCGGCATAGTTCGGCACGGAGTGACCGTAGACAGAGTAAATGCTCAGGGACTTCTTCGCGGCCTCGCTTCGCTCACTCTCGGTGGCGTATTGCGGAAACACGAAGCCGGTCCCCAGGGAGCCCATCGGCATAGTGCCGACAACAAGCTCCTCCGGCTTAATCTCGACAGGCATCTCGGTGAGGACCTTCTCGATCGCCTTCGCCTTGCGCACGATCAACGGCAGCGCAGCGACCTCCGGGTCGTCGAGGATGGTGAGTCCATCGCCCCACCATTCCCTTTTTGAGAGCATACCTTCCCACAGTCTGGCATAGAGCCGGGCTACGCGGTTGGTGTGCCTGGCTTCGGTCTTGGGTGGAACTGCGGTCTGAGCCATGCCCATTGCCTCCTTTTCCCCAGCCTTTGGCTAAGGCGGCCGTTCCAGCGGGGAGAATGAGTATGTTGAGTTCCGGGGCACCCTCCGATTCTACCATCGACGCGATCGACGCTGCCGGAGGGCGCCACTTTCGAGGTGCCTACGTATTGATTGTACTACTTATCCAGCCAGATACTGGTCAGATCCGCGTAGGAGAACTTTACCTGGACGCCCTGGACCTCCTTGCGGAACACCACCAGGGTGTCCGCGCGGTTGAGGCCGGCGATCTGGTCGTCTTCCTGCACGATCTGCTGGCACTTCCTGTAGGTCTCGTTCCGCTTGGCCGGGTCCATCTCCCGTTCGCCGTCGGCGAAGCACTTGTCGACGTCGGCATTGTTGTAGTTGATCAGTTGAGCGGAGCCATCGCTGACGAACATCCGGCTGGCATATGCTGGGTCCGGCGACGGGCTGTTATCCCACTGGTGCATATCGAAGTTGCCGGCCTTCATCTTCTGGCGAGCGGCGACAACTTCCAGGGCCTCCAGTGTAACCCTGATGCCGGCCTTCAGCCACATGCCCTGCAGCAGCTCGGCCTGCTTACGCTTGGTAGTGTTGTTATCGTGGGTCAGCAAGATATCGACGCCGTTAGGGAAACCGGCCTCTTTGACCAGGGCAGCGGCCTTTTCGGGATCGAACTTATAGACCGGGCCGAGGTTCTGGTCGTAGCCCGGCCAGTTGGTCGGCCAGCCCTGTATCCAGTCCGGGGTACCGGCTTCCAGATTCATCACCTTCGTGTAATTCTCCCGGTCGGTGGCGTACTGGGCCGCCTGACGGAGCTTGGCATTCTTGCCCCACGGTTCCTTCCACTGATTGAAGCCGTAGTAGCCGCGCAGAGGCGCCCACTTCATTTGGACAATGACCAGGTCGGAGTTCTGCCGCAAGGTGGGCAGATCGGCCGGTTTGGGCGCATGGGTCAGGTGCAGCGTGCCGGCCCGCAGTTCGGTGAACTGCACGGCCAGGTCGTTCATTGTGCGGATCTTGATGCCATCCAGGTAGGGGAGAGGCTGGCCGTCAGCGCCCTTCCCCCAGTAATTCTCGTTCTTCACTGTAGTGGCCACATCGCCCTGCTTGTAGTCAGTCAGCTTGAACGGGCCGGTGCCGGAGGCCTTGCCGTTGCCGAAAGCATCCTCCCCCACATTGTCCATCTGGGCTTTCGAGAGAATGACAGGGCCGACGGAGCCGGTGCCCCCCGTTCCTGAGCTCAAGTTGAAGAGGTGCAGGGCGGACGGCTGCTTGTAGATGATCTTCAGAGTGTAAGGATCGACCACTTCGAGTTTGTCGAAGTTCTGGCCATGGCGCTTGGCGAAGGACTTAGTGGCCGTGGCCATCCGCTCCAGGCTCCACTTGGCGACGCTCGCGTCGAAGTCGGAGCCGTCGTGGAACTTCACACCCTTGCGCAGCTTCAGCACGAGGGTCGTAGGGTTCTGCTGCTCCCAGGACTCGGCCAGCACCCCAACGAACTTGAAATTGCCGTCTTTCAGGTCGGCGGAAAGGTACTCAACTAGAGTTTCGTAGACCCCCATCTGGCCGGTAACCGTGGACACTGTGTCGTAGATTGGGTCCATAGTGGCAGGTACTGCATTGGCGGTTACCAGGGTGCCGCCGCGCTTGATCTTGGCGGCGGTGGCGGGGGCAGCCGCAGGAGCGGCTGGCTTGTCCGCTGCCGTGGGGGCGGCAGTCGGCTTGGCGGGCGCCGCGGTCGGCATCGCTGGGGCGCAGGCGGCGATCACGACCAGAATGAGGACAACGATGACGATATTGGATCTCCCTAGCAGTCTCAACGGTCTCTCCCTTTCCTCCTCACTTCCCGGAGGTTAGTATGTTGGGCAGGCAGATTGCCTAGCCTTGTTACCGCCTAGACTATGGGTTCGCTAAGAATAAGATCCCCCGCACCTCTGTCGGCGAAAAATGCTTGGACACTCTGGAGTTAAGATGTTGATCAACGGAAAGGTAGTATCATACCGAAAGGTAGCATGATACTAATCATGGAGAGCTTCGCTGTCAAGAGGGCGATCCGCCTCATAGTAAGTGTTACCGAAAGGGGTAAACTTGCTTCAGAATAACTGCTCTCTGATGGCCGTGGATGTGAGAACCATCTGGATCGGCCTCAAACCAATCTGGGGCAAGGCTCAGGAGAAAGTGTACGGGGGCATGGAGAACATCCGTCGGGAATTGCCTTTCGCAAACTGCCAGGCGAGTCGCCTTTCGCCACAGGCGAACCTCGCCGCGGCGAGAGTCGCCTCGGACGTCAACTGGGCACAGAGGACGGAGTGTCGCCTGTCTCCGTAGGCGACTCGCCGAGGCGAGCGGCGACCAGGCTGGCGACCTCTGGAGACTGGCGACATCGAAATCGAAACTGGTACCCGCCGCAGCGTGAGCCGTGGCGCCGACCATTTTACAGGAGCAAAGGGACTTGACCATCCAAGCGCCTAGCATATTGCCTGACCACCATACCGGCAAGTACTAAACTACCTCTCTACCAAGGCCATTTTACTTCTCGATCAGAGACCCTTTGGCCTGCATGAACATCATGGAAGGCTGTACCTTAAGACCCGAAATACCTTGAGACCCGAAAGATGTATTCATCTTTCTGTTTACCACAGAGCAGGGAAGCTAAGCATCTAAGAGCATGGAGGCATGAGGTGGTAGCTGTCAGTCTTGGGACAGAATTCAACAACGAGGAACTCTTACACCAGTACAGACTAACCGGTAGCCTAGAGCTACGCCAACAATTGATCGTTCGCAATATACCGCTAGTAAAATACACCGTCGGCAAGATGGCCGGATATCTGCCTTCTATTCTCTCCTTTGATGATCTCGTCGGTCACGCAACCATAGGACTGATCGAAGCCATCGAACACTTCGACCCAACTAGGGGATCTAATAGCTTCATACCGTACGCGGTTCTCAGACTTCGTGGCAGTGTGATGGATGCGATCCGGAAGTACGGCTACTATCCCCGCGGAATGGCAAGTAAGCGAAGGCTGTTGGACGACGCAGTTGACACGCTGACCGGAGAACTGGGCGATTTTCCCACTGACGAACAAATAGCCGAACGTCTGGGAATGAGCGCCAGCACATACAGAAAGAAGCGGGACGCAGCTACCCTCGTATTGCTCTCTTTGGACAGCGAGCTGTCATCTCACGACGATGATAACGACTGCTCTCTCCTCGATACCCTCCAGGATGACAAGGTGTCTGATCCGATCCGTGGGATGGAAGAGACAGAGATGCAGGTTGCACTATTCAAAGCGTTCAAACGACTATCCACCCGTGAGCGGACAGTCATAGCTCTCTATTACTTCGAGGGCTTGACACAGAAGCGAATTGGCCAACTGCTTGGAATATCAGAATCGAGAGTCTCCCACCTTCGTCTAAAAGCGCTTATGAAGCTCAGACGAACCCTCGTACAGGAAAACCTTATAGGCAAAGCCTGACCCCTTCAACGCAGAATAACTCCCGCTTATCGTTATCGTTGGTTCTTACCTTAGTATCTGGAGGATGATGCAGTCCTATGCCTAAGTTCTCTTATCTGCGAAACCTCCGTACGCGTCTCTTGCTTCTGGCCTGCGCAATTGCTATTCCGCTCTTCGCCGTGTTTCACTATGATGGCCAAGAGCGGCAATTGCGGGAGGAGGCGGAGGCCGAAGAGAACGCTCTCCGGATCGTGCGTTCGGCAGCCCGCGTGGAGGAAGGCTCTATTGACGCAGCACGCAAGCTGATGGCCAATCTCGCCAGCTTGCCAACCACACGGAGCAGCGATGCATCTGTCTGCAATGCTTTTCTTGCCGACATTCTGAAACTTCAGCCAGAATATACTAACCTGAGTGTGGTCAGACCAGACGGAGAACTTCTGTGCAGTGCCATTCCGCCCAATGGCGCTCCCAATGCGATCGATAAAGAGTGGTTCCAGCGGGTTGTGCAGACGCGAGAGTTCGTGGTCGGCGACTACTTCGTCGACGCCGCCACCGACAAACCTTCTTTGAGCCTCGCCTACCCAGTCCTCAACGATTCTGACGAGGTCCTGGCAGTGGCCGTTGCTGCGCTCGACCTAAGCCGGCTCAGCGAGCTGGCTTCGTTTGTGCACTTGCCAGCAGGATCGACATTCACCGTCGTTGATCGGCAAGGTACCGTCTTGGTACGCTACCCCAATCCGGATGGACTGGTCGGACAAACGCTGCCCGGCAGCGTGGCACGGGAAGCGATGGCGGTGCAGAGGAACGAGCCGATGACACAGATCGAGGTAGAAGACGAGAATCGAATGTTGTTAATCGCCCCCCTCGGTCGAGACGTGGAACCGAGTGGACATATATTGATCGCCATCCCTGAGGAGGCTATCTTTGCCGAGCTTCGACAAGAGACAATTCGTCACTTCTTAATGTTCGGAATAACGTTCGTGCTGGTGTTGGGCGTAGCGTGGTACCTAGCCGGCGTGTTGGTGCTCCGGCCAGTAAGGGCCTTGATGACGGCCACCAAACGGCTAGGTACAGGGGACTTGAGCGCTCGCGCTGAGCTTGCCTACGAAACAGGAGAATTGGGTGAGTTAGCCGCGGCCTTCAACCAAATGGCCACCTCCATCGGACGGCACACCACGCAGATCCGTGAGAGTGAGATAAGGTTCCGCAAGCTGGCGGAGACGGCCCCAGCCGTCATTCTCATCTACCAGGGCGACAAGTTCGTCTATGCCAATCGGGCTGCGACGCTTATCACTGGCTATTCCCAGACGGAATTGTTGTCTATGAACTTCTGGGAAGTCGCCAATCATGATGAGCGATTGCTCTTATGGGAGAGGGGCTTTGCCCGCCAACAAGGCATCGCCGTTCCTTCTCGCTATGAGCTCAAGGTGCTGACTAAGGATGGGGAAGAGCGCCGGGCTGATGTCGCTGAGGGTGTGATTGAGTTAGATGGTAAGACCGCGGTGATCGTCAGCGCGTATGACATCACCGAACGGAAACAAGCTGAGGAGGCACTGCAGGAAAGCGAAAGACGGTATAGGGAGCTAGCGGACTTGTTGCCGCAGACCGTGTTCGAGATTGATATGAATGGCATCCTGACCTTTATCAACAAGACCGGCGTCGAGACGTTCAGAGGCGCCCAAGAGGATATCGAACAAGGGATCGCGGTGCTGGACTATATCGCCAGTGAGGACCGTGCGCGGGCGAGAGACCGCATCCCGCGCGTCATACGCGGAGAAGTATCTGGAGGCTCTGAATACGCGTTAATTCGGAAGGACGGCAGCCGGTTCCCGGCGATGATATTCACAAGCCCTATTGTTCGCGAGGGGCAATGTGTCGGGGCGCGGGGAATCATCATCGATCTGACAGAGAGCAAGCGGGCCGAGGCGGCCCTGCGGGACCTGGAGCGACGGACCCGCGAGATGCTTCAAAATCTCGATGTTGCTGCCCTTATGCTCGATATGGAAGGAAACATCACCTACTGCAACGACTACTTGCTTGAACGGGCCGGCTGGGACCGCGACGAAGTGATGGGGCGGAGCTGGTTTGATACCTTCCTTCCCAGTGACATACGCGAGGAGGCGAGATCCAAGTTCTCGAAAGCGTGCGAAACTGGTCAGGTCACGGCCCACTACGAGAGTTATATCCAGACCCGGCACGGGGAGCGCCACCTGATGTCCTGGAGCAGCACGTTACTCCGCGACATTCAAGGAGAGATCGTTGGTGTGGCCAACATCGGCGAAGACATCACCGAGCGCCAGCAGACCGAGGATAGGCTGCGGTATCGCGTGCGCTGGGAAGGGCTCATCGCCTCTATATCGACACGCTTGATTAATCTGGCGCCAGACCAGATCAATAGCGAAGTCATTCAGGCGCTGAAACAAATTGGGGGGTTCGCGGGCATTGATCGCGGCTGCATCTTCACGTTGACCGATGACGGCAGGACATTGAGCAACACCCAGGGATGGTGTGTTGATGGCATCGAGCCACAGATCCATAACCTGCAAAGATTGCCCATCGAAACGTTCCCCCGGTGGATGGAGAAGCTCAACAACTTCGAGGTCATTTGTATTCCCAGGGTTGCCGACCTCACTGCGGAGGCCGACAACGAAAAGGAGTTGCTACAGGCTCAGGGCATCCAGTCCGTGATTGTCGTTCCAATGGTCTACGAAGGAGTGCTCAAAGGATTCCTCAGCTTCGGCTCGATTGCGGAAGAGAAGACGTGGGCCGGCGAAGATGTCGCACTGCTGAAAATGACCGGGGAGATTGTAGTCAGCGCTTTGGAGCGGGGTCGTGCGGAGGAAGCACTCAAGCGGTATGCAGATCAAGCCAGCATACTGGTGAAGATCTCTCAGATCATCGCCCAGGCGGGGCTGGGATACCAAAGCGTGCTGAATGCGGTTGCCGAACAGATCGCTGTATGGCTTGGCGATCGATGTACTATTCGTCTGTTGTCCGAGGATGGCCAGCGGCTCGATCCGGTCGCCTTCCACCACGTTGACGAAAGCAAGATTAGCTTGATGGGTGAATTGTACAGGTCATCGCCAATGCGCTCGGACGAGGGCTTCAGCGGCCGTGTGTTCCAATCTGGTGAGGCCATGCTCATTCCAAACATCAGCCAAGAGCAAGCACTATCTTTGATCAAGCGAGAACACAGGCCGTACGTTGACCAAATTGGTATTTGCAGCCTGCTGGTCGTGCCCCTGCGCGCCCAAGGCAAGGTAATAGGCACCATTATCGTCTCACGAGATAGGCCGGGACATCCATATACCGAGGACGACAAGGCCCTGCTTCAAGATGTGGCCGATCGGGCGGCATTGGCCATCACTAACGCGCGTCTGTTCGAGGCTGCCGAGCGAGAGCTCGCCGAACGAAAGCATGCCGAGCAGGAGCTTGAGCGGAGCCTGGCCCAATTGCGGATAGCAGTACAAGGGACCACACAGGCCCTGACGAAAGCGGCCGAAGCGCGTGACCCGTACACGGCCGGCCATCAAGAGCGCACAACGAGGATCGCGTGTGCCATCGCAGAGGCGATGGGGCTTCCTGGAGAAGTAATCGAGCAGATCAAGATTGGGGGGATCATCCACGATCTGGGCAAAATGTCCGTGCCAGCCGAAATCCTCAGCAAGCCCAGCAAGCTCAACTCCGCCGAAATGAGCCTCATCCGGACGCATCCTCAGGTGGGCTACGATATTCTGAAAGGGGTGGAATTCCCGTGGCCGATCGCGCAGGTCCTGCTGCAGCATCACGAGAGGTGGGACGGCTCGGGCTACCCGAACGGCCTGTCTGGAGAAGACATTCTCCTGGCGGCGCGCATTCTGGCGGTAGCCGATGTCGTGGAGGCGATGGCCTCGCACCGTCCCTACCGACCGGCCCTGGGCATAGACAAAGCATTGGAAGAGATCTCGCGGAACAGCGGTGTCCTCTACGACCCGGAGGTGGCCGATACTTGCGTCAGATTATTTGCTGAGGGGAAGATTCAGATCGAGGATCTACAGTGAGAGTAGTGTTCACCAATGTCCTCTGGCCGAAGATAAGCGGCATTCGCGAGCGAGGATTATCGCTAAACAGCATCCGGTGGCGCATCGCCATCGCTTATTCGATACTGATAATGCTGGTGATGATCTCTTTAACGCTCTACTTCCTGAACTACGTGCATTCCGTTTACTTGGACAACCAGCGGGAGATCCTATTGCACTATGCACACATGGTCGCCGATAGCGCGGAACAACACCTGAGGGTGTATCCAGATGGTAGAGACCTGGATCAGCTAGCCAAGATACTGCGACCAGTGTTCGGCCGGCGCATCACTCTGATCAGTGTTGACGGCAAAGTGTGGGCTGATTCGGAAATGGATCCCCTCCAGATGGAGAATCACGGGGATCGTCCCGAGGTCCAAGCGGCATTGGAGTCCGGGGCAGGGGGAAGCATTCGAGAAAGTCGCGGCCTTGCCCAGGATATGTTGTACGCAGCGGTTCCAATAGTTGCGGCCGGGGAGGTGATTGGTGTATCTAGGACTGCAAGTTCATTAGAGGATATCGTCACTGAGGCGCAGCATGTACGAGGGCCACTGCTCCTGATGGCAACAACAGCTACAATCGCTGCGATCATCCTGGTCATCTTACTGTCGCAGGCAGTCACCAGGCCAATATCTCAACTAACGTGGGAGATGGAGCGTGTTACCGCAGGAAGGCCATTTCGACAGACCTGGATATCCACCATATGTGAGCTAGCGCCGCTGGCCCAAGCGTTCAACCGCATGACCGAATCGCTGGCCCAGCGCGAGGCGGAGGCGAGGCGGGCCCAGGAGGAGCTACGGCAGAGTGAGGAGCGCTACCGAACAGTAGTGGAAAGCATCGATGATGCGATAACTGTAAAAGATACCGAGGGCCTGTACATAGAAGTGAACTCAGCAATGGTTCATCGGCTAGGCCTGCAAAGGGGAAAGATCTTGGGGAAAACTGCTCGAGACTTGTACTCGGAGGACGTGGCCAATCGGATTATTGCAGACGACCGACGTGTCTTTGAGACAGGCAAGCCGTTAGACAGCGAATATGAAATTCCTACTCCCTCAGGCCCAAGGTTCAGCCATACACGCAAGGCAGTCTTGCGAGATGAAGGCGGTAACGTAACCGGGCTAGTTACCGTCTCCAGGGACATCTCTGAGCGTAAGCGAACGGAGGAACAAGTCAAGTGGTTTGCGTACCACGATGCTTTGACTGGACTTCCCAACCGCCTGCTGTTCACCGACCGTCTCAAGGTAGCTTTTGCCCAAGCTAAGCGTAAGAGCCGGAGGCTGGCAGTTATGTTTATAGACCTGGATAACTTCAAAGAGATAAACGACAGCTTGGGGCACGAAACTGGGGATAAAGTGCTACAGTGGGTCGCTGAGCGGTTGGTGGGGCAGTTGCGCAGCAGCGATACGGTTGCCCGTATGGGGGGTGATGAATTTGTCATTCTTTTGCCCGAAGTTGACAGCATAGCCGATGCACAGCGGGCAACGAAGAGGATTCTGGAGGCCGTGCAGGAGCCGTTCGTTATTAGTGATCGTTGTCTGAGAGTGACCACTAGCATAGGTATCGCCCTGTATCCAGATGACACGAGTGATGCTGAGGACCTGGTGAAGAAGGCTGATCGCGCGATGTATGAGGCGAAGAATCAAGGAGGAAACAGAGGGTGTTGAATGAGGACTGATGACCTGCAGATTCCGCTGGGTATGGGGCTGGCGCAGGTTCTGGGGACAATAGGGCTTCAGCAGCCGGTCAATAGTGGCGGGGCTGAGCTTCAGGAGTTGCTGGCGCAGCTCTGGGGCCAGGTTGAGCTCGCCGTGGCGCCGACCATTTTACAGGAGCCAAGGGACTTGACCTCTATCGGCCAGGGCAACTCTAAAGAGCCTAAACTTGCCCTGTTCCCAAGAGAAAACCCGACGGGGGATAAGAGATTCTCGACTCTATGCTTCTGCGCGAGTTGAGTTTCACGGGAACCTGTCGATGATATGAGCATTGAGTAGTTTTGGGCATGTCGTGCTACATGCCCAAAGGGGGAAAGAGTATGTTCTGGCGCATACTGGTCACAACGACAGCCGTTATTGCGTGGCTGGCAGCGTTCAATCTGGCATCTGCTGCCCCGCCTGTAGATTTCGACACTTCCGGTCTGCCGAAGCCACCCACCAACTTTGAAGAGCAGAAGCTCTGGGATTCTATCGAAACAGCCCGCCGCTACCCCGAGCTAGCCAGCGAAACCCATAAGAAGCTGGCCGACTATTATGAGAGGCGCGGCCTCCTAGCTCTGGCAGCCAAGGAGCGGGCCGCAGCAGGCGGGGCCGTCTCAACGGCGCAGGGTGGCAACCATTCGCAGCAGCCGGTCCCTCCTCCCGGACAGCCCTCGGCTCAGGGCGATGCACTCGACCCGGCGGTCTTCGATCTCTCAGCCTTCCCATCCAAGCCGACTAATTTCGAGGAGCAGCTTATCCAGGACAGCCTGCAGGATCCGAACACAATGACAACTCCTGTCCTGATGGCCTTTGCTCACCGCCAGCTCGGCCGTTACTATGCGGCACGGGGACGAGCCGATCTGGCCGCCGGCGAATATGCGCGGGCCGTGGTAGCCGTCCCTGAAGACCATCGGGGTTACGCTGGTCTGGCTGCACTCAGCGAGGGTATGGGTGTTGAGGCCACCGATGGCGCGGTAGCGCTGCGGGATGTGGCCGACCAGTTGCTGGCGCAGGGCTACTCCCCGGAGGGGCCAGATGAGGCGGAGCCGGTGGTTACACCGGATCCGAACCCTGGCCAATGGCAAGAGGTATCGGCCGAGTTCAACCGCCGCATGAACTATCTGTACAACTCCAATGCCTGGAGCAATATCAATCGTACGGTGTTCAATAGGCTGTACTAGATCACTAGACAATAGCAGAGCAAACCGATCGGCCTCGAGGAATACCCGCGAGCCTAGAGACTGAGGCCGCGACGACCGAATCGGGCCCGTCGGGGTCCAGGTCGAAAAGAGATGATTAGTTGGCACTACAGCCGATAGGCTGATGCAGTATCTCAGAAAGGTGAGGACAAGCCTGTGAAATGCTATTATCGAAGGCTGCTTAGTGAGCGGTTTATTGAGGGGGGACCGTTGCGAGTCCTGATGGTCCTTGCTCTGTCAGTTTCTATGTTGGTGATGGCGCCTCTGCCTATCCAAGCCTTCGGGCTGGAGCTCGGGGCAAAATCTCCATCGGCGATCACACCAGAAGATCTACTGGCCGCGGCGCTGAGCCCTGAGGACGTCCAAGGGCTCTTCTCCAACCCCGATCAGTGGTGGCCAACGTTTCCTGAGTTCAATGTGGGATTTAACGCCGATCCCGCTGGTAGGCGACCCGGCGAACGCTTCTACATCGCTCGCAGCTACCAGTTGGTGAGCGACCAGAACGCGGCACGAGTGGTGACAACTCTGATCGCCTTCGGAGGTGCAGAGCAAGCGGCCGATGCCTTTGCGGCCTGGCAAGACACGCTCGACAATGGCGGAGACATCGTCGAGGGTACGCCCATCGGCGACGAGTCTCGGTACTTCACACGGGCCAACCCGGGGAGCGATTATCCGTATGAGGCGACCGTTCGCTACCGCGTGGGCTCTGTGATAGGTCGCATCTCCGTCCTCTCTGCCGATGCATACGAAACACCGGACACTCTCTCCAGCTACGCGACCCCCGTCGTGCAACGCATCGCTGCACTGCTTGACGGCAGCCTCGTTGCATCGCCTTTGCCGAAGGGGATTGCTGACCGTATGCCCCCTATCTCGGCTGGACCGGGTCCCATTCTGGGTTCAGCAGTCGTCCCGGCAGAGTCGTGGGCCGTGGTGGACACTAGTGACAAGCCATCGCTGGTGGCAAACCAACTGCGCAGCCGCGGAGCTGCCGAGCTTGGCTTCCGCAGGTACGCGCTGTCGGCAGACCCGGACCGAGTGGTAGAGGTGGTGATGTTCCCGTTTGTTGACAAACAGGGGGCCAGCGACTGGGTACAGCAGTTCATTAAGCTGGCGTCCAAGCAGGGAACGCTCAATGCCGGGAAAACCGGTGAGCAGTCTGCTATGACGAAAGACAAGGACGGATTGTACGAGCTGCAGTTCGCCAAAGGGCGTGTCGTCGGGGATGTGAGTTGCTTCGCACCATTCGACGCGGATGCGAAAGGGGCAGGCGTATGCGAGGCTGCAGTGCGCAAGCTGGCAGAGAGTTGGTTTGCGGACCTGGATGCCAATTGATTCCCAGTGATGGCCGGTCATTAGCCTCGTAATGGTCGGCTAGCTTCGACAACCACGTTCCATGGGCTCTGCGGAAGAGCGAAGATGATCCAAATCTGCCAGAGGCGGACCTCGCCACGGCGAGTCGGGCGACTAGCGTCGCCTCTGGCGACCTACGGAGACCGCCTATGGCGAGCCGTGGCGAGAGGCGGGAGCGCCAGCTATGAAAGCCTGGTCGTCGAGGCGATAAGCAGTAGTGCGGTCTCCTCCAGACGTCCGCAGGACCTATGGGGTCTCGGCCCTCCGGGTCTAGAGGAGACCTTGGATGGGGGCGGATGCGACAAGAGATTGCTGGCCGCTAGTTGTTTTTCGCAGTACATAACATTTCAATCCTCGCCCGGTCTTCCGCCAGTCACAGAGGGGAAGACCGGGTGCAAGTCAACACTGCTGGGCTTCTGCCGAACAGGTGTACTAGTATTTCAATCCTCAACCGGCCTGTCACGAGGACCTCGCGTCAACCTGAGGTCTCGGAAGGCCAGGTAGCTAGCGCCGCAAGCACCGTTGCACTCCCCATGTGCTTGTTCAGCCCACCAGCGCACTCAGGGTGATCCCTTGGGGTAGCCCTTCCTCACTCACGATCACTTTGTAGTCGGCAAAAGAGCGCGGGGTCGTTACGTCCATCCGGCGGGCAACTTGGACCAACTGGAAAAGCCGGTGGGCCGGAGCATTGCCCAGGCAGCTCTCGTGGCTGAACACATACAGTCCCTGGCAGGCCATCAGGCCGCGCGATGAGGAGCGGTCGGTATCCCACATCTTCTCCAGCGCCTGCCAGAAGAGCTCCAGGTCTTCCTCAACGACCCCGGTCCGCCGGGCAAAGTGCGGGTTGAAGAAGCCGTGCGCCCGGTAGAGGCCATAGGGGACCAGGGTCTTGTGACCCATCTCGGTCTGCTTACCGCCCTTCCCGTCGTTGCCGTTATCGGAGACCACTACTTTGACGTCTTCCTCACGCGTGACTGCCAGCCTGGTGATGGATAGGTCCAGCGGGGCGATGGGATCGATGGACCGGGCGAAGGTGATCTGGATGGGCCCGCGCACCTGGCCGCAGTTCACCCCCGTTGTCATTACGGCGCCGAACATCTGGATGTCGTAGAAATTCCCGCACATCCAACTGCGAGTCTTGTCGACATCTTCCCTGGCCTGCTTGGTCCCGGTGGACGTCAACCCAAGGGCTTGATAGGCGCGCCCGTGGATGAAATTCAGTGCGTGGCCGCTCTGAACGTAGATCTTGAAGCGTCCCTCGTTCCCGCGGGCCAGGTCAACCCAGTCGCGTACCTTCCGTTTGATGGCGACGTCGGTGACCAGGCCCTGCATGGTCTCGGGGTCCACCCTGGGCAGGTTGCCAGCGTCGGGGTCGCCGTTAGGGTTGCCATCGGTGACGTCGAAGAGGAGCACAAAGTCGTGCCGGCGGGTGACGTCGAGGTAGGGAGGCTCGGCCATCCTAGTTCTCCACGGCGTCTGCATCTATCGGATCGTGATCACCAATCTCATCCGTGATGCCGCTGGCTTTCGTCGTTGGCGCAGGTGCGGTCTTATGATGCTCTCGGGCCTGGGCGCGGTCGAAGGCACGCTGGTGATAGTAGCCAAGGGCGAATACGCCCTGGTCCTCCAGGGTCAGGGTGCGGGGGAAAACCGCCAGGCCGGCCTGGATATCCTCCAGCCGGCGTTGCAGCCCATAGTATACGCCAGGCCGGTCGTGTTCCAGCTTGGTCAGATAAGGCTGGGCACCGCGCAACAGTCGTCCAAAGATCGTTGCCGGGGCCGACGATGCTGTGCCGAAGAAACGGTCTACGACGGTGGCTCTAGTGCCGGGCGCGGCCAGGAGCTGCGCCCGCTCGATCACGGCGAGCAAGCGACCACAGCGATAGGCAGGGCTCAAGTTTTCCGGGTCCAACTGTACCATCTTGTCCTCCTTTGAATTCGACTGCTGACTGCGCAGCACTAGTTTGATCAACGCCGCGCGTTCGCCGGGGAAGAACTGCCTCGTACCTTTCTCCCGGCCGGCCCGGTTGCGGCGGATAGCCTGGTAGAGCAGGCCCGTGGGAAGCGGCGAGCCGGTGAGGGCGGTTCGCCAGAGGGCCCGTAACAGGGGCTTGGGCAAGCCCCTGGCTGGGTCGCGCACCGTCGCCGCGGCGAGAGGATAGAGACCGAAGGGATGTGGCGGCTCACCAGACGGGCTTACGATGCGCTGCCCCTGGAACCAGTCCCTGAGATGGTCACGCACTTCGCCGACGGCGGTCTCGATCCAGTCGCACACGACCGCCCTTCCCCCGCTGCCCGAGAGGACGGTGGCATAGAACTTCGTGCTATCGGCCTCCGGTGGATGCCGGCCTGGGTCTGCTGCTCCAAGCAGTACCTCTACACGTTCAGGCTCCGGCCTGTCGAAGAAGTCGCGGAAAGAGAAGGGGACGGGCTCCTTCGTCCAGAAGACGAAAGCGAGGTCGCCCAGGACTATGTGGGTCGATTGGTCGGCCAGGAGCTCATTGGCAGCCCTGGTGAAGCTCTCGCCGCAGGCGGCGCACGTGGGCGCAACCAGCGATGCTTCCAGGCCGTACGACTCGAATGCCTCGGCATTTGCGGAGATGAGGGCCATCCCCGAAGTCTGGCCGCCGGGAATCCCTTTCACCCGCGCCTGCAGGCGTCCCAGGACGGGGCGCTCCCGCCCGCAGACCAGGCACTGCATTACCGGTGCCGGGTGGCGGGGGTCGGCGGCGGGATCGTTAACATCCGCCCAGAATCGCTGCACGCTGGGTAGATCGGTCGGGAAACAGCCGTCTACCCGGAAGGTGATATTGGCGCTGGGGTCGAAGTCGTCGGGCAGCGATAGCTGCGAAGTAGTATCGTGATGCAGGAATACGCACACCGCCTGCACGGCGGGCTCATGAGTGGCGTCAGCGCAGCGGTCCAGCAGGTCCAGGTACGCCTGATGGCAGGCGGCTACACGCTGCAAATTAGAATAGGGCCGCGGCAGCCCGAACGTGTAGTCGGCGTTGTCGGCCAGCAGCATCGGCCTGATGCCCGAAGAGCGCTGTACCTGGGGCATTGGCCGGCGCTGGCCCCGCCTGCTGCGCAGACCGGCGAGATTGGTGGTGTCGGTCAGCTCGTGCTTGAGCAGGCGGCCGCTCCCGTCCAGCTCAACTATGTACCGGACGGGTGCCTTGCTGTAGAGCGTCGGTAGGAGGGCCAACTGGTGGTCAGCGTATTCCTTCAAGCTCTGTAACAACACGTCGTTTCATCCCTTCTGGTCACAACGCATGGACAAGATGGGAGACGCGGAGCACGCCGTGCTCTAACCGGGCATTGAAGAAACGCGGCCGGCCACGGCCTGGCTCGTCAGGGGAGTATTCAAGATCGAGAAGCATGGGACCCAGGTCTTCCGTCAGGTCGATGGGCCGCTCGGTGCCGTCCGGCTCGGCGAAGGCGGCCGAAAACTCGCGGCAGCCAAGGTACGGTGTGGCGAAGCAGCGGCCGTTGCGCGCCCGCCGGCGGAACTGGTCGCGAAACCTGGCCGGGTTCTGCAGGACGCCGGGCTTGACCTCGACTTGGGCACGTATCAGGTAGCTGACCTCGCGCAAGGCGAGGGTGTTTCGCGGTGTGTGGTCATCGGCGGCATCATAGCCGCCGCCGCTCTTCTCCCATCCGGCGGCAGCCCGCTCGCTGATGCGGCTCTTGACCTCGTTACGCAGTATCCAGAAGTAGCGGATAGGCTTGAGGACCCAGATCTCCTCGATCCGCCAGGAGAACTGCGGCTTCCAAAAGATGGCTTCCATTACCCCGCGGGCGGCAGATGGGGTCATCACCGGATAGGTGACCCGCTCCACCTTCATCTCCGGCCTGGTGAAGCAGGCGAGGTCGCCCCAAACACGCAGGTCGACAGGCGGGTAGAATGCACTCACGAATCTCCTCCTCTCGGCCCCTCGGTCCGAGGACTGTGGCGGCCGGCCGGGTACCTCGTGGCAACTACAAGCATGTTACCGAGTTTGGATGGCTCCATTATAGAACATTAGTTCGCAACGTACAAGTATCATCCATACACGAATTCACCCATTTGGCGTATTGTCACCGCCGAAGCTAACCCAATTTCGTGACGACTGCCGCTGGCTTCCTGCCAGTTGGGGGGGACCATGATGAGTGGGTCAAATGGGGGTATGGGTGGCCTCTACTTAGAATCGTTCTTTCCGGGAAGGAGGGAAAGGGGAACCTGGCCCCCTTGGGGAGAGGGAACCCAGACCCGCTCCCTTATGGGAGAGGGAACCCACACTCTCTTCCAGGAGAGGGAACTACAAGCGCCTTTTTTCGAGTAGGACGGCGCGTCGTCGGCTAGCCGAAGTCGAGGCCGGCCCTGGCGAACTGGTCCTTCACCTTGAGGTACAGGTCCCGATAGGCGGGCCTGGGCTGGTGGCGTACCAGATCGTAGCAGTCGACCACCATCTGCGGCCCCTCCACCGGCTTGCCATCCACCAGCGGCAGCAGCCGGAGCATCACTTCGGCGGCGCCGGTGCGGTCCAGGCCGGTGCGAAGAACAGCATCCGCTACCTCCATCGCCCACTCCGCCTCGAGGGGCGTCTGCGCCGCATTCATCTTAGCGCGGCCCTGGCGGACGATGTACAGCCCGGCGCC
>JAMCWG010000065.1:43364-60853 GCA_023475235.1 Chloroflexota bacterium
CCGGCGCCGTTGATGGCGCACATGATCGCCGTCAGGCCGACTTCCTGGAGATGGGTCTCAGTGCCGGGACCGGAGCGGTTGATGCCGACCTCCGAGCCGAAGTAGATGATGTTCGTGTGAGCAGCCAGAGCCTGCAGGGCCACGGAGGTCGCCCAGACCTGCTCGTGGGGCATATGGAAGGTCTTCTCGATGGTGTTTTGGATGGAGGTCACTCCGGTGTTGCAGATGGTATCGCGGTAGCAGATCCAGCCGTGGATGGACTTGGCGATGGCCTCCACGATGGCGCCCCTGTAATCGCCGCAGAAGCCGCCGGCCAGACCGCCGCCCCCGCCATTCACCTTGAACGCGCCGTAGTCGCCGTAGACGATTGCCGCCGTCAGCAGGTCCTGCTCGATCTGCATGTCGGGCAGCGTGGACAGCAGCAGTCCATCGGTGCGGCGGATGCCGTAGTCGGGGTCCATCGGGGCGATGAGGACAGACGAGCGAGTAGAGATGGGATAGTAGGCGATGGCCAGCCCGGGCCGGCCGGCCTTGCGGATACCCTCCCGCAGCCAGGCGGCCTCTCGCCGGGCGGCGTAGGCCTCCAGAGGCATGCCGAAGACCTCGCGGCCGTCCACGTTGGTGAAGTTGATGCCTTCCAGGTAATCGGTGGTGGGAATCTGGGCGAAGTTCTTCACGATGAGGGGCATCAGGTCCTCGCTGAAGGGCGCGTGATGGCCGGGGGTCTGGTTGGGGCGCTCGCCGCCGTCGGGCCGGTGCTGCCAGATGCGGCGGGCGTCGCGGTCGGCTCCGACGATCACCTCGCGAGGCGCCTCCCGGCAGGCGGACAGCACTTCCTCCTCGGTATGCTGCACCACCCGGTTGGTGGTGAGGCAGTAACTCCCGTAGGTAGTCAGCAGCTCCACCCCCGCCCGAAACGCGCGGTCGGCCACGGCGGGGTCCGTGTTGAACAGCGGGCCATCGCCGGAGCAGGCGAGCTCGTACTTCTTGACGAGGTCGGTGGCCCGCTTGAAGAGGCCCATGTTCCAGTCCCGGACCTCCATCTTGGGTCCCTTTTGGGTACGCTCGGCGACATCCAGAAGGCTTATCATTAGCTCTCTCCCTGATGATGAGTAGGAGTAATCGAGACAAGTATACAGCGATTGAGAGGACGGCGGCTGGACTGGGAGCTGCCGGTCCAGGCGCTGCTGCCAGGGGCCGGGATGAAGGCCGTCGTCAGCAGCCCTCCGCCGATGGAGCGCACCGGGCACGCCATTATCCCCGGCCTTTGGCTGCTGCCCAGGGAGGTCGCCAGCCCGGTCGCCGCTCGCCGGATGCTGATGCCCTTGTCTCGTCTAGAAGCCCAGCTCTTCGCCTACCAGCACCAGCGTGATCCGGCCGGGCCGCTCCCGCTCATAGATGACCATCTTGCCGATGTAGCTACCGCTGCCGCCCGTGCGCTTCACCCGCTGGTCCTCCAGTGGCAAAGCCACCTCGCGCGCCCGGCGCAGTCCGTCGGCCACGGCCGGCACCAGCTTGTTCAGCCCGGCCACCCAGATCACACGTGTCGGGCCATAGATGTAGAAAGCCTGCCGGCTGCCCGTCGCGTCGCAGCCGATCACCTCCCCGGTCTCGCAGATGGCCTGCACGCTGCCGAGGTAATAATCGGCCTCGAGGGAGAGGCGGGCACGGAGGCGTCCGCGCTGCTCGGCGTCGTTCTCGGCGCGCCACTGGGCGTTGGCGTAGCGGTAGGGCGAGGAAGGGCTGTCGAGATGGGCCACCAGGCCGATCTGCTCGAGGGTAGTGGAACTGCCGTGGGCTACGGCGGCCCCGGCAGGCATCATCTGTAACACGGACCTCAATGCTTCCTGACGATTGGGAACGAAAATGGCGTGCACCCCGCGCTGCTCCAGGGCGGTGAAGGTCCGCTCGACGCGGGCGCGCTCGTCAGGGTTGAGCCGCTCAAGGTCCATAGTAGCCTCTCCTGCTCCGTGGCTCCAAAGCGCCGGCTTGCGCCATCCTGCGAAGACTGCCTCGGCGCTGTACCAGGGTCTTTCGGTTGTCACCCTGAGCCCTTCACTGCGTTCAGGGTAGACTTCGCGAAGGGTCTCCGTTGTCATTTCCCAGGCTGTCTCTCCCGGCCACATACAGGGGACTGGGATGCTTCGCGGAGCCTGTCCTGAGCGAATACGAAGGGCTCAGCATGACAATTCGGCTCATAACCGAAAGACCCTGGGCGCTGTACACGCGCGGTCAGAGTGCCGGGAAGCACCCCATAGGGTAGAGGGCAAGAGTGAATGGCCGAATGTATGGTCTGAGATGTGACGGCAGGGCGCGGGAGTCACGAGGCAGTTCGTCCCCGCTTCTTTGATTATACCACGGGCCGATTGCTCAGGCGGGTCTCTCAAATAGCGCCGCTGCCTGCTCGATCCTGGCGGCGGCGTCCACGCCGAACGGGCACCGCTCGGTGCAGGCGCCACACCCGGTGCATTCGGACGCCGGCGATGGGAGCGCGGCGTAGGCCGCCACCAGGTCCGGCGTCGGGCGGCCGGACGCGGCCTCCAGCAGCCGGATGGTCTGGCCGATGTCGATGGCCGCCGGGCAGGGCAGGCAGTGATTGCAGTAGACGCAGTCGCCCGCCGAGTACTGGGCGAAGTCGACCAGCGCCGGCGCGAAGTCCTTCTCCTCCGGCGAGGCCCCCCAGAATGCCTGGGCCGCGGCCAGTTCCTCTCGGTCCTTGCAGCCGGGAACGACGGTGGAGAGGCCCGGCTGGGAGAGAACATAGGCCAGGCATTGTATGGGGGTGATGGGGAGCTTGCGCTCCAGCTCCATCGGCGCGCCGCCGCGCTGCCAGTTCTCCATCGATAGCGTGCGCTCCTGCCGCAGGAGCTTTCCCCCGGCGAAGGGCTTCATCGCCACCAGCCCGACCCGGCGGGAAGCGCAGGCCTGGAACAGCTCCTTTCTGCCCGGCACGGCGTGTCCGGTCAGGTTGATGGGGAACATCAGCACGTCGATCTGCCCGCTCTCGACGGCCTGCCGCGCCGTGGCCACGGTATGGCCGCTGAAGCCGATGGCGCGGGCCTTTCCTTCGCCCTGCAGGCGCAGGGCCAGCTCCAGCAGCCCTCCCAGGGCCATCACCCGGTCGTAGTCCTCCTGCGCGTCGATGTTGTGCAGGTAGAGCACGTCGACGTACTCGGTATGGTAGCGCGCCAGGAAGTCGTGGAAAAAGGCTTCGGCCAGAGTCGGATCGCGCGTCTTGTCCGACTGGCCGTCCACGTCGATGGCCCCCAGGTGGGCGGCCAGCATCACCTGATGGCGGCAGCCCCGGAAGGCCGCGCCCATGTTGTCCCGAAACTCCGGCTGGGCGAAGAATAGGTCAAGGTAATTGACCCCGCGCTCGATGGCTTCGTGGACCACGCCCGCCACGTGCTCCCGGGTCCGGTTGATCAGATACTCGGTGCCCAGGCTGATGGCGCTGACCTGGAAGCCGGTGCGACCAAATGGACGATATTTCATCGATTAATATCCTTTTGCCCTCTCCTTTGACCAGGGCCATTGCCTTGTCACGCTTAGCTCCCGGTGAACGGCCTCTTTGTGGCGTTGTGTGGAATTCGCCGCCGCTATACGGCCCAGGTCTGGGCGCCGCCGTCGACCCGCAGGACCTGGGCGGTGATGTAGTCGCTCAGAGGCGAGCAGAAGAACTCCACCACCTTGGCGATGTCCATCGGCCGGCCGTAGCTCTCCAGCGTCGTCTCCTCGGTCACCCGGCTCTCGTCGATGGGCCGACTGACCATAAACCGCGGCGACATTATCGCCCCCGGTGCGATGGCGTTGACAGCTACGTTGTACTTACGAAGCTGGGCGCCCAGGCACCGGGTGTAGTGCGATACGGCAGCCTTGGCCGTCCCGTAGATGCCCCCGTTCTCGCGGCCGATGGAGCCGCCGATGCTGCTGATGTTGATTATCCGGCCGCTCCGCCGCTCCATCATCTCCGGGGCGACCTCGCGGCACATCAGTATGCAGGACATCAGGTTGCGTTCGATGACTGCCCTGATATCGGCCACGGGAATGTACACGCAGTCGTTGGGCTGCGGCTTGCCCCCCTCCGGGCCGCTGGTCCCCTGCGCCCCGATGTCGCCGCCGGCACAGTTCACCAGAAAATCGATGCGCCCGAACCTGGCCCGCACTTCCCCCACCACGCGCTTGACGGACTGCTCGTCTGTCAGGTCGCCGTGCACCGCCAGCATCTCGCTGCCGGTCTGGGCCGCGATCTCCTTCGCCACTGCCTCCAGCGATTCGGCCTCGTTGAAGGCCCGCGCCGAGTGAGGGGTGGTGCCGTGGACGGCGACGGAGGCCCCCAGGCTGGCCAGGTGAGCGGCGATGACCCGCCCGATTCCCCGCGATGATCCGGTAACCAGCGCTACTTTGCCCTCGAAGCATCTCGTTGCAGAGCTCACGTTTACCTCCTGTGTCTGTCAGGTTGGCGAAGTGTGGCCGGTGCCCTCGGAATGCCAGGTGTAGCCTCGCGCAACCGTGCCGACTCGTCAAGCCGCTCCCCGTCTACCGGTAGGGTCGGGTAACCCGACCCTACCGCGACCGGATGACCCGACCACCTACTTCCCTTCCGTCTAAAATCCATTGACCGGTCCCGTCGACGCTGCTACTATAAGCTACAAAAGTGGCCCCCGGCCATAACTCAACAACTGCACCCAACAACTGCGGTGACTACGAAAGGAAAATCGATGCCCACGTACGAGTTTCGATGCAGCGTATGCGGACACAAGTTCGAGCTCAACCGGCCGATAAGCGAGGCTTCCCAGCCGGCGGCCTGCCCGAAGTGCGGCGCCGAGGCGCAGAAGCAGCTTTCCTCATTTACCTTTACCATGAGCTAGTCCTTATGACGGCGGTCCGGCCTGGCCGCCGGGCGCCGGCCGAAAGGAGAAGACGATGCAGTACACGACCCTGGGACGGACCGGCATTCGCGTATCACGCTTGTGCCTGGGCACCGTGCAGTTCGGGCTGCAGCTCGACGAGCAGGCTTCCCATCGCGTGATGGACCGTGCTTTCGAGCTGGGAATCAACTTCATCGACACCGCCGATCGCTACGAGATGGGCGTGACGGAGCGGTTCGTGGGCTCCTGGCTGGAGGGAAAGCGGCACCAGGTGGTGCTGGCGACCAAGGTCCGAGGCAGAATGGGGCCCGGTCCCAACGACACCGGCCTCTCCCGGGTGCACATCATACAGGCCGTCGAGGCCAGCCTGCGGCGGCTGCGGACCGACTACATCGACCTGTACCAGATGCATGCCCCCGACGACCTCACGCCCGTCGAGACCACCTTGCGGGCCCTCGAGGACCTGGTCCGGCAGGGCAAGGTGCGGGCCATTGGGTGCTCGAACTACGCCGCCTGGGAGCTGTGCAAGGCCCTCTGGGTCAGCGACGTGCGGAACCTGGCGCGCTTCGAGAGCGTGCAGCCGCGCTACAACCTGCTGGCGCGCGATGTCGAGGCCGAGCTGGTGCCCCTCTGCCTCTCTGAGCAGGTGTCTATAATCCCGTACAATCCCATTGCCGGCGGTATGCTCAGCGGAAAGTACCAGTGGGGGCAGCCGCCGGCCGAGGGCACACGCTTCCAGGTCCGGTCAGATCTATATCAGACGCGCTACTGGTACGAGTCTAATTTTCAGGTGGTGGAGCGGCTGAAGCCCATCGCCGCCGAGAGCGGGCGCAGCCTGGTCCAGTACGCCCTGGCCTGGGTGCTGGCCAACCCGGCCGTCGCCAGCGCCATCGCCGGTGCCACCTCCACCGCCCAGGTAGAGGAGAATGTGGCCGCCCTGGAGCGCCCGCTCACGGCGGATGAGTACCGCGCCGGATGCGAGGCCAGCATAGGGGCCCTGGCCGGTCCCTCCACGGGGCCGCGGCAGGACTGATCTTTCATCGACACGCAAGGTGCGGCTCCTGATAGGAGCCGAGGAGGCACATATGTTGAGACGTCTTGGCACAGTTATCGTGCTGTTAGTTCTGGCGGGCCTGGTGCCGCTGGTAGGGGCCACGGCCGAGGCAAACAAGGGGGATAGCCCTGCCAATCCGGTGGACCTGGACGGGACCATATCCAGCACCCTGCCGCCCACCGGGTTCGCCTGGTTCCGCTACTGGAACCCGGGGGACAATCTGGAGCACGGCGTCAGCCTGGTGTTCGCGCCGGCTGACGAGAACAATAATCCGGAGATCGTCTTCGGGGTGTGGGTGTACGAGAATACCATCAACGGGCCGCAGTTCAAGCAGATTGGGATGGGCACGCCCTCGGATATGCCTCTGGGTTACAAGTACTGGCGTGGCTCCACCGACGTGCCCCGCAACTTCTACATCCAGGTGGTGAACAACTCCAGTGCCCCGGTGGACTACGCCATCGCCCACACTGGCATCGTCTTCCCCCCGCCCTGGCTGAGCATCGCGCCGGACCGGAGCGAGACGCCGCTCGGCGCGACGCCCACGCCAACGGGGTTGCCTCGAATTCTGTTCCCTACGGCCACGCCGACCCCTGTTCCGGAAGTTACCGGTGGGGGGACCGATCCTCAGAGCGCCGTAGCTATCGACGGTGCGCCGGCCACTGGCAGACTGGGGCCCGTGACGCGGACCTGGTTCAGCTTTTATTCGGTGGGCGGCGGCCGCGCGACCGATGTGACGCTGACCTTCGATCCGGTCACCGACACCAATCGGGACCTGATCACCTTCAAGGTGTGGGCCTATGTGAACACCCCGACCGGCCCGAGCCTTCAGGTGATCGGGATGGGGACGCCCAGCGGCAATCCCTTCGGCCCGAAGTACTGGCGGGGCGGCTCGGACGCGCCGCGGCAGCACTTCCTGCAAGTCATCAACGACAGCAACGACACGACGGTGGACTACAAGGTGGTAGTGAGCAGCAGCCCGTAGTGTTGCTGTAGCGAGTGGCGGATGCTCCCTACCTGCCCTCAACTGGGCGACGGGGCGTGACCTATCCTGCCCTGTCGCCCAGGCTCTTCAGCAGCCAGGCGATGTTCTTCCCGAAGTTGGCGACCGTACGCATACCTTCCTCGTCGCCGGCCACGTCACCCGGGTGCCGCCCGAAGGCAATGTTCCAGTAGGTGGAGCCGGGGACCACGAACCCGCAGATCATAAACCAGTACATCAGTTGGGCGTAAGTGAAGTTCTGGCCGGCGCGCCGCGCGACCACCAGCGGGCCGCCTACCTTCCGGGCGAAGAGGTCGCCGTTGTTGCGGGCCACATAGCCGGCGCGGTCCATCACGGCCTTGATGTTGGCCGTGGCCGAGCCGAAGTACACCGGCGAGGCCAGAATAATGCCGTCGGCTGCAAGCATCTTATCGTACACGCCCTGGAATTCGTCCTGGATGCTGCACTGCGCGGTGCCACGGCAGACCATGCAGGCATCGCAGGGGGCGACCTCCAGTCCTGCCAGGCGAATGATCTCGGTGTCGATTCCCTCGGCGGCAACGGCCTCCAGCGCGTGGCGGGCCAGGGCCTCCGTGTTGCCGTTTACCCGTGGGCTACCGATGACGGCGACGACTTTCATGTCTCCTCCTCAAGGCGCTATGAGGGCCGGTGCCTCGGCCGGCGGCCCAGGCGCGCCGGCAAACAGGCGCCGGGGTACTGCTGGGGAGATGGTAGGGCTAAACAGGGGGCGCAGTCAAGAAGGCTGGGAGACGACCTGCTCCTCGGAAACAGCTTCCTGGCCGATGGCGCGCGGGCCGGAGGATCGGGCGATGCCCGGCAGATCGAGGACCCCCGGGGCGAAGCGGACGGCCAGCAGGGCCAGCAGCACCAGCACCCCGGCCATCCCGCCGAGGCCGACCTGTGCGCTGAACAATGCCGTGCCGAAGCCGGCCACGATGGTGCCCAGCGGCACCAGGCCGCGGTTGAGGAAGAGGGTGCTCAGGACGCGGCCCCGATACTCCTCGGAGACCATCATCTGGATCATGCTGTTGTTCGATGTCATGTATATCTGCTGGCAGGCGCCGACCCCGAGCAGCAGCGGCAGGGACAGCCACAGCCAGGGCGAGAACGAGAAGCCGAGCAGCGACACGCCGAAGCCGACCAGCCCAAACAACATGAGCTGTCCCTGCCCCTTCGTGTTCCGCCGCGACGCCACGAACAGCGCACCGGCAACCGCCCCGACGCTGGACGAGGCGGTGAGGAGGCCGAGGCCGGCGCTGCCGACCTGGAGCACGTCCTTGGCGAACACGGTCAGCATCGTCATGTAGGGCATACCGAACACCATCGGCACCAGGGCCAGAATGACCAGGGTGCGCAGCGTGGGCTCGTGCCGCAGGTAGTTCACGCCGCTGGAGAGGTCCGCCAGCATGCCGTTCCGCGGCTTCTTCTGCCGCTCGCCGAACTGCATCAAGGCCAGTCCGTAAAGCACGGCGAGGAAGCTGGCCGCGTTGAGGTAGAAGGCGCCGGCCACGCCCACCGAGGCGATCAGCAGCCCGCCGATGGCCGGCCCCAGTACGCGGGTGAGGTTCTGCGTGGCCGAGTTGAGGGCGATGGCGTTCATCAGGTGCCGCTGCGGCACCAGCTCGGAGATGAGCGACTGGCGGGCCGGCTGGTTGAACGACATCATGATGCCCCGCCCGGCCGCGATGAGCATCACCATCCAGATCTGGACGATGCCAGTCGAGACCAGCAGGGCCAGGATGAAGGCAAGCAACATCGCCACCGCCTGGGTGGTGAACATCAGCCGCCGCCGTTCCACCCGGTCGGCCACGACGCCGCCGATGAGGGTGAAGAACAGGATGGGCGCCATGCGGCAGAAGTTGACCAGGCCGAGATAGACCGCCGAGCCGGTGAGGTCATAGACCAGCCAGTTGAAAGCGATCTGGTCCATCCAGTCGCCCGAGCTTGATATCAGGCTGCCCATCCACAGGAGGCGGTAGTTGCGGTGCTGCAGCGAAGCGAAGGTGGTGGGCAGGACCATCCCGTGCCAGCTCACCCGGTCCGAGGCGCCGCCGGAGGATGAGGAGCTAGCACTGTTAGTGGGAGCCGGAGTCCTCTTTGTATCGCTCATGTTAGTGACACTTAATAATATCATGTCGCTAAATCATAAAGCAATCATATGGCATTGGTCATCGCGTTCTGCTACAATTGCAGCATGGAGAAAACGAGCGATACACTGCTACGCGACACCACTACCCTGTACATCCGTGCCGCGGGGATCCTCGACCCCATCCGGCTTCAGGTATGGGAGAGTATGGGCATCACTTTTCCCCAGTTGCGGATCCTCTTCCGCGTGCGATCCCGCCCAGGGATCGATGTGCGCGGGCTGGCGTCCGCCTTCAACATCAGCCCCTCGGCAGTGAGCCAGCAGGTGGACAAGCTGGTGGGCCGGGGCCTGATACGCCGCAGCGAGGACCTCGAGGACCGCCGCCACGTGTGCCTGGAGCTGACCGACCTTGGCCAGCAGGCGGTGGGGGAAATCTCGCGCAGCACCCGCTCTCATATCGAAGCCGTCCTGTCCCGCCTCTCGGAAGAAGAGCTGGCCGACCTGCACCGGCTGTTGAGCCGGGTGGCGTCGGCAGCCGGCGTAGAGGTCGACCTGGGAAGAAGGTAGCGTCCCTGCTCTGGCAGCGCCGTCGTCACAGGTATTGCGGTTGCCGTGGAACAGCCAGGACCAGCGAAGCCGCTGCGGGCGCGCCGGCGGACGCGCGGCTATGCCCGCCGCTTCAAGTTTGACAGAGTACACAATACAATCCTACAATACCGCCAATCTTTGGGTTGGCAGGTAATACGTTGAAGCGGCTGCTGGTTCTGGAGCTATTGCTGATATCGCTGGCCTTCGGCCTGGCCGCCGGCTTCGTCACGTACGACCAGCTCTTCGCTGAGGTCAGCCTGACCGGATCGGTGGTCGATGCCGAGAACGGGAAGCCCATAACGGACGCCAGCCTGTTCATCGGCTCGTCCGTCCGCTCTCCGGTCGCCGTTGGCGCCGACGGCACCTTCGAGCTGCACCGAGTGAGGCGGCGCACCATCCTCACGGCCGAGGCCGCGGGCTATCTCTCCGCTTCCGTTCCCGTGGACCGCATCGAGCATCTCGATGTCTCGCTTACTCCCCGCTCGCTTTCCGGCACGGTCCGCGACAGTTACACCGATTCGCCCGTCTCTCACGCCATCCTGGCTTCCGGCCCCATCTCGACTACTACCCGTGCCGATGGCAGCTACTACCTGTCCAGGTTTCCCGAAGGAACGCCGGTGGTGGTAACGGCCACAGGCTATGCCAGGACCGAATTGCCCTCGCCGACCGTTCCTAGTCTCGACATAAAACTCCGTCCGGACACCCTTACCGGCAAGGTCAGCGAGGTCGATTCCGGCCGGCCCATCACGGGCGCGCAGTTGCAGACGGACGCGGCCACCTCCACGACCGACGCAGGTGGAATGTTCCGTCTGGAAGGGGTGCCCTCCGCGTTCACGCTCACCGTCTCGGCGCCCGGCTACAAGCGGCAGCAGATCGCCGTGGGACAACAGACCACGATTGACATTGCGATGGAGCCATTCGTGGTGCGCGCCCCCTATGTCACCTTCTTCGGCATCGGGAACAAGGCAATGCGCCAGCGCGTGCTCAACCTCATCGAAAGTACCGAGTTAAATGGGGTCGTCATCGACCTCAAGGGCGACCGTGGCCTCGTCGCCTACAAGAGCGATGTGCCGCTGGCCGCCGAGATCGGCGCGCAGAACCTGATAACGCTGCCGGACGTGGATGAGTTGCTGGCCTACCTGAAGAAAAGGGGCATCTATGCAATCGCACGCATCGTGGTATTCAAGGACGATCCGTTAGGCCGGGCGCATCCGGAGTGGACCATTAAGGACAAGCGTACCGGCCAGCCGTGGGTCGACGGCGAGGGCTTGATCTGGATGGACCCTTTCCGGCGAGAGGTGTGGGACTACAACATCGCCCTGGCCAAGGAGGCGATCCGCAAGGGCTTCGACGAAGTCCAGTTCGATTACACCCGCTTCCCCACCGATCCCAGCGCGAGTACCAGCGTGGACAATGCAGTGTATTCCCGTCCGAACACCGCCCAGAATCGAGTGGAGGCCATCAGTGGCTTTCTGGGCCAGGCGCGCGCCGAGCTGAAGCCGCTGGGGGGAGTCACCTCGGTGGATGTCTTCGGCTATGCCTGCTGGCGCGACGACGATATGGGGATCGGCCAGCACCTCGAGACGCTGGCGCAGTATGTGGACTACATATCGCCGATGGTCTATCCCTCCACCTTCGCCGGCGGCCTGCCCACCGATCCGATCTCGTACCAGAACGCCCCGGCCCATCCATACGAGATCGTCTTCTACAGCCTGGAGAAGGCCGTCAACCGGATCAAGGGGACGGGCGCCCGCATCCGCCCCTGGCTTCAGTATTTCGACGACTACCCGTGGGCTACGGCGCGGGTGTACACGGAGAAGGACATCGAAGCCGAGAAGAAGGCGGCCAGCGATGCACAGGCATCAGGCTGGATGCTTTGGGACCCGTTTGTGGACTACGATAAGGGCGGCCTTGCCAAGCGCCAGCCTGCGCCGGATTCCGCCGACAAGCAGACAAACAATAGATAGCTCTCTCAACCCAGCCCGATGGGGGAATACTCAGTCCAGGCCCACGCTTATCGGGCATTCGTCGCAGTCCTTCTCCCGGCACCAGCGGTGGTACAGGTGCAGCAGCCCCTGCTGCCGGCAGGCCGTCTGTGGGAAGGCGGTCTGCAGTACCTCACGCCTTACGTACCGGGTCAGTTCGTTCTCGCCCCGGCCCGGATACCACCGTAGCGTGGACAGCGCAGCCTCGCATAGCGCAGCGTCGTCCTGCCGCTGTCCCCAGGCGTACGCCATTGGGATGGCGGCATTGACGGCGAGCTCCCCGCCGCGTGCTCGGCCGATGAGGTGGGACGACCGCTTGGGCCGGCCAAAATCGTAGTGTGTTTCCCAGTAGGGCATCTCGCTGCCGCCCACCAGCTCCTTCTCCAGGGCGGCCGGTCCGGCCTGCACCGCGGCGCAGATTGTCTCCAACAGACCTCGCTCCAGATGCCGGCCTACTATCCAGGCCGCCGCTGCTACCCGCCGGGTCGGCCAGTTCTCGGGGCGCACTTGGGCAAAGCGCCAGGCCCGCCAGCTCAACGGCTCCAGCTCCCAGCGCGCGGACAGCGTCCGCCAGGTCTGCTCAGCGCCGGAGGAGTAGCTGTATCCACTTCGGGGACCGCTCCCTTCGATCCGGTCGCCGGCAATCGGCCGCTGGCTCGGCAGCAGCCCGCTCTGCCCCAGCAGCAGCGCGGCCAGTAGCGTGCTCCGCTCGGCGGCAGGCCGGCCGCATACGGCTGCCTCGAGGACGGCCAGGGGCAGTCGTCGCGCCAGCTCACGGAAAGGCGCCGGATTGCGGTTGTAGCCGAGCGCCTCGCATAATGCCTCGTAAAGCACCTGATCGGGCGGCTGCAGGGCCATCTCCGCCTCCAGACGCGCCGCCCGGCCCAGCACCCGGTCCTGTCCAAGCCTCTCCACGCAGGCCGCCAGCGATGGGACATCCCACTGGGCGGCGGCCTCCGGGCAGGTGGGCGGTGGGAGATACCCCGTGTCGATAGGGTACGGCCCTAACTGGACTGTGGGCACCCTCCGGCCGTCCTCGGTGTACGCATCCTCGCCGCTGTCCATCTCGAGCACGACCTGGAGGACCACGCGGTTGTAGGCAGACTGCAGATGATGGCCGTGGCCGCGCCAGGCGGAGGCGCAATTGTGCACCTCCACATCGCCGTGGCAGATCTCATCGTTGATGACCAGCACCGCATCGCGGAAGTCGGGCCCCGGCGTGCGACACCACCGTCCCGGGTACACCACCCCCAGCGGCTGTCCGCCGGTGGTCTGCAGTGACGCTGCACCGTAGCGGCGCTGGCTCCAGCGCAGGCACAGGTAATGCTCGTGCGGCAAGCTATCAGCTACCAGACGGGGGGTAGCGCGGCCAGCTCGCGAATGGCCTGGCTGATGGTCTCCTCCCCGTCGGCCACTTTGCGCAACAGGGCCAGCTCCTGGGGCGCTCCTTCCGGGAGAGAGTGGAAGAAGTCCCTTGCGGGCAGCGGCGGCGCCGGCGGCTCGCCCTCCCATTGCCAGGACCGGACCGCTATATCGCCGTGGGTGGTATGCAAGCTTATCGAGGCGCCGCCCCTTCCGATACGCACGGAGCGCTGTCCGGGATTGGAAGCCAGCACCTCGCCTGGTGCCAGGAATTGGGCCTGGCCCGTGTCGCTGCGCAGGTCAAGTGTTGCGTTGCTGGCCGGCGGCACGCTGAGAGTGATGCTTCCGCTCCGGCTGCGCACGCTGTAGGCGCCGTCGGGCGCGGCCGGTGAAAGGAACGCCTGCACCTCCACGTCGCCGGTGAGCGTCTCGCCGTCTAGCCGGCTCAGGATGCTCTCCCGCAGTTGCAGGCTGCCCCCGCCCAGGCGGAAGGCCAGCTCGCCGCGCAGCCAGTCGCCGGTGCACGAGCCGCTTTCCCCCAGAATGAGGCACTGGCCGGCCATTCGCCGCAGGCTGACGTGGCCGCTCCCGACGCGCACAAAAAGGATGCCCGCTATGTCGCCGACCACCACCAGCCCGTTCGGCGACTGGACCGCGACGGCGACGTTGCGCGGCGTCCGTAAGTCTATGTCCATGCCTCGCGGGAGCGTGGTGCTTTCAGCCGCCGGCAGAGGCACGGCCTGGGCCTGGAGGCGGATCAGCGAGCCGTCCTGCTCGGCCTCCAGCCCGCGCACCCACCGTCCGTCGGGCCGGCCGAAGGCGTCCTCGCCCCGCTTCTGGGCCACTACCCTGACCTCGGGCCGGTCCCAGCCGGTTACCGACACCTGGCCACGATAGTTCACCACCCAGATAATCGCGCCATCGTCCACCCGGAAGACCCGCTCGACGCGTATCTGAACGTCGTTCAAGGCTTGCTCCTTCGGCTGGTATTCGACCCCCTTGTTGTACACTATCATTATGCCATAGTCAGCGTCCGAGCAAAACCGGCGACACTCGTGTGCTATACTGCTTCGTGATCACCATGCGCATCGGGATCGACGCCAGCCGGGCGGTCGTCGCCCAGCGGACCGGTACCGAGGGCTACTCCTGGCACCTGCTGCAGGAGCTGCCCAGGTTAGGCGCGCTCCACGAGCTGGTCTACTACTTCAATGCCCCGCCCGCGCCGGGCGATTTCCCGCCGTCTTCCCGCCTCCGCCAGCGGATAATGCCGCTGCCGCGGCTCTGGACCCACGGGCGACTGGCCTGGGAGATGGCCCTCCACCCGCCGGATGCCCTGTTCGTGCCCGCCCATGTCCTTCCCTGGCTCCATCCGCGACGCTCGGTGGTCACCGTCTGCGACCTGGGCTATCTGTACTACCCGCAGGCCCATCCCCGGCTGCGCCGCCTGTATCTGCATTGGGGGACGCTGTGCAGCGCCCGCGCGGCCCGGCTGGTCATCGCCATATCCGAGGCCACCAAGCGCGACCTGGTGGAGAGGTACCGCATACCGGCAGAGAAGGTCCGGGTCGTGCATCTGGCCGCCGACCCCTCGTTTCGTCCGGACATCGACCTTGCTGCCGTGCAGGCGGTGCGCGATCGATACGGCCTCGCGGCGCGCTACTTCCTCTTCGTGGGGACTCTGCATCCGCGCAAGAACCTGGAGTGCCTGCTGGAAGCGATGGCGCTGGTGACGGCGCGGCATAGGGCGCCGCTGGAGCTGGTCGTGGCGGGGAAGCCCGGCTGGCAGGGCGACGCGCTGATGCGGCAAGCCTCCGGCCTGCCGGTGCGCTTCCTGGGCTACGTCCCCCAGGACGACCTGCCGCTGCTGACGGCGGGGGCCCTGGCCCTGACCTTCCCTTCGTTTTACGAAGGCTTCGGCCTGCCCGCCCTGGAGGCGATGGCCTGCGGGACGCCGGTTATCGCGGCCGACGCCTCGTCGCTGCCGGAGGTAGTCGGTGACGCCGGGCTGCTGGCCGATCCCCACCGTCCCGAGGCGTGGGCGGAGGCAATGGTATGCCTGGCCGAGGATGAGGGACGACGGGCCGAGCTGCGCCGGCGGGGGTTGGAGCGGGCGAGGCAGTTCTCCTGGCATCGCTGTGCGGTGGAGACGATGGCGGTGCTGGAGGAGGCGCTGCGCCTCTAAGGGCCGGGGGCAGGTCAATTATGCTGCGTCGTCTTGCTCTTCGGTCGTGGGGTGCGCGTGGCAATGAAAGGGCGCACGCCGAGAAACCCCAGGGCAAAGACGGCGATCGGCATCGCCAGGACCAGGGCATTTCCCGAGGCGGCGCTCAGGACGGAAGCTGGATCGTCCGGCTCGGCCGGAGGGGGACTGCCGACGACCCCGGCCAGCATCGAGAAGAGGGAGATCGCGCACACAGTCCCGATTACGATGAGATAACCAATGGCGGCCGTTCTCTGCATCACGGACCCTCCCAAGCTTTCATCGCCCAGGCCTGCTTCGCCTGCACCTACGATGGCCCGCCATCCTCGCCGTGCCGCGTCCGTACCGTGTCTTTGATTGTTGCGCCGCATGCCCTGTCGCCGCCCTGGGACAGGGACCACTGCGATAGTTACATCATACCCCTTTTGCTGGCGGCGTCAAGCCGCAGGCTCGGCACCACGTCCAGATCGAGGCCGGCCAGCCGCCCGGCCTGCAGCTTGTACCACCCGCAGGCCGCTACCATTGCCGCGTTGTCCGTGCACAGCGACGGCGGCGGGCACATGACCGGCAGGGTCACCCGGCGGCGCACCTCCTCCCGCAGGCGGGTGTTGCTGGCCACCCCGCCGGACAGGATCACCGTCCGCACGCCGTACTCGCGCGCCGCGCGCGCCGTCTTCTCGGCCAGCACATCGACCACCGACTCCTGGAAGGCGGCGGCGACATCGTTCAGAGTCGGCGCGCCAGGCCCCGGCTCACGCTCCAGCCGCTCCACCAGGCGGAGGACGGCCGTCTTCAGTCCGCTGAAGCTGAAGTCGAGGCTGCCCTCCAGCCAGGCGCGGGGCAGCGTCAGGCGCGCCGGGTCGCCCCTCTGTGCCGCCTGCTGGATGGCCGGGCCGCCCGGATAGCCCAGCCCCAGGATGCGCGCCACCTTGTCGAAGGCTTCGCCCGCGGCGTCGTCCCGCGTTTGGCCGAGCAGCCGGTAGTCGAGGTGCTGCCGCATCAGCACCAGATCGGAGTGGCCGCCGGACACGACGAGGCCCAGCAGGGGGAAGCGGGGCTCTTCCTCCAGCAGCCAGTTGGCGTAGAGGTGAGCTTCCAGGTGGTTCACGCCGGCCAGCGCCAGACCCTGCGCCCACGCCAGGGCCTTGGCCGCGCTCAGCCCCACCAGCAGCGAGCCCGCCAGGCCCGGGCCGTAAGTGACGGCGACGCCGGCCAGCTCGTCCCAGGCAATGCTCCCCATCGCCTCCCGGATGACGGGGACGACGGCGGTCAAATGCTGGCGGGATGCGACCTCGGGGACCACGCCGCCGAAGCGGGCATGTACCTGCACCTGGGAGGCTACGACGTTGGACACGATGCGCCGCCCCTCGGCCACCACGGCGGCAGCCGTCTCGTCGCAGGAGCTCTCGATACCCAGCACCAGCCCCCGGCTCATTGATTCCCGGCCGGCCATTCCAGCAGATACACCCCCTTCCCGTTGACTATGATCAGCCGGTGGTTGGCCTTGTCCACCACGAAATCGCGCAGGTCGGCGAAGACGTTTTCATTGCTCTCGTACCGCATCTGCTGGACGTAGTTGCCGTCCCGGTCGAACTCCACGATGCGGTAGCGGGCTACATCGGCCACGAACAGCGAGTCCTTGCCTAGGAACAACCGCCGCGGCTCCTGCAGCGGCCCGTCGGGCGGCCGGAGCTCGAAGGGCAGCGGCTTGCCCAGTCGTAGCTTCGTCACCTGCCCGTTGCCCATCAGAAGGAACAGGTCCTCATCCACCTTCATATCCTGGGCCGTGCTCACGTCCAGGCTCACCATCGGGTCCAGATAACGATAGATGGGGCCGTTGTACCCATCGGCGGTGGCCGGATACCAGAGGACCTCCCGCGACTGAGTATCCAACAGGTATAGCATCCCGGCATATCCGGCCAGCGCATGTACCTTATTCCAGGTTGGCCCGCCGCGCAAGAGCAGCGCCGACAGCTCCCGTCCTTCGTCATACTCGAAGAGCAGCCCGTTGCGGTCCAGCACGAGGAGCGCTGGGGCGTCTCTCGCCCCTCCGGCCGGCATCCAGACCATTCCCAGCAGGTCGCCGGCCGTGATATAACCGGCGCGGTCCCCTCGCCGCAGCAGGACGGGGTCGCCACCGGTCGGCGCCAGGGCGTTGCCGGACAGACGATAACGGGCCAGCGTGCCTGCCGTCGTATCCAGGACAAAAAGGGCGTCTCCTCGCAGTATCGCCTGCCGCGCCCCGGACGAGGTCAGCAGTCGCGTCGCCCAACTTGGGGTGATCACGCCGTCCACCGCGTCGAGCTGCTTGCGGATGCGGCTCTGGGTGGAGCGGGCCCCGCG